>JBEBXE010000354.1:0-3764 GCA_040391705.1 Aerobium aerolatum
TGCCCAAGGAAGTTACGGTCGGACGCTACCATTCGATTTTTGCCGACCGGCAGCTTCTGCCTGAAGAATTTCTGGTGACCGCCGAAACCGAGGATGGTGTTGTCATGGCGTTCGAGCATAAAAGCGAGCCGATAGCGGCGGTCCAGTTCCATCCGGAATCGATCATGACGCTCGGCCACGATGCCGGCATGCGGATGATCGAGAACGTCGTCGCGCATCTGCCGCGCAAGGCTAAAGGTAAGGCGGTCTAGGTTTGTCATCCAAGCAGAGGATACGGCGTCTCGCTGCATGGTCCATCATCATTGCCTTTGGCGTGATGGGCCTGAAGTTTGTCGCGTGGTGGATGACGGGGTCGGTCGCGCTCTATTCGGACGCGCTCGAATCCATCGTCAACGTGATCGCAGCGTTCGCCGCCCTCTGGGCGATTTCGGTCAGCCACAAGCCGGCCGATCAGGATCACCAGTACGGTCATCACAAGGCGGAGTATTTCTCCGCCGTGCTGGAAGGGGTGCTGATCGTCGTCGCAGCCCTGCTGATCATGGCCGAGGTCTGGCGCTCCTGGCAGATACAGGGTGCGCTGGAGCAGCCGTGGGAAGGCCTGGCGATCAACGGCGTTGCGGCCGCAATCAACGCGGTGTGGGCATTCCTGCTGATCCGCGTCGGCCGCAAGGACAAGTCGCCGGCGCTGGAAGCCGACGGCCACCACATCATGACCGACGTCGTGACGTCGGTCGGCGTCATCGCCGGCCTTATCGGTGCGGTGCTGACAGGGTGGTACTTCCTCGATCCGCTGCTGGCGTTCCTCGTCGCGCTCAACATTCTCTGGCAGGGCTGGAAAGTCATCACCACGTCGCTGAACGGGTTGATGGACCAGGCCGTTCCGGTCGAAGAGCATATCCAGATCCGCGATATCATCTCGGCCAACTCACGCGGCGCACTGGAAGTCCATGACCTGAAGACGCGAATTGCCGGGCGTGCGACCTTCATCGAGTTCCACATGGTCGTCGATGCAGCCATGAGTGTTGGTGAGAGCCACGCCATCTGCGACCGCATCGAGGAGGCGCTGGAGGCCCAGATCCCGTCGGTGCGCGTCGTCATCCATGTCGAGCCCGAGGACGAGGCAAAACTGCCGCCCGGAACACCAGCGGTGCCGTTCGCTTGAGAAGTCCGCTGCAAGTAACGTTGTTTCGCTGAGTGCACGTATCTTCGTGACGTCTGTCGATTCCGAATATTGATATTCGTTCGCTATTTTTCTATTGTATCGACGGGGACCGGGGAACGCAGCTGAACAGCGCGTGACGCTGGCAGCGCACTATTTCTACTGGACATCGGTCTCGTCATACAGCCGCGTGCGGCTGGAGGGGGTGCCGTGGACGGTCATGCTCCGGATCAACTCGATCTTCGCGATCTCGCAGCCATCCTGCGTCGCCGCTGGCGGCTGATCGCTACCATCTTCCTGCTTGCCGTCATTGGCGCGATCGGTACGGTCAAGCTGCTGGCGCCAACCTACACCGCGTCTGCGCTCATCCTCATCGACACCTCACGCAAAAATCTTCTCGATCCGACGCTGCAGGGCAGTTCTGCCGCTTCCGAGACGGCGCGGGTGGACAGCGAAGTCGAGATTCTCGGCTCCGACGGCGTGCTGATGCAGACCATTCGTAGCCAGAAGCTGTTCGATGACGTCGAATTCGCCCCGCAACCGGGATGGCGGGATCGCGTGGCGGTGTGGACGGGTCGTGCGCAAGCCGCGCCGCCGACGGGCGAGGCTGCGCTGGGTTTGGTGTTGAACCGCTTCCGGAAGGCCGTCTCCGTGCAACGCCGCGGACTGACCTATGTAATTGCGGTGACGGTTGGCTCCGGCGATGCGGCAAAGGCGGCGCGCCTGGCCAACGCGCTGGCGCAAAGCTACATCGCCGACCAGCTCGCGACGAAGATCGACAACACGCTTGCCGCCCGGGACATCATCGCCAGCCAAAGCGACGAGGCGCGCCGGACGCTCGTTCTCGCCGAGACGGAATTCAGCCGCTACATCTTCGACAATCTCGAGGAGATCGTTGCGTTGACCGGTCGTTCCGAGCTGCGCGACATGCACCAGCGCATGACTGACCTAACCGCACGACGTCTGGAAACGGCGTCTCATGTCAGCGCGCTGCGCGCCAGCGTGAGCGTGGCGAATTGGTCGACGCTCGGCGCAACTGTGAAGTCGGAGGCGGCGCTGAGCTTTGAGCGCGAGCGGGTTCGGCTTGTCGGCGCGCTGGAGAGCACCCCAGCCGGGAGCGGCGGCGAAGTGGCGCTCAAGCAGGGGCTGGCCGGGATCGAGACGCTGCTCGACGCTGCCGCGCAACAAGAGCTTGCGGCCGCGCAGGCCGCGCTGGACGCCACTGAGGCTGCGGTCGCGGCTGAAAGGCAGGCGCTGGGGGCGACGATTATGACCACCACGCTGCCGCCGCATATCCTCGCCCAGTTGTACGGATTGCAGCAGGTTGCCCGCAATGCCACCACCAAATATCAGGCACTTCTATCACGCGCGCAGGACCTCGAAACGGAATCGTCGTTGCAGGTCGCCGACAGCCGCGTCGTCTCCGCAGCCCTGGCCCCAGCGCGGCCAAGCTTTCCAAACGCGGCACTGATCGTCGCGTTGGCCGGCATTGGCGGTCTCGGGCTCGGCGTGACCGCCGCTTTTGTGGCTGAAAACCTTGCCGGCGGCTTCACCTCAGTCGCGCAGGCGCAGGCTGTGTTGCGCCGACGGCTGTGCGTTGCATTGCCAGTTCAACGCAAGCCCTACGGTTCGCCCAGCGTCGCCGACACGGTGCTGGCCGCGCAGTCGTCACCCTATGGCGAGGGCGTGCGGCGCTTGCGGGCCATCGTCGACATCGCCGGACGCAATGCAGCCGACGCAGGGGAGCTGCAGGACGCCAAGGGCAGGGTGGTGTTGGTGGCGTCGTCAGTGGCCGGAGAGGGCAAGACCACGGTGGCACTGGCGCTGGCGCGCGCCTACGCCATGGCGGGTAAGCGCGTGCTGATCGTCGACGGCGATTTGCGGCAGCCGGGTGTGTATCGCCAGCTTGGTATCGAGGCTCCGCGCGGGATTGCCGGGTTGCTCAGCGGCTGGCCGTCCGACACGGATTTTCACCACCACGGCATCTGCGATCCGCGCACGCCGGTGCTGGTGGTCGGCGGTGGAGATGTGGCGGCTGACCAGCTTGTGCCGGAGGGAGCGCTGGAGCGGCTTCTGGTCGCCGCTCGGCAGCATTTCGATCACATCATTCTCGACTGCCCGCCAATCGATACGGAGGTCGACGGCCTGTATCTCGCCTCGCATGCCGATACGGTCGTGTTCGTGGTGCGCTGGGCCAAGACAGCGCAGAACACGGCCGTTGCCAGTAGTGAGCGCCTGGCCGCCGTCATGCGGCCGGGCACCGAACTGCTGGTGGTGCTCAATCAGGCAGCGCGTGGCAGCGGCTGATGCTAGATCGTCCCGGTTTCGTCGTAGCGCACCGCTGCAGCGGCGAGTTCGCCGATGTTGTCGGCACAGATATAGGAACGCAGTGCGTCGAACTTCGCCTTTTCCCAGCGATAGATGCCGAGCGCCAGCAGGGTTTCGACCACATCCGACGGAAAGCGCTGGCGCACAGCGACGGCCGGCGTTCCACCGACGATGGTGTAAGGTGCGACATCCCTGGTGACGATCGCGCCGGAGCCGATGATCGCGCCTTCGCCGATGGTGACGCCCGGCATGATCATGGCGCGCATGCCGATCCAGG
>JBEBXE010000355.1:0-3758 GCA_040391705.1 Aerobium aerolatum
CCCTGCCCCATCTCGGTGCCGCCATGGTTCATATGCACCGACCCGTCGGCGTAGATATGCACCAGCGCCCCGGCCTGGTTCGACTCGGTCTTGGTGAACGAGATGCCGAACTTCACCGGTGTCAGCGCGATGCCACGCTTGACGTAGCGGCTGTTGGCGTTGAACGCCGCGATCTCGCGCCGCCGCCCTTCATAGTCTGCGCTCACCTCCAGCTCGGCAACGATGCGCTGGATGATGCAGTCTTCGACCTTCTGGTGATACGGCGTAAGGTTGCGCTCGCCGGCAACGCCCATCTCGTCGTAGAAATTGAGCTTGCGGATCTCGAGCGGGTCCTTGCCGACGGCAAACGCCACCTCATCGATGATGCGCTCCGCACCGACCATGCCCTGCGGCCCGCCAAACCCGCGAAACGCGGTGTTCGACACGGTGTTGGTGTGAAACATTGCCGTCTTGGCTTCCACATGCGGGAAGAAATAGGCGTTGTCGCAGTGAAACAGCGCCCGGTCGCCGACCGGACCGGACAGATCGGCGGAAAACCCCGCCCGCAGCGCAAACAGATAGTCGACGCCGAGAATGCGGCCGTCTTCGTCAAAGCCGATATCGTAGTCGATGACGAAATCGTGGCGCTTGCCGGTGGCGACCATGTCTTCGTCGCGGTCAAGCCGCAGCTTCACCGCGCGGTGAAGCTTCTTGGCCGCAATCGCCGCCAGGGCTGCCACCTGATTGGCCTGCGTTTCCTTGCCGCCGAAGCCGCCGCCCATGCGGCGAATTTCGATGGTCACCGCGTTGGACGGCACGCCCAGCGCATGCGCGACCAGATGCTGGGTTTCGCTCGGCCCCTGCGTCGAGCTGTAAACCGTCACCTCGTCGTCTTCGCCGGGAACCGCCAGCGCCACCTGGCCTTCAAGGTAGAAATGGTCCTGCCCGCCCAGCCGCATGCGCCCGGCGAGACGCTTCGGCGCACTCGCCAGCGCGGTGGCCACATCGCCGCGCGTCAGCGTCAGCGGCGTCCAGACCTGCTTGTCGGTCGCCGGATCGAGCGACCAGATGTCGACCACCGGCTTCTGTTCGTCATAGTCGACCTTGGCCAGCCTGGCGGCGCGGCGCGCCTGATCGCGCGTCTGCGCGATGACGCAGAAGATCGGCTGGCCGTGAAACGACACCGTGCCGTCGGTCAGCACCGGATCGTCTTCCATGCCCGAAGGCGAGATGTCGTTGACGCCCGGCACGTCGGCGGCCGTCAGCACGCAGACGACACCCGGCGCGGCGCGCACGGCATCGAGGTTCATCGAGCGGATGGTGGCGTTGGCGACGGTGGAAAAGCCGAGGCCCGCATGCAGCGTGCCGGCAGGCTCCGGCATATCGTCGATATAGACCGCCGTGCCGGCGACATGCTTGTGTGCGGAATCATGACGGACATCGGCATGAACGCCGCCGGTGATCTTTTCGGCTGTGAGATTGGGGGTGTGCTTGGTCATGGTCACGCCGCCTCGTATCTCGACACGCGTATCGGTGCCGTCGTGCCGGTGCTTTCGAGATAGAACCGCATCAGCAGGTTCTTCGCCACCAGCATCCGATAATCCGCCGAGGCGCGCATGTCGCTCAGCGGCGTGTAGTCGTCAGGATACGCCTGCATCGCCGCCTCGACGGTTTCCAGCGTCCACGGCTTGCCGATCAACGCTGCCTCGACCGTCCTGGCGCGCTTGGGCGTTGCCGCCATGCCGCCATAGGCGATGCAGGCGGACGCGACATGGCCGTCCTTGACCACGACATGGAACGCACCCAGCGCCGCCGTGATGTCCTCGTCGCGACGCTTGGCGATCTTGTGGACCGCAAACAGCGCGCCGGGCTTGGGCACCGGCACGTGGATCGCCTCGACGAATTCGCCCTTGGCGCGATCCTGCTTGCCATAGTCGATGAAGAAATCCTCCAGCGGCATCGCGCGGCGCAGGCCGCCCTTGCGCAGGGTCAGCGTCGCGCCCAGCGCGATCAACGGCGGCGGCATGTCGCCGATCGGCGAGCCGTTGGCGACGTTGCCGCCGATGGTGCCCATGTTGCGCACCTGATCGCCGCCGATGCGCTCGATCAGCGTCGCCAGCTGCGGAATGCGCGTCGCCAGTTCGCGACGCGCCGTGGTGTAATTGACACCCGCGCCGATGCTGACGACCCCGCCGGTCTCCGACACGGTCTGCAATTCGGTCAGCCCGCCGATGAACACCACCGGCGCAATCGCGCGCATCTGCTTGGTCACCCACAGGCCGACATCGGTCGAACCGGCAACGATGGTCGCATTCGGCTCGGCGTCGAGCACGGCGGCCAGATCGTCGACAGACGCCGGCACCACCAGCCGCTCGCTGCCTTGCCCGATCTCGACCCGCTGCCCGTCCTGCATTGCCATCAATGCGTTCGTCACCGCCGCGCGCTCCAGCGCCAGCGGATCGCGTCCGGCATCGCCATAGGACGAGATTGCACGCGCCGCCTTGATGATCGGCTCGTAGCCGGTGCAGCGGCACAGATTGCCCTGCAGCGCCTTTTCGATCGCCTCGTCCGACGGGTTGGGGGTGCGCATCCACAGGCCGTAGAGCGACATGACGAAGCCCGGCGTGCAGAAGCCGCATTGCGAACCGTGATAGTCGACCATCGCCTGCTGCACCGGATGCAACGCGCCATCGCGCGCCGCCAGATGCTCGACGGTCACGACGTGGCAGCCGTCCAGCGAGCCGAGAAAACGGATGCAGGCGTTGACGCCTTCATAGACCAGCCCGTCGCGCGATTGCCGCCCGACCAGCACCGTGCACGCGCCGCAGTCACCCTCGGCGCAGCCCTCCTTGGTGCCACGCAGCGTCCGGCGAATGCGCAGATAGTCGAGCAGCATCTCGTCCGGCTTGATGTCGCTCAGCGCGACCTTTTCGTCGTTGAGCAGGAAACGGATTTCAGAACGCACGCCCATCGTCAGCTCCCCCTGTAGGTGGAATAGCCGAATGGCGAGATCAGCAGCGGCACATGATAATGCGAGTTTTCGGCCATGCCGAAGCGGATCGGAATCTGGTCGAGGAACAGCGGATCGGGCAGCGCGGCCCCGCTGGCGCGCAGATAGTCGCCGGCGAAAAACACCAGTTCATACTGGCCGGTGTGGAAATCCGCGCCTTCCAGCAGCGGCGCGTCGCAACGGCCATCGGCGTTGGTCACCACATCCTTGATCTTGCGGTGCGAGTTGCCGTTCACCGCATAAAGCGCAATCTTCATGCCTGCGGCAGGCTTGCCCGATGCCGTATCCAGAACGTGGGTTGTGAGCCTTCCGGCCCCTGCCTGCGCCATGATGGCCTCCTCATTGCCGGTGGACGGCATTACACGCCCAATAGGGACACGCCCAAATAGGGACAGACTATTCGATGCTAGCATACAGGCAGAGCCGGATAGCGACAAAAACTCTTTCAAACTTTCGTGGGGGAATAGCATAGTGGTTTTCAACTATCCTAGATGAAACCCCGCGCAGGAGACCACATGCGTTACCCCAGAGACATGCGCGGCTATGGTGCCAACCCGCCCAATGCAAACTGGCCGGGCGGCGCCAACGTAGCCGTGCAGTTCGTCATCAATTACGAAGAAGGCGGCGAGAACTGCGTCCTGCACGGCGATGCGGCCTCCGAAGCGTTCCTGTCGGAAGTGGTCGGCGCAGCCCCATGGCCGGGCAAGCGTCACTGGAACATGGAATCGATCTACGAATACGGCGCGCGCGCCGGGTTCTGGCGGCTGCA
>JBEBXE010000356.1:0-3750 GCA_040391705.1 Aerobium aerolatum
GCGCTGGAAACGCTGGCCGCCGCCGACATTCTCGCCTGCGAGGATACGCGGGTGACGCGGGTGCTGCTCGACCGCTACGGCATCCGCCGCCGGTCGACGCCCTATCACGAGCACAACGCCGCCGAGGCCGGGCCACGGCTGGTGGAGGCGATCCTGTCCGGCCAGAGCGTGGCGCTGGTGTCCGATGCCGGCACGCCGCTGGTCTCCGATCCCGGCTATCGCCTCGTCGGCGAGGTGGTCGCGGGCGGCGGCAAGGTGATCCCGATCCCCGGCGCATCAGCGCTGCTGTCGGCGCTGACCGGCTCGGGGCTTCCATCCGACACCTTCCTGTTTGCCGGCTTCCTGTCGTCCAAATCCAGCCAGCGCAAGACCCGGCTGGAGGAACTGCGCGTCACGCCGGCAACGCTGATCTTCTACGAATCGCCCCGGCGTCTCGCCGATTCGCTCGCCGACATGCTGGAGGTGCTGGGCGACCGCCCCGCCGCCATCGGCCGCGAACTGACCAAGACGTTCGAGGAATTCCGCCGTGGCTCGCTGGCAACGCTGGCCGAGACCTATGCGCAGGCCGACACGCCGCGCGG
Source organism: Aerobium aerolatum (assembly GCA_040391705.1). Classification (GTDB taxonomy): domain Bacteria; phylum Pseudomonadota; class Alphaproteobacteria; order Rhizobiales; family Rhizobiaceae; genus Aerobium; species Aerobium aerolatum_A. The sequence continues at coordinate 582 of JBEBXE010000356.1, forward strand.
CGAGGTCGTCATCTGCGTCGGGCCGCCGCTGCAGGCCGATGCGCCCACCGGCGCAGATATCGACTCGCTGTTGCTGTCGCTGGCTGCCGAACTGGGGTCGTCCAAGGCCGCCGGCGAAGCCGCCAAGATGACCGGCGGGCGCAAGGCCGATCTCTACCGCCGCCTGATGGACCTGAAAGGCGATGGCGGCTAGCCGCCGCACAGAGCGGCAACGCCACGAACGGCGCGGCCATCGCGGCGAGCTGTTCGCTGCGCTCGCGCTGATGCTCTGGGGCTATCGCATCGTCGCCCGACGCTACAAGACCAGGCTCGGCGAGATCGACCTGATCGCCCGGCGCGGCAATCTGGTGCTGATCGTCGAGGTCAAGCTGCGCCCCACCCTGATCGAAGCCATGGACGCCATCGGCCGCATCTCCGAACGGCGCATCGAAGCCGCCGCCGATCTCTGGCTGATGCGCCAGCCCGACCACGCAAGACTGTCGCTGCGCTTCGACATGGTCGCCGTCCTGCCGCGTCGCTGGCCCGTGCATGTCGCCAATATTTTCCAAGGCCGGTGACGGCCTGGGAAAACTTGCGCTTGCGCCAACACCGGCGCTGAACCATTCTTCCCTTGCGTCACCATGGCGATCTGGGAGGAAACGATGTGCCATCATTGCGTTATTGAAAGCGTCAAATCGCGCATGCTCAACCGCCGCGATCTGTTTCGTGGCAGCGCCGCCGCCGCCGGTGCTGCCGCCCTGGCCGCCACCGCTGCGCCCGCACAGCTGTTTGCCCAAAGCGCCCCGCAGCGCGCCGAAGACCTGACCCACGAACTGCACGAACAATTCCCCACCTTCGACGGCAAGCAGCAGTTCTTCATGGAGCCGAAATACAAGATCGGTTCCGACGGCTACAACCTCAATTACTGGCGGCTGGAGGAGCATTGCGGCACCCATATCGATGCGCCGCTGCACTTTTCCGCCGATGGCCGTTCCGTCGCCGAACTGGAGGTCAGCGAGTTGATCTGCCCGCTGGTGGTGATCGACATTCGCGCCAAGGCTGCCGACAACGCCGACGCGCAACTGACGCCTGACGATATCGACGCCTGGGTCGCCCAGCACGGTGCCATTCCCGACGGAGCGTGCGTTGCCATGCTGTCCGGCTGGGGCGACAAGGTCACCGGCGACGGCTTCCGCAACGCCGACGACAAGGGCACGATGCACTTTCCCGGCTTCCATGTCGAAGCCACCAACAAGCTGCTCGAAGACAGCAAGGCGGCGGCGATTGCCGTCGACACGCTCTCGCTCGACTTCGGTCAGTCCCCCGATTTCGCCGTCCACTATTCGTGGCTGCCGGCAGGCAAATACGGCATCGAGGGCGTCGCCAATCTCGACAAATTGCCGGCAACCGGCGCGACATTGGTGGTGGGTGCGCCGAAAATCCGCAATGCCACCGGCGGGCCGGCGCGGGTGTTCGCCCTGGTCTAGCGCTTTTCTCAGCGCCGGCTGACGCGCATCGGCAGGCCGCCCTGCGGCTGTGTCGTCAGCTTCTGCACCGGCCACGGCTTGGTTTGCGGCAGCGTGTCGAAGCGGAAGCGCGCCATCAGCACGGCGAGCGCGATGATCGCTTCCTGCATGGCGAACGCCGCGCCGATGCAGACGCGCGGGCCCGCGCCGAACGGCAGGTACTGGAACCGGTCGATGGCGTCGCGGTTTTGTGGATGGAAGCGCTCGGGCAGGAAGGCGTCCGGGTCTTTCCACAGCTTGCGATGGCGGTGGATCGTCCACGGCATGATCTGCAACTGCGCGCCCTTGATGATGTCGAGGTCGCGCCAGCGTTCCGGCTCGATCACCTCGCGGCTGATCGCGGCGGCCGGCGGATAGAGTCGCATCGTTTCCTCGAACGCCGCGCGGGTAAACGGCATTTTGGCCAGCCAGTCGTTGGGATCGGGCGTCGTCGCCAGCACCGCATCGATTTCCTGTTCGACGCGCTCGCGCTCCCAGGGCGCTTCGGCAAGGCAGAACAGCGTCCAGCCGAGCGCCCGCGCCGTGGTTTCGTGGCCCGCGCCGATGAAGGTGATGAGGTTGTCCTCGATTTCGGCAGCACTCAGTCCGTCCGGCCCCTCGGCCTTCAGCAGCAGCGTCAGGAAATCGCTCGGCGAGCCGTCGGGATCACGCGCCAGCTTGGCCTTGCGCATCGCGATCGTCTCGGCGACCAGCCCGCGAAAGAACCGCAGCACGCGATAGCCGCGCAGGCGGGTCAGCCGCGGCAGCCAGTCCGGCGCACCGATCAGGTCCAGCGGATCGACGCGTCCCATCGTCTCCAGCAGGTGATCCACCTGCTTGGCGAAAGCGTTGGGGTCGCCGGCAATTTCGCCCGAAAACAATGTCTCGGCGAGAATTTCATAGGTCAGCATCGTCATGTCGTGGGCGGCATCGACAACGGAGCCGTCGACATAGCGGCTGGTGAAGTCCTCGCACACACGCAGCATCGGCTGCGCGAAACCGGTGATGTGGCGCGGCGTGAACACCGGCGCCATCGCCTTGCGCGAACGCTTCCAGACATCGCCCTCCGCCGTCAGCAAACCGTCGCGCAGGATCGGGCGCAGCACTTTCTGGCGCACCCGCGCCATGCGATAGTTTCTGGCATTATCGACCAGGATATGCTTGATTAGCATCGGGTCGTTGACGATCACCAGCGGGCCGCCGATGCCGGTCGGAATCGAGACGTAAGGCTCGTTGTAAGACGGCTCGCCCCACAGCTCGAGCGGGTTGCGATAGACGATCCGCATCATCTGCAATGTCGATGGCGGCGTGGTGCGCGGCTTGGGCGCCGGAGGGATGAACGGGCGTGGTTTCGTGTCCATAACAGACTCCGTATGAGGCCAACCCAATGTAGAAACGCGGCTTGCCGCATTCAAATGGCGAATCTGGCCGGTAAACGAGCACATCCCCAGCCGAATCACCCCCAAACCTTGGAAAACAACACTCCAGAGCCTATATCTTGACTATCTTTCGGCGGTGATTCGAATCTGTCTGAATCGCCGTCTCCAAGAACGGCAGAAACGGAATTTCATGAGCGACGAGACCGAACACGGCAACGGCGACAGCGCTGAATATGGCGCTGACTCGATCAAGGTCCTGAAGGGCCTGGATGCGGTGCGCAAGCGCCCCGGCATGTATATCGGCGA
>JBEBXE010000357.1:0-3750 GCA_040391705.1 Aerobium aerolatum
CGCCGGGTACCGGCAAGACGACGCTGATCCAGATGATCGCCGGCATCGTCAACGATTATGCGCAGGTGGCGGGCGTACCGTTCCACTACGAGAATTTCGGCGTCGACCAGATTTCGTCCTATCAGGGCAAGTCGGGGCAGAACTGCCGCCAGTTCATCAACAATGTGCTGAGCCCGCGCTCGATCGGCTTTGGCACCATTGACGACATCGACCAGGTGGCGGCGAAACGGTCGGACGATCGCGCTTCGGCGGGGCAGCAGGAAATCACCGGCGTGCTGATGGACGCGTTTGCCGGGGCCAGCACGGTGGTGCGTGGCAATTGCTCGTTCGGCATGTTCTCGAACTATCCGGAAAACGTCGATGACGCGCTGCGCCAGCGTGCGGGCGCGCGCTGGCTGGTCGACGGGCCGCAGACGCGCGACGACTACATCGATATCTTCGTGCTGCTGGCGGGCAAGAACCATAAGATTCCGCTGGGCGACCACACGCTGTTTTCCGCGCAAGAGATCAAGAGCGCGGTCGAAACCGCGTATGAGCGATACTCAAAGCCGCAGGAAGATGGACTGCGCAAAGTCTATGACCGTTTCATGGATGAACGCGGCGCGCCGAAGACGATGGCCGATGTCGGCGATTATCTTCACCGCATCAAGGAAGCCGAGCCGCGCTTCACCGGCCGCGCGATCAAGAACGTCACCGACGCGATCAAGATGCGGGCGATGGATATCGACCTGCCGGACGAATGGTTCGAAACCCGCGACGTCTTCATGGGCAAGTCCTATGACGAGAAGGAAGCGATGATCGCGGAATTGCGTCGGCCGTTCACGATGGAGATGGTGGTGCAGGAGATCAATCGCTACGCCGATTCCGAATTCCGCTATTCCGACAAGTCCGACGATGTTGCTGTCGAGAAGATCGTGCGCGACGCGAAACTGCGCGAGCGCGCGATTGCCGACATCGAGGCGTTGAAAGCCAAGGGGCTATGGAGCGCCTGATGGACCTTCTGCGCGACAACGAACTGATTTATGGCCGGTTGCTGCCCGTCGAGGAGCCGCACCTGATCGAGCGCTACAACAAGGCGTTGAAAGCGTTCGGGCTGACGCCGACGACGCGCGCGCGCATCGATATCGACCGCAGCGGATTTTCGCCGCAGGTGGCTGAAGATCTCGGCGATCTCAACTATCTCGATCCCAACGAGGTCAACCGCCGCTTTATCATCCTGAGCCCGCAGCAGATCAACCTTCCGGTGGTGCACACGGCGTTCTCCAACACGTCGAAGCTGCTGTACGAGTTCATGACCGCCAATGCGCGGGTCATCAACGCGCTGACCATCAAGGACGTGATCTACGGCGAGATCGAGGATTCGGTAAACAAGGTCGAGGACATCGAGGACCTGCTGTCGATCAACCAGGTCGAGTTCAAGGTGCTGTCGGCCGAAGACGTTACCGGCAAGGCGACGGAACTTGCCACGCTGGTCGACCGTCTCAAGCAGGAGCCCGATTTCTGGCGCGACACGGCATCGCTCGAGCACATGGTCGAGCTTGCCAAGGTGACCGGCGACATCCGGCAGAACGCGCTGGTGCCGGAACAGGTGATCTTCCGCCACACCGCCTATTGGACCAGCCATTTCGGCGGGCTGTACGTGTTCATCGACCCGTCGATGACGACCGTCATCAGCGATCCGTCCGCGCCGGGGTTCAAGCGCTCGCGTCCGTGGCAGGTCAGCTATCTGTCGCTGCAGGATGCGGAGCGGGTGTTCAATTTCCTGCTGGAGACCGGCCGCATCGAACTGCCACGCTCATCATGGGTCGAGGAGTCCGGCTATCTCGAACATCGCGCCGAGATGGCGGTGCGGATGCTGATCCATCAGTCGGAGCCGACCCGCGACCTTGCCAGCGTTGATCGGGTGTGGCTGCAGACATGGATACACAGCCATGCCGACCTGATCAGCCGGGAAGGCACGTTTCCGTTCCTGAACGCCGCCAAGCGGGAGCTTTCGCAGCTCGGCCAGATGAAAATCAACGATGTGCGCCCCGACCGCCGCTTCCTGCTGGTGCGGGCAAATCCCGCGCATCCGGACGCATGGTTGACGAACCGCCTCATCTCCGATTTCGTTCCCTTTGATTTTCTGGCGCGATATGTCTTCAACAAGCAGGGTTTTTATCGCGACTACCAAGGTTTCAGCGAGACGTGGCGGCACCATGTTGTCGATGTGCTGAAAGACACGTATCTCAAGGATAAGGCTGCGTTGCGCGCACGCCTTTACGGTCTCCATGACTGAGGGTGAACCATGCTCGATCCGATTGTGAATTTCGTCACCCGCATCTTCCAGGCGATCGGCAAGGGCATCGGTCTGGTGATCGCGTGGATTTGCTGGCCGTTTTTGGCCGCGGGTCGCTGGTATGCGCAGCGCGGCTGGATCATCAAGGGACCGATCGGGATAGTCCTGCTCGCCCTTGTCGGTCTCTATGGCTATTTCTTCTGGGTGACCCAGAACTGGGCGAACTTCAATCCTGACTATGTGCAGGCCTACAGCTGGAGTTCCAACCGCAACGTCTCTGCCGGGACGCCGGTTGCCACGACGGCGGGAACCAACGCGACCTCGACCTGCAACCCGTCGGCAATCACCGCCGTTACAGCCGACCTGATTGACTACACCGTGAACCAGAATCCCTGGATTTCATCGATGGTGGTGTCGAAGATGGGCTTTTTCGGCCTCGAATGGCGCCGCACGCCGTTCTTCGACAATCAGGCGGCGTTTCAGCTGGGTATCAACCAGGTGCTGCGTCGCACGACCACCGAACTGGTCGATACGCTCGGCCGTGTGCGCGGCACATCGCAGATCGACCAGAACCTGCAAGACGCGCGCACCGCGATGGCGTGGAGCGAGACCGCCTGGTACATCGGGTGGCGTGGTCCGACGCGGCCGTCGCCAAGCGTCTACCGCGAAGGGATGCAGAAGCTGCGTGCGTTCAACACGAGCCTGAGTGCTTGCAACGCAACGTTTGATGCGCGCGCGGACAATCTGATGCAGTTCATCGATCGCATCGCCGGCGATATCGGATCGACGTCGGACATCCTGCGCCAGCGTATCGAAGCCTCGGATGCCGGCTGGTTCGACACACGCGCCGACGACCGGTTCTGGTTCGCCTACGGCCAGCTTTATGCCTATTCCGGCATCCTCGCAGGCGCGCGCTCGGACTTTGCCAGCGTCATTGCCGAGCGCAACCTGTCGGCTTTGTGGGCACGGCTTGACGAGCAGCTGCGCGCGTCGCTGAACGTACAGCCCTGGATCATCTCCAACGGCAACGAGTCGAGTGCGTTCTTCCCATCGCACCTGGCGACAATGGGCTTCAACCTTCTGCAGGTTCGCTCAAATCTCGTGGAACTTCGACAGGTCCTCGATCGCTAGGAGCGGGGTTCCGCAATAAACGTCGCAAACGGCCCATTGCGTGACATTTCTGGAGTGGCATGCAACGGGCCGTCAGGTTTTGATGGGCAGATAAATGCGCCGCAGAAAGGCGCTGCAAGACCTTAAGGTCGGGGGACACACATGAGCGAATTCAAATCCGACATCGAGATTGCGCGCGGCGCCAGCAAGAAGCCGATCATGGATATCGGCGCCAAGCTTGGCATTCCGGCGGAACATCTGCTGCCCTACGGGCACGACAAGGCCAAGGTTTCGGCCGAGTACATCCGCCAGGTGCGCGGCAACAAGGACGGCAAGCTGATCCTCGTCACCGCGATCAACCC
>JBEBXE010000358.1:0-3746 GCA_040391705.1 Aerobium aerolatum
TTCCGTCATCCCGGCCAAGGAGCCGGGACCCATTGGCGTGAACATCATTGAGCACGTCGGTTCTCATCCCGGGCAACCTGCGGCTCCCGGGATGACGCTGTGCAGAAGGCGCGAAACCTAGCTTGACGCCTGATCCCGCAAACGGCCGAGGCTTTCTTCGCGGCCGAGTACGGCGAGGACGTCGAAGACGCCGGGCGAGGTGGCGCGGCCGGTGCTGGCGGCGCGCAGCGGCTGGGCGACCTTGCCGAGCTTGAGGCCGGTCTTTTCGGCGTAGGCGCGAACGGCGGCTTCCGTCGTCTGCGCGCTCCATTCGGTCAGCGCCTCAAACTCAGGCAACAGGCCGGCAATGGTGGCGCGTGCCTCGGCGTCGAGAATCTGCGCCGCCTTTTCGTCCAGCGCCAGCGGGCGCGTCACGAACAGATATTGCGCACTGTCGGCCAGTTCGACCAGCGTTTTGGCGCGCTCCTTCAGGCCGGGCAGGGCCGCCAGCAACATCGCTGTCTGCTGTTCGCTCAACTCCAGCGGGATCGCGCCACGGTCCTCGATATAGGGCAGGGTGGCGAGGAACTGCGCCAGCAGCGCCGCATCGTCCATCTTGCGCATGTGAACGCCGTTGAGCGCTTCGAGCTTGGCGAAGTCGAAGCGGGCCGCGCCCTTGTTGACGTCTTCGATCTCGAACCAGCCGATCATGTCAGCCGTGCTCATCACTTCGTCGTCGCCATGGCTCCAGCCCAGACGAGCGAGGTAGTTGCGCAGCGCTTCCGGCAGATAGCCCATGGCGCGATAGGCTTCGACGCCGAGTGCGCCGTGGCGCTTCGACAGCTTTGCGCCATCCGCACCATGAATCAGCGGAATATGTGCCATCACCGGCACGTCCCAGCCCATCGCCTGATAGATCACGGTCTGGCGTGCGGCGTTGGTCAGATGGTCATCGCCCCGGATGATGTGGGTGACGCCCATGTCGTGGTCGTCGACCACCACCGCATGCATATAGGTCGGGTTGCCGTCGGAACGCAGGATGATGAAATCATCGAGGTCCTTGTTGGGAAAGCGCACGTCGCCCTGCACGCGGTCGCGCACCAGCGTTTCGCCGTCCTGCGGCGCCTTGATGCGAATCGCCGGCTTGACGCCCTCCGGCGCCTCCGACGGGTCGCGGTCGCGCCAGCGTCCGTCATAGCGCGGCGGGCGGCCATCGGCGCGGGCCTGCTCGCGCATCTCGTCCAGTTCCTGCGGCGACGCATAGCAGCGATAGGCCTTGCCGGCGGCGACCAGTTCCTCGGCAACCTCGCGGTGACGCGCCGCGCGCTCGAACTGCGACACCGGCTCACCTTCCCACTGCAGGCCGAGCCAGGTCAGCCCGTCGAGAATCGCCGCTGTCGCAGCATCACTCGAACGCTCACGGTCGGTGTCCTCGATGCGCAGCAGCATCGTGCCGCCGGTGTGCTGGGAGTACAGCCAGTTGAACAAAGCCGTGCGCGCGCCACCGATGTGCAGGTAACCGGTTGGCGACGGCGCGAAACGGGTAACGACCTTTTCGGACATCTTTTTTCCTCGAAATCGGGGGCGGGGCTCAAACAGCAGCCCAATAGTTTTTCGCTGGGGTTCATGTAGCATAGAGGCTTGGACGTGCAAGCGGTTACCGGGGTTGGGGACGCAGCATGGACGTGGCAGACGAGCACGCGGCAGACGAACGCCTGCAGTTTGGCGTCGTTTCTTCTGCGCCCGCCGATACCGCGGAAGCGGGCAGCCAGCCTCGCACTGCGTCTTCACCAGCGTCGCGGCAGTTGCGACCCATCGCCCACCGCGCTGCTGTTGCCCTGCGCACCGCACTGGAAAAAGATCGCGAACTCGGCAACGGGTTCCTGTTTATCCCGGTGTTTCTGGCGGTCGGTGCGGTTGCCTATTTCACGCTGCCGGTCGAGCCGCGCCTTATGCCGTTGCTGCTGGGCGCGGCTGTGCTGGGTGGCGTCGTGGCGACGCTGCCCGACCGGCCGTTTTGGCGCGCGGTGGCTTTTTTCTGCCTGATGACCCTCATCGGCGCGCTGGCCGGCAAGGTGCAGACCTGGCGCATCGCCACGCCGATGCTTGGCTCCGAAATCACCACGATGCTGACCGGCAGGGTGGTGACGCTGGAACACCAGGCTTCCGGGCGCGTCCGTCTCACCGTGGATGTGCTGGCAACGCGACGGCCCGAACTGCGCTATGTGCCGCAGCGGGTGCGCGCCAGTGCCCGCAGCGTCCCCGCCACGTTGCGTCCCGGCGGCGTGGTCGAAGGCGTTGTGCGGCTGATGCCGCCGTCCGGCCCGCTGCGTCCCGACAGCTACGATTTTGCCTTCAAGAGTTATTTCGACGGCATTGGTGCCAACGGATTCTTCCTGTCGAACGTGACGCTGCTCGACGCGGCTGCGCCTGCCGGCCTGCTGCCGCGCTTCAACGCCTGGATCGAGGATTGGCGGCTGCGCATGGCCCAGCACATCACCGACCGCATCGGCGGCGCTGAAGGCGCGATCGCCGCTGCCTTGATCACCGGCATCCGTGCAGGCATCCCTGAAGAGATCAACGAAGCGCTGCGCATCAGCGGTCTCTATCATGTCATCTCGATTTCGGGCCTGCACATGGCGCTGGTCGCCGGCACCGTGATGGCGACGATGCGGGCGCTGTTTGCGCTGTCGCCGTCGTTTTCGATGCGCCGCCCGGCGAAGAAATACGCAGCCCTTGCCGCACTGGCGGCGACGGCGTTCTATCTGTTCGTCTCCGGGGCCGATATCGCCGCCCAGCGCAGTTTCATCATGCTGGCGGTGATGCTGGTGGCGATCCTGTTCGACCGCTCGGCATTGACGATGCGCAATCTCGCCATCTCGGCGATCATCCTGTTGCTGATCGTGCCGCATGAAATCGTCGGCCCCAGCTTCCAGATGTCGTTTGCCGCCACCGCCGCGCTGGTCGCCGCCTATTCGGCGTGGACGGACTGGCGGGCAGGGCGACGGCGTCGCCGCGCATCGCGCAGCGGCCCGGTGATGAGCGTGCTTGCAACCGGCGCCCGCTACGCCTCCGGCCTGTCGATGACCTCCGTCATTGCCGGGCTGGCGACCGCGCTGTTCACCGCCTGGCATTTCCAGCAGGTGTCGCCGCTCGGCCTGTTCGCCAATCTGGCGGCCATGCCGTTCGTGTCGGTGATCGTCATGCCGATGGCGGTGCTGGCCTCGGTGCTGATGCCGTTTGGACTGGACGGCCCGGCCTTGCAGGCCATGGGTTTCGGCATCGCCGCGATGAATGGCGTGGCGCTATGGCTGGCAGAACGCTCGGTCTACGACGCGACGGGGGCGATTCCGCTCGGCGCTGTGCTGGTGCTGACGGCCGCCCTGGCCTTGCTCACCATGTCGTCCAGCGCCGTGCGATGGGTAGCCGCGCCGCTGATTCTGGTCGGGGGCCTGTTGCTGGTGGCGCGCGATCTGCCCGACGTTCTCGTCTCCGAAGATGCACGGCTTGTGGCCGTGCGCTTGGCCGACGGCAATCTTGCGGTCAATCGCGCCCGGCCGCGCGCCTTTACACTCGAAAACTGGCAGCGCGCACTCAATGCCACGTCAGTCGTCAAGCCACGCGTGAAAGATGGGCTGTCCGCCGAGCTACCGGCTAAAGGCGAGGGGTTTTGGTGCAATTCCGGGCTTTGTCTGGTGCGCACGGACAGCGACGTCGTCGCCCACGCCGAGACCCAGCAGATTGCCGCTTCCGTCTGTTCGATCGCC
>JBEBXE010000359.1:0-3740 GCA_040391705.1 Aerobium aerolatum
GCACGCGCCCTTCGCACTGGTCGATATCCGTGCGGACTGGTGCGGCGTCTGTCTGCGCGTCGAGCGCGACGTGTTTCCGCATCCGACGGTCAGACGCTTGCTCGAAGACATCGCCCTGATCAAAGTCGATGTCACCGCCATGAACGAGGCAAGCCGCGAACTCCTTGCCTATCTGCGTGCAGACGGCCCGCCGACCTTCTTCGTCGTCGATACTGCCAGCGGCGCCGAATATGCGCGCACCCGCTCGGTCGGATCGCTGCAACGGCGCGATCTGATCCGCCGCTTGCAGCCCTTCGTTCGCGGATAGGTGCCATGCGGACGGAATGCCGCGGACGCGCTACCTTAAGCCTGCCTTAAGCTGCGCAGTGTCGTGTCGGCCCCGAACTCGTCGATCTGGAGCTGTAGTCTTGAGCAATTCGTCTGATGTGAGCGCGCGCCGGTTGCGCCTGTGGAGCAATGTTTCGATGAACAGGCGCGCGCTGCTTGCCGGTCTGGGAACGCTCGCGCTTGCGAGCCAACTCGCGCCTGCACTGGCCGATGACCTGTCGGCGGAGATGATCCTCAACGACCCGGATGCGCCCGTCAGCGGCAACCCGAAGGGCGATGTCACCATCATTTCGTTCTTCGACTACAACTGCCCGTTCTGCAAACGCACCGTCAGCCCGCTCGAAGCCGTGATGAAATCGGACGGCAAGATCCGGCATGTCTACAAGGACTGGCCGATCCTGGCGCAGAGCTCGGTCTACGGCGCCAAGCTCGCTTTGGCGGCGAAATATCAGGGCAAGTACGAACAGGCCTATCGCGCGCTGATGGCGATCGAGGGCGGCCGCGTCCCCGAGGACAAAATGCGCGCCGCCGTCGAAAAGTCCGGGCTCGACATAGCCCGCCTCGATACCGATGCCCGCCGTCACGACGGCGCGATCACCACGCTGCTGAAGCGCAACAACACCCAGGCCGAGGCTTTGGGCCTGCGTGGCACACCGGTGTTCCTGATCGGTCCGTTCGTTGTCGCCTCGGCGCTTGATGAAGCGGGCTTCCGTCAGGTCGTCCAGGACGCGCGCGAAGCGTCGTGAGCTTTTCCATCATGCCGCTTCAACCTCTTCTCCGACTCCTTGCGAGCATCCTGATCATCGTCGCGTCAGTGCTGCCCGGCACGGCCGCACCGCTCCCGGCGAACAAGGCGTTTCAGCTGTCGATCGAGCGAGCGCAGGATGCGTCGATCGTCCTGCGCTGGACGATCGCCGATGGATACTATCTCTATCGTGAGCAGCTTGCGGCCACCGACGCAGCAACGGGAGCGGCCGTGGCGTTGCACACCGAGGCTGGTGTTGTCGAAGAAAACGACGGCAATTTCGGCCCCTCGGAAGTCTATTATGCGCAGGCCCACGCGCAGCTGAATGGTGACGTCCCCCGGCAGGTCGCGATCACCTGGCAAGGCTGCCAGAAAGAGTCGATCTGCTACCCGCCGCAAACCGCGACGCTCGACACGCAGAGTCTTGCGCTGTCGGAGGTGTCGGTCGGCTTCGGCGCGATCGCTGCGCCACCTCCGCCCGCGAGCGAAGCAACAGGCGGCTTTCAGCTCGCCGAGGATGCGATTGGTGGCGGCATGGTCGGTTCGTTGCTGGCTTCCGGCGGTGTCTGGTTGGTGATCGCCAGCTTCCTTGGCTTTGGCGTGCTGCTCGCCTTCACGCCCTGCGTGTTGCCGATGTACCCGATCCTCAGCGCAATGCTGGCGCGCGAGGGCGAGACCCTGACGGCGCGCCGCGGCTTTGTGCTCTCGTCGTCCTATGTCCTTGCCATGGCGGCAGCCTTTGGCGCGCTTGGCATGGTCGCAGCATGGTCGGGGCAAAACCTCCAGATCGTGCTGCAATCGCCCTACGCCATCGGCGCGATCGCGGCGCTTTTCACCCTTCTGGCGGCGTCGATGTTCGGCCTGTTCGAACTGCAATTGCCCGCCGCCTGGATGGATCGCATGACGACCGTCAAGGCCGGCCGCCGGGGTTCCATCGGTGGCGCTGGCGCGATGGGCTTCGTCTCGGCGCTGATCGTCGGCCCGTGCGTGACCGCGCCGCTGGCCGCAGCCCTGCTCTACATCGCCCAGACCGGCAATGCGTGGCTGGGCGCGTCCGCGCTGTTTGCCCTCGGCCTGGGTCAGGGCCTGCCGCTGATTGCGTTCGGAACCCTTGGCAGCCGCGCTTTGCCCAAATCCGGCGCGTGGATGGTGCAGGTCAAATATCTGTTCGGCTTCGTATTTCTGGGAGCCGCGATCTGGATGGCCGCGCGCATCGTGCCGGCGCAGCTGACGCTCGCCCTATGGTCGGCGTTGCTGCTTACCGCAGCCGTCTTCATCGGCGTCGCCGATCGGCTTCCCGACACGCCGCAAGCCCTGCCGCGCTTTCGCAAGGCCGCAGGTCTGGCGCTGGCGTTGACGGGCGTCATCCTCGCCGTTGGCGCTGCCTCCGGCGGCACCGACCCGTTGCGTCCTCTGGTTCATCTCTCGGGAGGTGCGTCACAGCCCATCACGGCCGCAACCTTCACGCCAATCCGCTCAACCACCGAGCTCAAGGCCAAGCTGGCTGCGGCCGAGGGACGCCCGACGCTGGTCTATTTCACCGCCGACTGGTGCGTCACCTGCAAGGCCATCGAACGCGATGTGCTGCCCCGCGCCGAGATCGTCGCCGGGCTGGATCGGTTCCAGCGCCTCGAGGTCGACCTGACGCAACTTGACGACGCCAATCAGACGCTGATGCGCGACCTCGGCGTGGTCGGACCACCGACGATGATCTTCTTCGATCCAAACGGCGCGGAAATCGCAGGGTCGCGGCTGATCGGCGACGTGACGACGCAGACCCTGAACACCTCGATCGCGCAGGCCAGGTGAGATGAACGCTGTCGCCCTCGGCCCGCTCGTCTTCGCGCCTGACCGCTTCGCCGCCATTCTGGCCATCGCCGCGTTCCTGATTGCCAGCGAAATCCTGGCGCGAAAAGTCGACCGCGGCTTTTCCGACTGGGCATGGAAGGCCGTGCTGGTTTTCATCGCCGGGGCACGGCTCGGCCACGTCGTCTTGCATGCGCAGAGTTTCGCATCGGAACCGTTGCGCGCGCTGGCGTTCTGGCAGGGCGGGTTCAGCATCGAGGCCGGCATCTTGGTAGCGCTGGCCTACACCGGCTGGCGTTTCCGCCGCCACATCCGGCAGGCCGCATGGACGTTGTTGCCGGCTGCCTGTGCGGTCTTCATCACTATCTTCGTCCTTGGGCTGACCGCCGGCGCGCCGAAGACGCCGCTGCCGCAGGCAAGCTTTCTGACACTGAACGGCGAGGCCATGCAGCCATCCGCGCTGGCTGGCCGCCCCCTCGTGATCAATCTGTGGGCGACGTGGTGTCCGCCCTGCCGCCGCGAGATGCCGATGATGGCGGAGGTGGCAGCGCAAACCGATCACGCCACCTTCGTCTTCGTCAATCAGGGCGAAGGCCGCGAGGCCATCGAAACCTATCTCACCGCTGAAAACATCGCGCTCGACACGGTGCTACTGGATTCCCTCGGCCAGTTCGGCATGACCTATGCGGTCCCGGGCCTGCCCGCGACCTTGTTCATCGGCGCTGACGGGCTGCTGAGTTCCGTCCATATGGGCGAGATTTCGAAAGAAGCGCTCGTCGACGGCATCGCCCGGCTGACGCCGGCGCGGTAGGAGCAATTCCAGCAAAAGTGCGAAGCGGTTTTGCGTCCGGAATTGCGTGAA
>JBEBXE010000360.1:0-3736 GCA_040391705.1 Aerobium aerolatum
TTCCATCTATGTCGTCTTCGCCGTCGCCATGATCGTCCGCTACATCTGGATCGCCGTTCTGGCGGTTCGCGGACAGGCGCCCGAGGCCTACGACCCCACCAAGGCGAGCTCCGGCGTATGAACCTTGCCAGTCCCTTTTCCATCGCCATCGTCGTCATCACCGGGCTGGCCTTTCTCGGCCTGCCGATCGGGCTGGCGATGATGTGCGGCTCGATCCTCTATCTGCTGCTCGCCGGCCTCGACATGGGCACGGTGGCGGAACAGTTTCTCAACGGCATGTATTCGAACTACGTGATCCTTGCCGTGCCGCTGTTCGTGCTGGCGGCGGAAATCATGAACAGCGGCTCGATGACGGAACGCCTGCTGCGCTTCTGCAATCTGCTGGTCGGCCGCTTTCGCGGCGGGCTGGCGCAGGTCAATATCGTTCAGTCGATCATCTTTGCCGGCATGTCGGGCTCGGCCATCGCCGATGCCGCCGGCAGCGGTCGGATGATGCAGAACATGATGACCCGCGAGGGGCGCTATACGCCGAGCTATGCGGCGGCGCTGACTGCGGTGACTGCCGTCATCGGGCCGATCATCCCGCCGTCGATTCCGCTGGTGATCTATGCGCTCGTGTCCGACGCCTCCATCGGCTACCTCTTTCTGGCCGGCGTGGTGCCAGGCCTGCTGATGTCGCTGATGCAGATGGGGCAGGTGGCGTGGACGGCGCGGCGCAAGAACTTCCCGGTCGAGGAAGCGGTGCCGCTGCGCGATATCCCGCGCATCACCTGGCGGGCGTTTCCGGCGCTGATGATGCCCGTCATTCTGCTCGGTTGTATCTACACCGGCGTCACCACGCCGACGGAAGCCGCAGCCCTTGCCGCGTTCTATGCGCTGGTCATCTCGGTGCTGGTGTACCGCAGCCTGACGGCGCGCGAGGCCTACAACGCGCTGCTGATTTCGACCAAGACCAGCGCGTCGATCGGCATGCTGATCGCCGGCTCGCTGGTGTTCAACTATGTCGTGACCGTCGAGAATATTCCGAACAGCCTGCGGGTGATCCTGACGGCATGGGACCTGACACCGGTCCAGTTTCTCATTCTGGTCAACGTGATCCTGCTGCTGCTGGGCTGCGTGCTGGAAGGCACCGCCATCCTGCTGATCATCGTGCCGGTGTTCATTCCCACCGCGCAGGCGCTCGGCATCGACATGGTGCATTTCGGCGTCGTGGTGGTGGTCAACATCATGCTCGGGCTGGTGACGCCGCCCTACGGGATGCTGTTGTTCATCATGACCAACATTTCCGGCGCGCCGATCAAGGACATCATCCGCGACTGCATGCCGTTCCTGTTCTGGATGGTCGTCTGCCTCGCGCTGATCACCTTCATCCCCGAGATCGTGCTTTGGCTGCCCCGCATGGCGGGCTACGCCGGCTGACGAAAGACTGACCATGACCAAGCCCATCTATGTACTCAACGGACCCAACCTCAACCGTCTCGGCAAGCGCGAGCCGGAGATCTACGGCCACACCACGCTGGCCGAGGTCGAGGCGATGTGCCGTCAGGCTGCCGGCGGCACGCCGGTGGCGTTCCACCAGTCCAATCGCGAGTACGAACTGATCGACTGGATTCACGAGGCGACGGACACGCAGGCGGCCGGCATCGTCATCAATCCGGCGGGGCTGACCTTCACCTCGGTTCCGATCATGGATGCGCTGAAGATGTTTCCCGGCCCGATCATCGAGCTGCACATTTCCAACATTCACCGTCGGGAAGCCGTCTACCACAATTCGCTGATGTCGAAGGTGGCGACCGCCGTCATCGCCGGCCTTGGCGCGGCGGGCTACGGGGTGGCGGTTCAGGCGCTGCTTGGCCTTGCTGCCAAAGACTGACGGTTTGCCTGTTCAGCAAATCTGCGATTAGATGCCGTGTGGAAGGCGAAAAGCCCGAAGTTTCGTCGCAAGCATATGGTTAGCATCTCGTTAAACCTTGCCGTGCACACTTCGCGCTGACTCAAACCGGGCGGGAGTTCCAGCGGTGGCAATGCGGGGGGGACGCAACGCAACCGACTCGGCTGAAACAGCTGATGGGTGCGGCGAGAATAGTTCTGCGGACGATGGCGCGCGCCATCGGCGTTTCGGCATGGAGGTCGACGCCGGTGCCGACTGGCTGTGGGACTCCGATGCGGAGCACCTGATCACCGCCGTCTCCGACAGCTATCGCGCGGCAACGGGGATCGACCCCAGCGCCGTTGTCGGTCGTTCGCGCCTGCAATTGCTGATGAAAGCGCCGTCGCCGGGCCACGCCGCGTCCAGTCATTTTGACGATGTATCGGCCCACCGTCCGTTTCGCGATTTCCTTTACGAACTGAAAGACGCCACCGCGACCTGCCGGTGGATTTCGCTGTCCGGGACGCCGCATTTCGATGAAGCCGGAGTGTTCCTTGGCTATCGCGGCATCGGTTGCAACGTCACCGCGCTGCTTGGCGCCTTCGATGCGCTTAGGCAGCCGCACCTTGTTGACGCGCTGGAGAAGGCCAGGCTTGCAGAGGCAGTGATCGACAGCCTGGCGCAGCCGATGTTCGTCAAGGACGCGCAGCTGAATTTCGTCATGGCCAATCAGGCGTTTGCGGCGTTGATGGGCACCACGCCGGAGGCGTTGCTGGGGCGACCGGTGCGCGACGTCATTGCGTCGGATCAGGCAGCGCAGTTCGAGGGCAACGAACGTCAGGTTCTGGCCAGCGGTGCGCCGTACGAAGCCGAAGTCGATGTCGACGGCCGCGACCGGCTCCAGACACGGATCGTGCGCAAGAACCGCGTGCGCACGCACAGCGGCGCGGACTTTGTCGCAGGCTCGTTTTTCGACGTCACCGACCTGAAGCGTCGCGAAGTCGAAATCCAGACCATGCACGATTATCTGGCCGACGTGCTGGAGACGATGCCGGCCGCCGTCATCATCTATGACAGTGACGACCGGTTCGTGCTTGCCAACCGCAAGCTGCACGACATGGTGCCGCTGCTGGCGCCGACATGGACCAAGGGACGGACGTTCCGCGAGGCGCTCGAGCTTGGTCATCGTGTCGGCTACTTCCGCACCAGCGGCGATCCGGCCATCGATGCGCTGTACGATCAGGATTTCGAGGCGTGGGCGCAGGCCTACAACGCGCGCCGCAAGGCTGGTGCGATGTCCGAGCGGCTGATGCCGGACGGGCGCTGGTTCAAGGTGTTTGATTCACGCACCGCCGATGGCTCGCATATCGGCATCCGTCTCGACATCACCGAGCAGAAAGAGCGCGAGGCTGCCGTTCGCTCCAGCATGGGCGAGATCGAGCTCTACAAGCGCGTGCTCGATGAACTGCCGGTGTCGGCCTATGTGAAGTCGGAAACGCTGGCGTTCGAGTTCGTCAATCAGGCGTGGTGCGGCATCTCGGGGGTCTCCAAGGACGAGGCGCTGGGCAAGACCGACATCGACATCTTTGGAGAGGGCGGCAGGGCGTTTGCCGCACGCGACAAGGCAGTCATCGCCACCGGGCGAATGAACGAGACTGAGGAGACGGTGGGGCATCGCGACGGCAGTGTCCGCCACGTCATCGCCAAGAAGAACCGTCTCATGGATGCCGCCGGGCGGGTGCATCTCATCGGCTCCAGCACCGACATCTCCGAGCTGAAACAACGTGAGACGGAGCTGCAGGAAGCGCAGCGCCGCGCCGTGCTGGCCGACCGCGCCAAGTCCGAATTCCTCGCCAATATGAGCCA
>JBEBXE010000361.1:0-3733 GCA_040391705.1 Aerobium aerolatum
TGCTTGAAGAAGCGCAGAAGCTGGCGGCAGTTTTTCAGAAGCAATAACCCAAGCCGTATACAGAGTTCTCCATCGATAGACGGTTTCTATCAGTCAACGGCGGGGCTTTATTGATTTCCTGCCAGAGATCGTCACAATCAAACTGAGGACCGCTTATTCTGTATACAGGGAGGGCGCTGCAGCATGATGCACGCGCAAAGTACCGAGATCTCGGCACGCACCGCAGAGATCGTCAGGAGCCTGAAAGGCCTTGACGGGCCGCTGCTGCCGATCCTCCACGAGATCCAGGCAGATTTTGGCTACGTGCCGCAGGAATCGCTGCTCGTCATTGCCGAGGCGCTCAACCTGTCGCGGGCGGAAGTGCACGGCGTCGTCAGCTTCTATCACGACTATCGCAGTGCGCCGGCGGGACGCCACGTGCTGAAACTGTGCCAGGCGGAAGCCTGCCAGTCGATGGGCTCGGACGCGGTTGCCGACCGGGTCAAGCGCCTGCTCGGCATCGGCTTTCACGAAACCACCGCCGACGGCGCGGTGACGCTGGAGCCGGTCTATTGCCTCGGCCTGTGCGCCTGCGCCCCGACCGCCATGCTCGACGGCGAGGTGATCGGACGGCTCGACGCCGACGCAGTTGACGAAATTGTCGCCGAGGTACGGACATGACCACCACCATCTATGTCCCGGCAGATTCCGGCGCGCTGGCGCTGGGCGCGGAAAAGGTCGCAAAAGCCATCGCCGCCGAGCTTGCCACGCGCGGCATTGACGCCACCATCGTGCGCAACGGTTCGCGCGGCCTCTACTGGCTGGAGCCGATGGTGGAAGTCGCCACCGACGCCGGCCGAGTTGCCTACGGGCCGGTGAAGGCGAAGGATGTTGCCTCGCTGTTTGACGCCGGGTTCCTTGACGGTGGCGCGCATCGGCTGTCGCTGGGCGATGCCGAGCAGATTCCGTTCCTCGCGCGGCAGACCCGCCTGACCTTCGCGCGCTGCGGCATCATCGATCCGGTCTCGCTGGACGACTACCGCGCCCATGGCGGCCTCGTCGGGCTCGAAAAAGCCGCGACGATGGCGCCCGCCGACATCGTCACCACCGTCACCGAGTCCGGCCTGCGCGGACGCGGCGGCGCGGGCTTTCCGACCGGGATCAAGTGGAACACCGTTCTGGGGGCTGCGGGCGCGCAAAAATACATCGTCTGCAATGCCGACGAAGGCGATTCGGCGACGTTTGCCGACCGCATGATCATGGAGGGTGATCCCTTCGTGTTGATCGAGGGCATGACGATCGCGGGCCTTGCCACCGGCGCGACCAAGGGCTTCGTCTATATCCGTTCGGAATATCCGCACGCGATCCGCACCATGAACCGCGCCGTCGAGGTGGCACGGCAGGCCGGCGTGCTGGGCGCAAGCGTGCTGGGCTCGGCCAACGCATTCGACATCGAGATCCGCGCCGGTGCCGGCGCCTATGTCTGCGGCGAGGAAACATCGCTGCTCAACAGCCTCGAGGGCAAGCGCGGCGTGGTGCGCGCCAAGCCGCCGCTGCCGGCGATCTCCGGCCTGTTCGGCAAGCCGACCGTCATCAACAACGTCATCTCGCTCGCCTCGGTGCCGATCATTCTCGACAAGGGGCCGGAGCACTACAAGAATTTCGGCATGGGCCGTTCGCGCGGCACGATCCCGATCCAGATTGCCGGCAACGTCAAGCATGGCGGCCTGTTCGAAGCCGCGTTCGGCATGACGCTGGGCGAAATCGTCGACGACATTGGTGGTGGCACGGCGACGGGCCGGCCGGTCAAGGCGGTGCAGGTGGGGGGCCCGCTGGGTGCCTATTTCCCGCGTGCGCTGTTCGACACGCTGTTCGACTATGAGGCCTTCGCTGCCAAGGACGGGCTGATCGGCCATGCCGGCATCGCTGTGTTCGACGACAGCGCCGACATGCTCAAGCAGGCACGGTTCGCGATGGAGTTCTGCGCCATCGAGAGCTGTGGCAAGTGCACCCCGTGCCGCATCGGCTCGGTGCGCGGCATGGAAACACTGGACAAGCTGGCGCAGGGCGCTGAGCCGGAAAAGCAGATCGAGCTGGTCACCGACCTGTGCAACACGATGAAGTTCGGCTCGCTGTGTGCGCTGGGCGGCTTTACGCCCTACCCGGTGATGAGCGCACTGACGCATTTCCCGGACGATTTTCGCCCGCGCGCGCAGCTGGAGGCGGCCGAATGAACGACACCGTCAAAGGCCCCGCCTCCTATTTCCCCTCGATCGAAAAGACCTACGGTCAGCCGATCGAGCACTGGAAGACGCTTATTCGCAGTCAATCGGACAAGAAACACATGGAAATCGTGAACTGGCTGAAGGCCGATCACGGGCTCGGCCATGGCCATGCGAACGCCCTCGTGGCGCATACGCTGGCAGAGAAACAGGGATAGGAGCATTCCAATGGGTCTGATCCACGAAATCGACTACGGCACGCCCGTTTCCAAGGCTGAAAAGCAGGTCACGCTGACCGTCGACGGCAAAACCGTGACCGTGCCGGAAGGCACCTCGATCATGCGCGCCTCGATGGAGGCCGGCATCGAAATCCCGAAACTGTGCGCCACCGACATGGTCGACGCGTTCGGCTCGTGCCGGGTCTGCCTGGTGGAGATCGAGGGCCGCAACGGCATGCCGGCCTCCTGCACCACGCCGGTCGCTGACGGCATCGCGGTCAAGACCCAGTCGGACCGGCTCACCGCCGTGCGGCGCGGCGTGATGGAGCTGTATGCCTCCGACCACGCCATCGGACGCGGCGAAACGGCCGGCACCGGCGCGAGCGAATTCGACAAGGTGGCGAGCGACATCGGCCTCGGCGACATCCGCTACGGCACCGACGGGCGCAACCACGTCGCCCCCGGCAACGGCTCGCTCAATGTCGACTATCTCGCCCGCGACGCCTCCAACCCGTATTTCGAATATGATCCGGCGCAGTGCATCGTCTGCTCGCGCTGCGTGCGCGCCTGCGAAGAGGTGCAAGGCACCTTCGCGCTGACCATCGAGGGCCGTGGCTTCGAAAGCCGCATGGTCGCCTCGATGAACGAGAGCTTCATCGAGTCCGAATGCGTCTCCTGCGGCGCGTGCGTACAAGCCTGCCCGACCGACGCGCTGCGCGAGAAGTCGATCCTCGAGAAAGGTATGCCGGAGCGTTCCGTCGTCACCACCTGCGCCTATTGCGGCGTCGGCTGCTCGTTCAAGGCCGAGGTCAAGGGCGATGAAGTGCTGCGGATGATGCCGTACAAGGCCGGCGACGCCAATCACGGCCATTCCTGCGTCAAGGGTCGCTTCGCCTATGGCTACGCCACCCACACCGACCGCATCCTCAGCCCGATGATCCGCGAAAAGATCACCGATCCGTGGCGCGAAGTCAGCTGGGAAGAAGCGCTGGCCCACACCGCCAGCGAATTCCGCCGCATCCAGTACCAGTATGGCAAGGGCGCGGTCGGCGGCATCACCTCGTCGCGCTGCACCAATGAGGAAACCTATCTCGTCCAGAAGCTGGTGCGTCAGGGCTTTGGCAACAACAACGTCGACACCTGCGCCCGCGTCTGCCACTCGCCGACCGGCTACGGCCTCGGCCAGGCCTTCGGCACCTCGGCCGGCACCCAGGATTTCGATTCGGTCGCCCATACCGACGTCATCATGCTGATCGGCTCCAACCCGACCGACGCGCATCCGGTCTTCGCCTCGCGCATGAAGAAGCGCATCCG
>JBEBXE010000362.1:0-3725 GCA_040391705.1 Aerobium aerolatum
CTGGGGCTGAGCCGCTTCCAGACCCTGCGCAAGGTCGTCCTGCCGCAGGCGCTGCGTATCATCATTCCACCGCTGACCAGCGAATATCTCGGCATCACCAAGAACAGTTCGCTCGCGGTAGCAGTGGGCTATCCCGACCTTGTCGCCATCATCAACACCATCATCAGCGATACCGGCCAAGCAGTTGAAGGCATCGCCATGATCATGGCCGCATTCCTGACGATCAGCCTGTCGGTCAGCGCGTTGATGAACTGGTACAACCGCTCCGTCGCACTGGTGACGCGATGACCGTGACCCACCAAACAAATCTAGCCATTACCACCGAGGCAGGCACTGATATCGTCCGGCGACCACCGGTCGACAACGGCCCGATCGCATGGGCGAAGCGCAATCTTTTCAGCTCCCCGATGTCCGGCGTCACGACCATCTTGATGGCACTGGTCCTGTCCTGGCTCGGCTACCGCTTTTTCGACTGGGCGGTGTTGCGTGCGGTTTGGACCCTGCCGGGATCGAGCATTGCCGACACCCAACTCTGCCGCGTCGAAACCGCCGGTGCCTGCTGGGCGCTGATCCAGGAAAAATACCGCTTCATCCTGTTCGGCCTCTACCCCTACGACGCGCAGTGGCGTCCAACGATCTGCATCGTCGCCTTCATCGCGCTGTACATCGTGTCGGTCGACCGCCGGCTGTGGGGCTGGAAGATCGCCGGCATCTGGACGGTTGGCCTGGCGGCAATTTTCATTCTGATGCGCGGCGGCGTCTTCGGGCTCAGCCCCGTGTCGGAAGATCTGTGGGGCGGCCTGCCGGTCACGTTGATGCTGGCGACGTTCGGCATCGCGCTCGCTTTCCCGCTTGCCATCCTCGTGGCGATGGGGCGCACGTCCGAAAGAAATCCGACCGTACGGACGCTGTGCACGCTTTATGTCGAGCTCATTCGCGGGGTTCCGCTGATCAGCGTGCTGTTCATGGCCAGCGTGATGTTCCCGCTGTTCCTGCCGGAAGGGCTGACCGTCTCCAAGCTGCTGCGGGCGCAGTTGGGCATCGTCCTGTTCGTGGGCGCCTATCTGTCGGAAACCATCCGGGGCGGGCTGCAGGCCGTACCAGCCGGCCAGTATGAAGCAGCGAAATCGCTCGGCCTTGGCTACTGGCGCATGACCCTGCTCGTCATCATGCCACAGGCGCTGACCATCGTGCTGCCGCCGATCGTCAGCCTGTGCATCGCCTTCTTCAAGAATACATCGCTGGTGATGATCATCGGCATCTTCGACCTCCTCAACGCCGCCAAGCGCTCCATCGGCGAACCAGCCTGGCAAGGTTTTGGCGCGGAGGCCTATATCTTCGTCGGCGTGATCTATTTCATCTTCTGCTTTGCCATGTCGCGGTACGGGCAGCGGCTGGAGAAACGATTGAACCGGTCGCGATGACCGGTGAACGAACAAATCGAGGAGCCGCCACATGAGTTTCGATATCGACAGTGTCCGGGCTGAATTTCCGCATCTCGATGCCAGGATCTATCTGAACACAGCGTCGACCGGCATTGCACGGCGTGGCGCAGGCGCTGCCGCCGCCCGTTTCTATGACGACATGTACAGTCGTGGCTTCGACGGGCGCGACCTCTGGCGACCTGTCGTCGATCAGGTGCGCGGCCAGATCGGCCGCCTGACGCAAATTCCCGCCGAAACTGTGGGTTTTGCCAGTTCCACCACCGACGCCCTCAACCGGCTGGCGCTCGCCATGCCTGTTTCGCCGGGCGATCGGGTGGTGGTCTGCGATGACGAATTCCCGTCCGTTCTGGCGGTAGCGCAACTGTTGGTCGCGCGCGGCGCCACGCTCGTTGCGGTGTCCATCCCGGATGAAGCCGCAAGAACCGAGACGCTGGCCGCCGCCGCCCGCGACAGCCACATCGTTCTGGCGTCCCACGTCCATTGGGAAACCGGCACCAAGCTCGACCTGTCCCTGCTCTCGCAAGCAACCCGCGCGGCAGGTGCCTACCTGATCGTCGATGGCATTCAGGCGCTCGGGGCAACCGCCGTCGACGCCGGCCTCGCCGATGCCTATGTCGGCGCCGTCTTCAAATGGCTGATTTCCGGATTTGGCCTGGCGGTGAGTATCGTCTCGCCGCGTCTGGAGGCAGTGCTCAACCCGGTCATGCGCGGCTACGCCAATCCACCACCATCGCGTGAACTCGGATACAGCCACGCCAATTATCCCGGACTCGTTCTCTTCCAGGATTCTCTCGCCTATCTCGAACAACTCGGCTGGGCAGCCATCTATCAGCGCAACACCATGCTGCGCGATCACCTGAGGGCCTCCCTCACCGCACTTGGTGCAAACATCGTCACGCCGCAGGCCGCCGCCGCCATCACTTCGGTTCAATGCGCTGAACCAAGCGAAATCGCAGCGCAACTCGCCAAGCGGGGCGTCAGCGTCGAGGCGCGTGGGGCTTGCCTTCGTCTCTCTCCGCATTTCTACAACACCGAGGCGGATATCGACCGCTTCATTGAAATCTTCCGCGATATCCAGAAGGAGCAAGCTTGAATGTCGATCAAAGCCAGATTGCAGGAACTCGGCATCGACTTGCCCACCGTATCGGCACCGCTGGCGGCCTATGTCCCGACGCGCCGGATGGGCAACGTCCTCTACATCTCCGGCCAGGGGCCGATGATCGACGGCAAAGTCGTCGCCCACGGCAAACTTGGCCGTAACGTCACCGTCGAGGAAGGCATCGCCGCCGCCCGCCTGTCGGCGATCAACGCGCTAGCCGCCATCGTCTCGGCAGTGGGCGACCTTGACCGGGTCACGCAGATCGTCAAGCTCAACGGCTACGTCAATTGCGCCGATGACTTCGAAGAGCAGCATCTGGTGATCAACGGCGCATCGGAACTGCTGGTCGAGGTTTTCGGCGACCGCGGCCGTCATGCGCGCGCAGCAATCGGCACGAACGCGCTGCCGCTCGGTATGCCGGTCGAGATCGAACTGGTCGTCGAGGTTTCAGACCACAAGTGAAGGAACCGACTGCTTGATAGTCCCGCAGAACGCACGAGAACAGGAACTGGTCATCGAGACCCTGAAATGGGTCGTCGAGGGCATGCAGCACGTCGTGGGCGGCGACATCGAAATCGTCCTGCACGACCTGTCGCGTCCGGGCCATTCCGTCGTGGCGATCGCCAATGGTCACATCACCGGCCGTTCGATCGGCAGTCCGATCATCAGCGGACCGTTCGACGATCTCGCGCTCGAAAAGCTGATGTCGGAGGAATTTGCCGAGCCGGGCAAGTCCTATTCGATCGTCAGCGACTACCGCACCCGCTCGCGGATCGGACGCGAACTGGATTCGACCAGCATCATCCTGCGTGATGAGAAGGGCGAGGCCTATGCCGCAGTCTGCGTCAACGCCGACCGCAGCCGGCTGCACGAACTCGACAACGTCGTCAGGGGGCTGCTGCAATCAATGGGCGGCAGGCCCCAGGCACCGGCTACGCCCGAGACCGGCAATGTCGACGATCTGGTCCAGGAGATCATCCAGTCCGGTATCGCAGCGACGGAAAAGCCCGTCGCCGCCATGAGCCGCGACGACAAGATGGAAGCCGTGCGTCACATGAACAATCGCGGCCTGTTCCTGATCCGCTCCAGCGTCGACCTCGCCGCCTCGCATCTCGGCGTCTCGCGGTTCACGATCTACAACTACCTCGACCAGCTTCGCACCAAGACACCTGACGAATAGC
>JBEBXE010000363.1:0-3723 GCA_040391705.1 Aerobium aerolatum
CCGTCGAGTTTGGGCTGGTAGGGCGCGTTGTTGGCGATGTATTCGGCCAGCACTTCTTCCATGCCGGGGCCGTAGTCGTAGGGGTCGACCGCGTTGGAGGCAAACAGCGCGTAGCCGTCGCCGCCCTTGCGCATGAAGTCGTTGGTGCCGACGCCGTAGACCTTGTCGTGTTCGATGGCGACCCACTGGTCGCCGTCCCTGACCATGACGTCCTTGACCCGGCCTTCGTTGGGCGCAACGTTGAGGTCGATGGTGAATTTGAGGCCGCCGACCTGCGGGAACTTGCCGGCCCCGTTCTCGATGTCGTTGACCGCCGCTTCCAGCGACGCAACGATATCGACGCCCTTCAGTTTCATCGTCGCCAGCGTGTTCTGGAACGGCAGCACCGACAGCACGTCGCCAACGGTGGCCATGCCCTGGCCGATGGAGGCGCGCAGGCCGCCGCCATTCTGGATGGCGATGGTGACGCCCAGGTCGGCGGTGCGGGCGAGGATGGCGTCGGTGACGGCAACGCCCATCTCGCATTCGCGCGCGCGGCAGGTTTCGCGGCTGCCGTCGATCGGGGCCGTGACCTCGCCGACTTCCGTCGCCTTCATGGTTTCGATGGGGCCTGCGAGTTCGGCGATGCGCGCTTCGATCTCGGCGTCCGGCTCGATGGAGGCGTCGAGAATGCGCGTGTCACCGGTGGCCTCGGCGACGTAGCCATCGTCGGCGAAGGTCAGCGACAGATCGCCCAGATGCTTGGAGTAGGAACCGGCCTGCACGATCGGCACCGCCTTGCCGGCGGGGTTCTGGACCAGCGTCGCATAGGCTGGCGCGCCCTCCTCGGTGTTGGACAGCAGCGTGTGGCTGTGCCCGCCGACGATGGCGGAAATGCCCTCGACCTGCGCCGCGATTTCCTGGTCGCGGTTGAAGCCGACGTGGGACAGCAGCAGCACCTTGTTGACGCCTTCGGCGCGGATGCGGGTGACGGCTTCCTTGAGATAGTCGATCTCGTCCTTGAAGCTGACGTTGGGGCCGGGCGAGGCAATGTTGGCCGTGTCCGGCGTCAGCACCGACAGCACGCCGATCTTCTCGCCGCCGACCTCGAGGATCGCCCATTCCTGCACCTTGCCGGCGAGCTTTTCGCTGTCGGCCACGGTGATGTTGCCGCAGATGACGGGGAACTCGACCAGATCGACGAAATCGGCCAGCACGTCCGGGCCGTTGTCGAATTCGTGGTTGCCGACGGCCATGAGATCGAAGCCGATCTTGTTCATGAACTCGCCTTCGACCTTGCCCTTGTAGGTGGTGTAGAACAGCGAGCCCTGGAACTGGTCGCCGGCGTCAAGCGTGATGACGTTTTCGCCGGCGTCGGCGATTTCCTTGCGGCGGGCCCAGACCTTGGTGGCCAGACGCCCGAAGCCGCCGAAGCATTTGCCTTCGCCCTCGTCCTCGACCGAACAGGTCGAATTGAAGCGGCTGATCGATTCGACGCGCGAATGCATGTCGTTGATATGCAGAATGTTGAGCTTGAACGCGCCCTGGGCATGGGCGCTGGTCATCGAGAAATGTGCCACCCCGCCGCCGCTGGCGACGACAAGACTTGCACCGGCAACCTGAAGGAACCGGCGACGACTCACCACCCCGGCCGGGACGGTCGCATTCTTCGTCTCTTTCGACATGTCATGCCTCCACTTTTTGCGATTCTTTGTGCGTTCCCCGCAACCATCCGTGCGGCTCCGCGGGACTGCCACAGCAGTCGCGCGACGATGCCGCGTTTCCATGATCGCTTGATGAATGTTTGCTTGGCTTTACCGTTTGGTCAAGGATTACCTTGCGGGCCAACTAAATCCAAAGATTCCAGCCGTCGCAGTGCAGCGTTTCTGTCGAGAAAATCTCAACTGCCTCTGCGTCACAGCTGCGATTCAATTGGCAGCCATGAAATCGTTGCAGCGACGATGCGGCGCGGCAGGCGCGCTTCCGGCTCGTGGTCGTGGATGACGATCTTGCCGTCGACGTCTTCGGCCCAGTGCAGCCGGCCGTCGCCGCCGACGAAGACGCGATAACTCATCTGCGGATTGGTCTCGTAGTCGAACAGATCGCGCAGCACACCGACCAGCTCGTTGTCGACGAACAGCACGCCCATTTCGGTATTCAGCGACACCGAACGCGGGTCGAAATTGAACGAGCCGACGAAGCCGGTATGCGCGTCGACGGTGAACGCCTTGGTGTGCAGGCTGGCGCCGCGCGAGCCGAACAGCGAAATCTGGTGGCGGCGCAGAAACGGCTGCAGCTCGAACAGCTTCACCCGGTTGGCAAGCAGCGTCTTGCGGTAGGGCGCGTAGCCGCCATGGACGGCGGCGACATCGGTGGCGGCGAGCGAATTGGTCAGCACGGAGACGTCGACGCCGGCCGCCGTCAGCCCGGTCAACAGCCTGACGCCTTCCTTGCCCGGCACGAAATACGGCGACGTGATGCACACCGAGGTGTCGGCGCTGGCGATCACTGGCAGCAGCGAGGCCATCAGCCAGTTGTCGTTGCCGCGGTTGAAGGCTTTTTCCGGCGGGTCGGCGAGAATGCGCACCTCGCGCGTCCAGTTGACCGGCAGCATGGTGTTGAACATCACCATCAGCGACACGCGTTCCATCGCCTTTTCGAGATAAGGCCGGGCGCGCGGCCCCTCGACCGCTTCCGCCAGCGTGTCGCGCACTCTTTCCAGACGCGGCTTGCGGGCGCGCACCAGCGCGTGGATCGGCATCGCCACCTCGCTGTTCCAGAACGTGTCGAACACCGTCTCGACCTGCTGCACCACCGGCCCGACCATCACCATGTCGATGTCGCGAAAGTTGGAGATTTCGGCGGCATCGAAATACTGGTCGCCGATGTTGCGGCCACCGACGATCGCCAGCCGTCCATCGGCGATCCACGCCTTGTTGTGCATGCGCCGCGTCACCGAAAAGGCGCGCAGGATCATCTCCAGCCCGCGCCGCAGCCCGCGATCGCGGGCGCGGCTGGGGTTGAACAGCCGCACATGGATGTTGGGGTGGGCGTCGAGCGACAGATAGACGCGATCCTTGCCGCGCGTATTGATGTCGTCGATCAGCATGCGCACGCGCACGCCGCGATCGGCGGCCTTGACCACCTCCTGCGCCAGCAACCGGCCGGTGAGGTCGTCGTTCCAGTAATAATACATCAGATCGAGGCTGCGCCCGGCGGCCCGTGCCGCCAGCGCCCGCATCGCAAACGCGTCGAGATTGACCGACAGCACCGCAAGACCGCTGCGGCCCTCCTGGGCGCGCACCAGCCCGTCAATGCCGCGGTCGAGGATCGTCTGGTCCGCCTCGGCTTCGAACGCGAACATTTCGGCGCCGCGCGCCTGGCGGGCAAAATGGCCGTAGGAGTAGACTGCCAGAAACGAGGCTGCGGCAAACCCCAGCGCGGCGATGACCAGAAAAAGAACGATGTTCATCGCCGGTACCCTGACAGAGCTTCCCTGCACTACGTAGGGGCTATTATCATAGGGGTTGATGGCGAAGTTCCAAGACGCGACGCACATCTTTGACGCTTCGTGCAGAGAATTGCGATTCTGGTGCTTGTCTTTCGCGCGCAATGAAGCTATCACGCGCTCACTTTTGGGGCCGCGCGATCCGCGCGAACCGGAAGCCGCTTTAGCTCAGTTGGTAGAGCACGTCATTCGTAATGACGGGGTCAGGTGTTCGAGTCACCTAAGCGGCACCATTT
>JBEBXE010000364.1:0-3722 GCA_040391705.1 Aerobium aerolatum
CCGTCGTGCTCAATCTCGAAGGGCTCGACGTCGAGCAGCAGATGCGCGCCGCCGCAGCTTTCCTGGGCGGCATGTTCGACGCTGAACGCGATCATTGGTACCCGGTGCTGGTGGTCGTCGACGAAGCACAGCTGTTTGCGCCCGCCGCCGCTGGTGAGGTGTCGGACGACGCCAGAAAGCAGTCGCTCGGCGCGATGACCAATCTGATGTGCCGTGGCCGTAAGCGTGGGCTGGCCGGCGTCATTGCCACCCAGCGGCTGGCGAAGCTTGCCAAGAACGTCGCCGCGGAAGCCTCCAACTTCCTGATGGGCCGCACCTTTCTCGACATCGACATGGCGCGTGCCGCCGACCTGCTGGGCATGGACCGGCGGCAGGCCGAGCAGTTTCGCGACCTTGAGCGCGGACGCTTCGTGGCGCTCGGGCCGGCAATCTCGCGCCGGCCGCTGGCGGTGGCCATCGGCGCGGTCGAAACGTCGGCGCGCTCGGTCAGCCCCAAGCTGATGCCGCTGCCGGAAACCGCGCCGGAAGATGCAGCAGACCTGATCTTCAACGCGGCACCGGGCGAATTGCGCCAAACGATACGCCGTCCAGCCCCGCCGCCGCCGATGCCCACGGCTGAACTGCTGGAAAAGCTGGTGAAGGCCCGCCCGGAACCCGCGCCCGCCGAAGCACCGTCGCTATTCCCCGAGATCGATGAAAAGGAACGCAGCGCGGCGTTCGACAGCGTGATGCGCGAAATCGTCGATGACCCGGAAGCGTCGTTCCGCTCGGTCGCGGTGCTCTATCAGGATTTTCTGGTGCGCTGTCGGATCCATCGCGTGCCCGGTGCCGCGCTCAATCTGGCCGCGTTCAAGCGCAGGCTGTCAATCGCGCGTGCCGGTGCCGACGAACAGATGGCAGCTGGCGACGGTTGGCAGCAGGCGCTGAAGATGTCGGAAACGCTGACCGACGACATTCAGGGTGTGTTCCTGATCGTCGCCCGTGCCGCCCTGTCCGGCGATCCGTGCCCATCCGACGCGGCGCTGGCGCGGGCTTACGGCACGCATTCTCCATCGCGCGCGCGCCGCCTGCTGACCTATTTCGAGGAACGCGGCCTGCTGGTCGTGCGCACCGATTTCCACGGCCTGCGCATCGTCGTCTTTCCGGATCTGGATGTGGAAAGCGCGCCGGGTGACCCCAACGCGCCCGATGACAGCGCCGAAACGCGCGACGCTGCCGAGTAAAAAAGATCTAGGACGCGTACTGCACGTCCAGTGCGGCCCGCCGCTTGCGGCCTTCGTTCAGTTGCCAGACGGAATGGCAGAGCAGGGTGACGATGAGGATCGTGCCGCCGACGACGCTGTAGACCGTCGGGACTTCCGAGAAGATCATCCACACCCAGATTGGCGCCAGCACGGTTTCGAGCAGATAGAACATCGCGACTTCCGGGCTGGAGATGTATTTCGGCCCGGTTGCCAGCAGGAAGAACGCGATCGGGATGACGATCAGCCCGTCGAGGATGATCCAGAATGGGGCTTCGACCACCAGTCCCTGCTGCGCGACCATGAAGCCGCCGACCGACAGCGGCAGCACCACCGCCACCAGCGGCGTGAACCCCATGTCGCGGCCGCTCTTGCGCGAGATGACGATGGCGCCGGCCACCGAAAGCGCCGCGCCAAGCGCAAACAGATTGCCGAACCAGCCGCCGGTGGTGAAGCCGTCGGCCACGATGATGCCGATCGCCAGGATCATCACCGCCATCGCAGCCAGCGTC
Source organism: Aerobium aerolatum (assembly GCA_040391705.1). Classification (GTDB taxonomy): domain Bacteria; phylum Pseudomonadota; class Alphaproteobacteria; order Rhizobiales; family Rhizobiaceae; genus Aerobium; species Aerobium aerolatum_A. The sequence continues at coordinate 1,754 of JBEBXE010000364.1, forward strand.
TGCGGACGCGGGCGTTCGTTGAGGAATGTCCAAGACAACGCGGTGGCAAAAACGGTGCTGAACGCCACCAGGAAGACCAGGTTTGCGGTCGAGGTGAAGAACACGGCGGTCATGAAGCACAGCGAGGTGACGCCGTAGCAGGCGGCGACCGCGAGGCCGGCCTTGCCGGGAATCAGCGGCGGCGCATTGCGCCACACCAGGTTCCAGACGCACCAGGCGACGAGGGCGGCGGTCAACGTTGCGGTGCTGCGCAGCAGCAGGATCGTCCAGACGTCGCCATTCGCCAGCTTGATCAGCGGAATGTCGATGGTCAGCGCCAGCCCGCCGATGGCGGTCAAAAGCAGACCCTTGGAGTGGTCAGACATCGAAGACAACATGCGCAAGCCCCCGCCGACCTGCGGCATGACAGAAAATGTGAGGAGTGGTTCAGTCCGCTGGCGGGACGTAGCGCTCCCAGCCCTTGGGGCCGAGATGCTCCTGTGGTTTGAAACGGACCTTATAGGCCATATTGCGCGAGCCGTTAACCCAGTAGCCGAGATAGACATGGGGCAGGCCCGCCGCCCGCGCCCGCGCGATGTGATCGAGGATCAGGAACGTGCCGAGCGAACGGCTTTCCATCTCCGGGTTGAAGAAGGAATAGACCATCGACAGCCCGTCGCCCATCTTGTCGGTCAGCGCGACCGCGATCAGTTCGCCTTCGCCGCGCCCGGTAATGAAGCTGTCCGGGCCGCGCCGGCGGTATTCGATGATGTTGGTGTCGACATGGGTGTCTTCGACCATCATCGCATAGTCGAGGACCGACATATCCGACATGCCGCCGCGATGGTGGCGCGCGTCGAGATAGCTGCGAAAGAGGGAATATTGTTCGGCGGAGGGTTCGGCGGTGTGGACAGCGCCGACGAGGTCGGAATTGCGGGCGATGATGCGCCGCATCGTGCGCGACAGCTGGAATTCGTCGACGAGGATGCGCACCGAGATGCAGGCGCGGCAGGTTTCGCAGGCCGGACGGTAGGCAATGTTCTGCGATCGGCGGAAACCGCCTTGGGTCAGCAGATCGTTGAGCTGCGGTGCACGGTCGCCGACCAGGTGCGTGAACACCTTTCGCTCAAGCTGCCCCTCGATATAGGGGCAGGGCGATGGTGCGGTCAGAAAGAACTGCGGCGATTGAGTCGAGTGATGGTGCATTCTTCACCGTTGCGGCCAATGTGACCGACAGGCTGTCATGCGGGGCGGAAACGTCAACCGCAAAAAATTGAAGCATGCCGGCTGGCGCTGTTGCACCGACCGGCATGCCATCATGTCACCGGGGTTCGGCGCGCGCAACCACCGTCCCGAGCAGCAGGTCATGGACCGTACGCTTGCGGTCGAGAAACAGCGTCGCGAGCAGAATCAGCGGGGTCAGCACCACATTGGCGGCCCAGAACAGCACGCTGTGCAACACGGCCAGCAGGCCATCGACCGGCTTGCCGTCGAGGCGCTCGAGGCGGATGCCCATCATGCGCATGCCAACGGTCGCCTGCTTGGAGCTGCCCATCGTGGTCCAGATATAAGACAGCGCCACGGCGGGAACGAGTATCGAAAACAGCGCCCAGCCGAGGCCGAGTGTGACGATACCGAAGATGCCGACGAGAATGGCAAAGGGAATGACCAACAGGGCGACAATGGCATAGTCGATCAGGAAAGCCACGATGCGACGCGTGCGTACACCTTCGTACACACGCCAGTCATCGAGGCGCGAGGCGAGGATTTCACCATCAAGAGTACGCATAGTCATCGTTTCGCGGGTCCTTTCAAAGGCGTGAGGCGACATCCGAAAGATGGGAACTGTCGCCTCGAATTCAAGATTCCGCGCGAAAACCTCTGACTGGCCGTCAGCCCCTGAGGATTTCAGCGACCCGTGGCGCGAAATAGGTGAGGATGCCGTCGCAGCCGGCGCGCTTGAACGCCATCAGGCTTTCCATCATCGCCG
>JBEBXE010000365.1:0-3722 GCA_040391705.1 Aerobium aerolatum
ACAGAGCGCTCGAGAGTTGTGCTTCGCGGGGATGCAAAATTGTGCGTGTACGTCTCCCTGCACCGGAAGAGGTTCTGAAAGTGCACGGGGTCATCCTTCTTTCGGAGGCAGCGGCCTGTTACGAGCAGGCCGGCCTGGCAGATCATCCCGAAATGCCTGCCCTCCCCCGTTCCAACATCGATGCCGCCAGACGAATGACGGCCATTCAATATGCAAATGCTGCGCATCGCCGGGAGGTGTTCCGGGCGCAGGTAAAGGCCCTGTTCAGCGAGGTTGATTTCCTGCTTGCCCCGACGCTTCCCGCACTGACGCCCCTGCGTAGCGAAACCGCGGTCATGATCGGCGATGTACTGCATGAGTATACGCCCGCGCTCGTTCGCTACACCAGCCTCTTCAACCACACCGGCAACCCGGTCGTTTCGATGCCCTCCAGCATTCTTGGCCCCGGCCTTGGCGTCGGACTGCAGATCGTGGCCGACCACGACCGGGATGCAGATGCCGTGGCCTTCGCAGCCCGCCTCGAAGCAGACCTTGGACTGGAGGTGGACTGGAGGCTGAGATCAGGTCCGGAAGCCGGCTGATCTGCTTGTCGAAAATCAGCCGGCCTGAACTTGCGCTCCTGCCGGCTCACCGCCAGCACGAGTTCTTCACATATGCCGGGATTGAGGACATCGGCGGCGCGCTTCACGCCGGGTATCGGGATCGGGTTGCGAATCCCGGCGACCAGATCGAGGTCGCCCGACAGATATTGCTTCTCATAGCAATATATGCCGAACTCCCCGAGACGGCGCGCGATCCTGCGCGAGCATGCTGCACGTGTCGATGCAGGCAAGGTCAGGCTGCAGCGATGACAGCCACTTCGAGCATCGCTCCACCAACGAGGCCGGCCTGTACACAGGCGCGCGCCGGCTTGCGCCCCGGCACCAGCCATGCATTCCATACTTTGTTGAACTCGGCGAAATCACGGTTCACCTCGACCATCCAGATTGTCGCGGAAAGCAGCCTGCTCTTGTCGGTTCCGGCCGCCGCGAGACGGCTGTCGATCTCGTCCAGAATCTGCTTCGCCTGATCGGCGATCGATGCAGAACTGTCCGAGGGAACAACGCCGGCAACATAGGCGACCCCGTTATAGACCACGGTGTCGGATCGGTGGGCGATGTCCCCGGGGTTGTGGTAGACGGGTTCCATAGGTTCTCCTTTCGGGGTTTGAAGACGATGGGCGCGTCCGGCTGGCGGCCGCACGGATGAAGAAAAAAGGTCAGGCCGCGCGCGACGCCGTAAAGGCGACCCAGCCGAACTGGCTGAAAGTGCTGGGGCCTATGGTGTGGCTGGCAGCCGCACCCATCTCGATATAGCCAGACATGCGCTCAGGCGCAGATTGTTCGGTCACGAAGCGAAAGCTGGCCATGTTGCCTTCGACCGGGTGCAGGCTCTGAATTTCGAAGCCCCCGGCGGTCATCGTGCCTTTAACGCCTGCGTCACCGAACGGCGTCCGGTGCAGGCCGGACAGGCTGTCGCCCTGTCGCGCAAGCGAAAGCCGGTGTGTGACGGGGAAATTGGCGAAGTCGATGGTCAGGACCCATTCGCCATCCGGATCGAGCGGCGAGATGGCGACCGGCGCAGCCGCCGGGAGTTGCGCAGTGAACGCTTCGATCAGCGCATCGGCGACGATGTCGATCTCGCCGTCGCGCAGAGAGAACGGGCTGATGAGTGTCGAGTGCGTGTCCGCTCCGTAATCATCGATCAGAATGCGGGGGCGGCGCGAAAGCAACATTGCCCGCAGCGCAGGATAGGTCAGTCCCGGCCGGCATTCACTCCAGTCCACCCGCAGCCGCGCCGTGCTGCCGAGCGCGCCGCGAACATCGAGTGCAAGATCCTCGACCGCGCGCAGCCGATCCTGAAGCTGCTCCAGAAGTTCCTGCCAGCGGCGCTCCTCGGCTGCATGATCATGGGCGTACCATTCCTGGGTGGCCACTACAGCGCCGACGATCTGTTCCTTGCTGATCTTCATGATCCGGCCGAAGCTCTGGTTCGGCGGACTATTGTACCAGGCTGCCTGCACCAGCGCCTTGCGTCCCAGCAGCAGGCCAGTTGCCGCCGGACCGCGCATCCGCTTGCTGACGCTGTAGACGACAAGGTCCGCCCCGCGCGAAGTCCAGTGCTCGGGATGGCCGAGAAATTCGGAAGCCGCGTCGACGATAATGGGAACGCCGGCCTGCCTTGCGCAGGGCAGCATATCCGCGAATGTCAGTGAAGCGTCGGCGTCGCGTTCTCCAAAGATGAGGATGGCGACAACATTATGCTCCGCGAGCGCCGTCTTCAGCGCACCGATATCTGCCACTTCTTCTATTCGCGTGCCGATAATACGTACGCCCTGATCGTAGGCGAAGCGCTGGCCGGCCGGCATGAGGACGACGCGTTCGCGTCCGTCGAAGGAAGCGGGAAGACGCAGCATGCGCAACGGATCGTTGGCGGCGACGCACGCCGCCGCGGCCAGCGCCAGCCCGCCGGCCGAGCCGGAGGTGACCATGCCCCATTCGGCGCCGGTCAGTTCCGCCAGTCTACGTCCGGCACCTTCGGCAAGCTCCTCCATGAGCACATGGTCGCGCGCGGCGCTGTCCATGGCTGCGCGCACACCCTCGCTTGGCCGGCTGTTGCCGTAGAAGGAGCGCGAGAAGCCACAATTGACAAACGGCTCGACACCGAGGCTGTGATAGATGGACATGGGAATTTCCGTCATTGCCTGCATGGGCGCCGGATAGGCGCCGCAGTGGTGAAAGGGCTATCTTTCCGGGATTACCGGCTGTCGCGAAGCGCCCATGCGCTTTTCGAGCGCCCTGGCCAGCGAGGCGAGTGAGAAGTTGAAGGCGAAATAGATGAGCCCGAGGATCATGTAGACGCTGAAGGGCTGAGTCATCAGGTTGGCGTTCACCTGATTGGCGGCGAAGGTGAGTTCGTTCGTGCCGATGATGTAGCCGAGAGAGCTGTCTTTGACGATGCCGACCATCTGCGTGATCAGGCTCGGCACGGAATTGTAGAGTGCCTGAGGCAGCACGATAAGCAGCGTGATGTGACGATAGCGGAAGCCGAGCGCCCTGGCAGCCTCTGCCTGACCGCCTGGCAGGGCGAGGATCGCCCCGCGCACGATCTCGGCGATGAAGGCCGACTTGTAGAGCACCAGCGCGGCGATGGTAGTCATGGCCCCGCTTACCGAGTAGCCGGTTATCATCGGGATGATGAAATACACCCAGAAGATCAGCAGGATGATCGGCGTGCCGCGCATCGTCTGGATGATGACATAGGCCGGCCGGCTGACGAATCTGCTCTCGCTCAGCCGCATCAGCGCCAGGACGACGCCAAGCGGCAGCGCCGCCGCGATGCTGGCCAGCGAGATGATGATGGTTAAGGTGAAGCCGCCAAGCGGACCATGGGGATATTGGCCGATCAGGAACAGGAGCCAGTTGTCAGCGATAATCTCAAGCATCGCGGCGCTTTCCACTGGCGTTGCGCTCACGCAGCCTTTCTCCCGTCACCATCATGATGATGGACACCGTCAGGTAGATGACCGTGGCCACGGTGAAGACGCCGAAAATGCGATAGGTTTCGTCCGCTATGGCTTTGGTCTGATAGGTCAGTTCGACGACGCCAATGGTCATGGCCAGGCTCGTACCCTGGAAGAACAGCGTCATCTGGTTCATCAGCGATGGCGAAACCAGCCGGAT
>JBEBXE010000366.1:0-3701 GCA_040391705.1 Aerobium aerolatum
GGCAACACCGTGGTCGTCATCGAGCACAATCTCGAAGTCATCAAGACCGCCGACTGGTTGCTCGACCTTGGCCCCAACGGCGGCGACGGCGGCGGCGAACTGGTGGCGGCGGGCACGCCAGAGGACATCGTTGCCGAACCGCGCAGTTATACCGGCCAGTTCCTCAAGGACCTGCTTGAGCGGCGGCCGGGAACGAAACGTGTGGCAGCCGAGTAGGAGGACGAACGATGAGCAAGTCGGGAACGATCCGCGCCGGAATGGGCGGCTGGACCTTCGAGCCATGGGAAGGAACTTTCTATCCCGATAAGCTCGCCAAGACGAAACAGCTGCAGCACGCCACCCGGCAAGTGACCAGCATTGAGGTCAACGGGACCTATTATTCGACGTTTAAACCAGAAACCTTCGCGAAATGGGCAGAAACTGCGCCGGAAAACTTCGTTTTCTCGCTGAAAGCGATCCGGTTTTCGACAAATCGCAAGGTTCTGGCCGAGGCGGGCGAGTCAATTCAACGGTTTCTGGACTCCGGCGTCGCCGAACTGGGCGACAAGCTCGGACCGATCCTGTGGCAATTTGCACCGACGAAAAAATTCGATCCGGTCGACTTCGAAGGCTTTCTCCAGGCCCTGCCGGACACCCAGAACGGCGTCAAGCTGCGCCATGCGCTCGAAGTTCGACACGACAGTTTCATCACCGCCGATTTCGTCGCTCTGGCGCGTAAATACGGCGCGGCGATCGTCTACGCCCAGCATGAAAAATACCCGGAAATCGCCGACCTGACCGGCGGCTTCGTCTATGCCCGCCTGCAACGCGGCAGCGACGACAACCCCGACTGCTACACCGATACCCAACTCGATGAGTGGGCGCAACGCGCCAAACTCTGGGCCAGCGGTGGCCAGCCGGACGATCTTCCTTATGCGGCTCCAGACGCGGCAGCAGCGCAGACACCACGCGACGTGTTCGTCTACTTCATCACCGAAGGAAAGAGCCGGGCACCGTTTGGAGCGATCGCCCTGCAGCGGCGCGTCGACGGCTGATCAGCCCATCAATTCGCCAAGCAGCGGCGGCATCAGACCGGGCAAGTCTTCGGCGATCAGGCCGGGGCCAAAACGTGTGGCCGCCTCGGCATGCAGCCAGACTGCCGCGCAGGCTACCTCGAACACCGGCATGCCTTGTGCCGCCAGCCCGGCGATGATGCCGGCAAGGACGTCACCCGATCCGGCCGTGGCAAGGTAGGGCGAGCCGTTGGCGTTGATCGCGGCACGACCGTCCGGGGCGGCAATCACCGTATCCGGCCCTTTGTAGACCACAACGCCGCCAACACGTTTTGCTGCTGCTCTCGCCTTGCGCAATTTCGACAGCGCCGCATCGCCAGCCAGATCGGGAAACAGGCGGGAAAATTCGCCTTGATGCGGCGTCAGTACCACTTTGGCGCTGGAAGGCACTACGGCGTCGAACAGGAGCGTCGGATCGCTGCGAAAGCCGGTCAGGGCGTCGGCGTCGAGAACCACCGTTCCTCCTGATAGGCTCTTGAGCACGGCCAGCACCATCTCGGTGATCGGCCTGTGCAGCCCGTAGCCGGGACCAACCACCACCGCGTCGGGGTGGCGATTGGCGAACGCGGCATTCATCTCGTCTGGCGTCTCGACGCGCGCCAGCATAATTGACGTCAGATGCGCCGCATTGGTGGTCACGGCGCTGGCGGGCGACAATACGGTGACGGCGCCTGCCCCGGCGCGCGCCGCAGCCATCGCCGACAGACGCGCCGCGCCCGATGACGTGACGCCACCGGAGAACACGGCGACCGAACCGCGCGAATATTTGTGCTGGGAGCGCCGCGGCTGCGGCAGCTTTTGCGTCCACAGTTGCGGCTGGTTGACGAAGGCCATCGGCTGGATGGTTTCAAGCACGGAATCGCCGATGCCGATATCGACCACCACCGTCTCGCCGCACAACGTGCGACCCGGCTCCAGCAGATGCCCCGGCTTCAGGCGAAAGAACGTCACCGTCAGATCGGCCTGAAAAGCCGCACCCAGCATTTGCCCGCTTTCGCCTGACACGCCGGAGGGCAGATCGACGGAAACGACCGTGCTCCCGACATTCCTGCATGATTTTGCTGCAACAGCAGCACTGCCCGCCAAATCTCGTCCCAGACCGGCACCGAACAGCGCATCGATCACGACGCCACCGGCGGTCGGCACGAACGACCCAAGCGGTCGCACCTGAACCGGGCAATCCTGCGCAGCCCGTGCGGCGTCGGTTCTGGCTTTCGGTGGTTTGTCGGCCCAGACGACGACGCGTGCGCCATGGTGCTGCAACAATCTGGCGATCACATAGCCATCGCCGCCATTGTTGCCGGGACCGCACAACACGTCGAAGGCGATCGCGCCGGGATACCGCTCGAGAGCAATCGCTGCGATGGCCGACCCGGCATTAGCCATCAGGTCGTAACCGGAGAAAGGTCCCTGCGAGATCGAGATACGATCTGCCTGCGCCATTTCATCTGGCAGCAGCAATTCGGACGGGATGCCTGTTGTGTGTGCGCGTTGCATATTTTTTCACCACAGACCACAATATTGAAGGAAAGCCATGGCAGGAACGGAGGCACGCAATCCTGTCTTTTGACAGGCAATCGCCTGACTACATGCCGTCTGCATGCGATTTCGACAAAATAGCTTCACCAATCCGAACTGGCACGCTTCGTGCTTTCTTTTTGGCGAAGCGGGGCAATTCTACCCGTCTTTATCCTACTGGAGGCCATCACCGCATGAAAAAGATCGAGGCGATCATCAAGCCTTTCAAGCTCGACGAAGTGAAGGAAGCCCTGCAAGAAGTCGGACTGCAAGGCATCACCGTCATCGAGGCCAAGGGTTTCGGCCGCCAGAAAGGGCATACCGAGCTTTATCGTGGCGCCGAATACGTCGTGGATTTTCTGCCGAAGGTGAAGATCGAGGTCGTCATCGCCGACGAAAGCGTCGAGCGGGCGATCGAGGCAATCCGCAAGGCCGCACAGACCGGCCGCATCGGCGACGGCAAGATTTTCGTCTCCAACATCGAGGAAGTCGTGCGTATCCGCACCGGTGAAACCGGCGTCGACGCAATCTGACCGGCAGCGCCGGTTCGACCATTTTTGCAATGTCATCACTCACAGGGAAACACATAATGACGACCGCAAGCGATATCATGAAGCAGATCACGGATAACGACGTAAAGTTCGTCGACCTGCGCTTCACTGATCCCAAGGGCAAGTGGCAGCATGTGACGATGGACGTCGTTGCGGTTGACGAGGACATGTTCGCGGACGGCGTCATGTTCGATGGATCGTCGATCGGTGGCTGGAAGGCCATCAACGAGTCCGACATGGTGCTGATGCCAGACCCCGAAACCGCCCACATGGACCCATTCTTCGCCCAGTCGACGATGGTCATCGTCTGCGACATCCTCGATCCGGTCTCCGGCGAAGCCTACAACCGCGACCCGCGCGGCATTGCCAAGAAGGCTGAGGCCTACCTGAAGGCGGAAGGCATCGGCGACACCATTTTCGTCGGCCCGGAAGCCGAGTTCTTCGTGTTCGATGACGTCAAGTACAAGGTCGATCCGTACAACACCGGTTTCAAGCTCGACTCGTCGGAACTGCCGTCGAACGACGACACCGACTACGACACCGGCAACCTCGGTCACCGTCCGCGCGTCAAGGGCGGCTA
>JBEBXE010000367.1:0-3684 GCA_040391705.1 Aerobium aerolatum
GCACGCCGAGCGCCATCGCTTCGACCAGCCCGTTGGGAAAGCCTTCGGCGCTGGATGGCAGGACGTAGGCGCGGGCGTTGCGCACCAGCGGAAACGGGTTGGACAGGAAGCCGGTGAAGTGGACCCGCTGGCCGAGCCCGAGCTGCTGCGCCTGCTGGGTGAGCGCGTCGCGCAAGGGACCATCGCCGATGATGACGAGATCGAGAGTGGTGGCGGTTGCGGCGAAGGCGCGCAGCAGTAGCGCGAAATTCTTGCTGGCGACCAGACGCCCCATCGCCACGATGTAGGGACGCGGCGTTGGAAGGGATGCGGATTGCGCGCTCGCCAGAGCCAACGCTTCGGCATCGACGGGGTTGGCGATGACAGTGGTTTTCGCTGCGGATACGCCGAAATGCTGGATCAGGTCGGCGGCGACGCCCGACGATGGACAGATGATGTGTCTGGCACGTGGGTAGAGGGTGCGGGTCAGGAGACGGGCGGTTGTGCCCGACATTGTGCGACGGTGATGGCTCGACGGATTGACGCGTTCGCTGACGATGGCCGGGTGGCCAAGCACGACAGCGGCGGCGACGTTGACGAGGTTGGAGCGGGTGAGGAAGCTGAGACAGACGGCAGGTTGCAAGCGGTGCAGGCAGGACAGGCCCGCGGCAAGGCTTTTCGCGAATGAGGCGTTCGCGTTGAGGCGGTGGACCGTGAGCCAGTCGGGCAAGCTGTAGGCGTCGGGTTCGTCGTCAAGCAGCACGAGGTGGAGATCGTGGCTTTGCGCGTAGGCCGCCGAACTGGCGAGCAGCCGCGTCATGATCCGCTCGGCGCCGCCGCCCGCCAGCGAGTTGATCAGGAACACGATCCGCGGCTTCATCGGGCGGCTGCCGCGTAGGTGCGCCGGGCGATGGCGTGCCAGCCGGATTTTTCTGCATGGCTGCGGGCGTTGCGCGCCAGACGGTTCCGCTCAGTGGGGTCGCGATACAGGCGCAGGATGGCGGCGGCGAGCGCGGCGGGGTATGCGGGCGGCACCAGCAGACCGGTTTGCCCGTCGAGGATGGCGTCTTCGATGCCGCCGAGCTTTGTCGCGAGCGACGGCAGGCCGCAGGCGGCGGCTTCGAGATAGACGAGGCCGTAGCCTTCGACCGCGCCATCGTTGCTCGGCATGCCGGGCAGGCAGAACAGGTCGGCAGCCGCCAGCCGGGTTCGGATATCGGGAGCGGGAAGCGGGCCGGTGATGACTGTGTTGCATGCAAGGCTTGAGAGTGCAGCGCGCAATTGCGCCTCATAGGCGGGGTCGAGCAGCGGGCCGATGATCTGCCAGTCGATCGTCGCCTGCATGGATGGCGACAGCAGCGCCAGCGCTTGCGCCAGCAGCAGATGCCCCTTGCGCGGCACCACACGACCGAGCGTGACGAGGACGAAGCGGGAGGGGTCGCGGACGGGTTCAGGGCCATCGAGCCAGAATTGCGACACGCCGAGGCCGCTGACGCGCAGGCGCGCCGGGTCGGGACGAAAGGCGGTGGTGAGTCGCGCGGCGGTATCGTGGCTGTTGGCGACGAACTCGGCCCAACCGTTCCAGAACCGCGCCAGTTGCAGCGGCACGGCGCGTTTCCGCTGCTGCATGAAGGCGATTTCGGAGCCGTGGAAGGTGACGATGCACCGGCTGCGGCGGCGATAGGCCGACAGCGCCAGCGGCAGATAGAACGGCCAGTCGACCGCGTGGACGATGTCGAACGGCGGGCGCTGGCGGGCGAGCTGGCGCACCAGCGCGACCTTGGCTGGCAGGTGGCGCATGCTGTGGTCGCCGCCGGGATAGCGGAGGATGTCGAACGGCAAGGCGCGGTCGGATGCGGATTGGTCTGCGCCGTAGGCGGCGGCGACGACCGTCACCTCGTGGCCGAGTTCGGATGCGGCGTGCGCCATCTCGTGGGCGTAGGTGCCGATGCCGCCGAGCCGGGGTGCAAACTCGCTGGAGAGCAGCAGGATTTTCACGCCCGCACCTCGCGCAGCAGGAGCGTCGCAGACAGGCGCGGGAAGCAGATCAGCAGGCATAAGGCGTAGACCGCGCCACCGGCGGCGACGCGCAACGCCAGCCCGACGACGGTTGCGGTGACGGGGAGCAGCTGAAGCACGAGCATCATTGTGCACGCCGCAGCGGCGATGCGCAGAACCGTCCAGACGGGAAAGGCGAAGCCGAAACGGCTGTGGGCGGCGATCATGCTGGCGAGACAGGCAAGGCCTGCGGCAGTGACCGCGCCGAGGAACACGCCGGTCAGCCCGGCCAGTTGGAGGCCGGCGAATGTCAGGCCGAGCACCAGCGCCAGTTCCAGCAGCGCGATGGCGGTGACGGCACCGGGGCGGCCGTGCAGGAGAAACACCTGATCGGTGGTGTGCGAGCGCAGATAGCGCAACATGCCGTAGACGACCGCCAGCGGCAGCAGCGTTTCGGCTGGCGCGTGCAGGGGGATGGGCAGGACGATCTGCACGAAGGACGGCGTGATGCCGATCAGGCCGAAGCCGGCCGGACACAGCACCAGCGCCACCAGCACGCTGTTGGACGCGAGCTGGCGGTGGCCGGCGGCGGGGCCTCCGGCCTCCATCGCGCGCACCGCCAGCGGATAGGCGGCGGCGGTGACCAGCATGACGGCGGCGCTGGAGGCGCGCAGACCCAGGCCGTAGATGACGCCGAACAGTCCGGCAGCGGCGAGCCCGAGATGATGGTCGACCAGATAACGCGGCGCGTTGAGCGCGGCGGCGGCGACCAGCGCGGCAAGCGAGATCGGCAGGGCGAAAGCGACGGCCGCTTTGAGGATGGCGGTGTCGGCAGCGGGGCCGACGCGCCACGGCCCGCTGCGCGCGGCGGCTATCACGATGCCGGCGGCTTGCGCCAGTGCCAGCGCGCAGAGGACGGCTTGGGCGGTTGCGGCGATCTGGGTGATGGCGACGATGGCGAGCGCCAGACCGAGGGCTGGGAACAGCGCCTGCAGGCAGGTGTAGCTGACGCTGTCATCGCGCGCCCGCGCGGCTTCGGCGAGATAGACCGACAGCGACCGGCAGGTGACGAAGACGGCGGCGGAAAGACAGAACGCGACGGACAGCGCCGGCCCGAAGACCAGCGGCAGCAGCACCGCCAGCAGACACAATTGCACCGCGATGGCAGCGGCGAGGACGCGGATTTCAGTCTGCCGAAAGCTGGCTGGATGTTCGCGCGCCCGGTAGCGCAGCATGAAGTGGGACCAGCCGGCAAGGACGCCGGCAAACAGCACTTCCTGCGTGGCGACGACCAGCGTCAGGCGGCCGATCTCCGCCAGCGGCAGCAGATGCGCCCACAGCAGCAAGGCGGCAAGCTGCACCGCCGGCGCGATGATCTGCGCCGGGAGATACCGCCATGTCTGCTGCAACAGCATGCGCATGCGACGGCTCGCCGGAAATGGGGATTATGCCAGCGGTCCCCGAATGTCGTGGATGCGGTGCGTCCTTCGAGGCTCGCTGCGCTCGCACCTCAGGATGAGGTCTGTTGTGGATCGAGCCTTCGACGTTGCGGGTTCGACAAACCACTTTCCTCATCCTGAGGTGCGCGCCTTTTCGACGAGACTCGAAGGACGTACGGCATCCAGGACGGACAAAACCGGGGACCGCTGGTCTTATGCCCCTGCCTGCCCAGCCGTCACTATAGCGCTCAACCGGCGAACAGTCGCC
>JBEBXE010000368.1:0-3684 GCA_040391705.1 Aerobium aerolatum
CCCTCACCGATGCCCCGCGCTATCCGCTCGCCGGCTGTGGTCGCCTCGGTGTTGGACGGATCAAGCACCGGATGGATGTCACCCATGCGGCCTGCGATCCACTCACCGCCCATAAAGCCATCCGATGGCAGATGACCAATGTCTGCGCCGGTCGCAGCGTTGATCCCGGAGATGCCGAGATTGATTGCCCCGCGCGTCAGATCGACCGGCAATCCAGCGGTATTGTAGATCGCGCTGTTCAGGCCAGCCGTGCTGTTGAGCGCCTTACCGCTACGACGTTCAGGATTTGATGGTTCATCGAACTGGTCGAAAATGTTGCCGCTCGGGACCTTGGCCGCCGCTGGAACGGGGTCGAACTGATCGAAGATGTTTGCCATCACTGACCTCCCAGAACCCGCTGAGCAGCGCCAGCGCCGTACTTGGCATCGAACTGATCAGCCAGCTGCGGATTTGACCGCAGCATTTCCGCCGCGCCCGAAGGAATGCCGCTGCTCTGCCGTGTCTGCTCGAACACTGCATCACCCGCCTGATGACCATGAACGATCCGAAGCATCGTGCGCTCGTAGTCCTCCAGGTCGCGTTGGAAGGTGGGGCTGTCCGGGTCGAGCGCACCGGACTTGGCGGCCAACATCGCGCCCTCGCTGTCAGAGACGTTGCCCAGCGCACCGCCCGTTGGTGAAGCCTCACGCATCGCCTGCAGGTTCTCAATTCGCGCGTTGGCCTTGAGGACGTCAACCTGCCTGCGGGCCTCTGCGGCGTTGGATTCCGGAAGTCTCGACATCATTCGACCGACCGTCCCCGTTGCCGGGAAGCCTGGGGCTGCCAGCGCATCACGTGTCAACTGCGCGGCATTGGTAATGATCGACGTGGATGTCTCGCGCCCTTGGGCGGCCGCCGCGGCCGATCCAGACCTGTCCGCTGGGCTCCCGGGGACGGGTGCCGCCCGGGGCAACCCGGTGGTTGGATCAATGACGGGTTGCCGCGTCGTGGGGTCGAGGACATAGCCGTAGTCGGCGCTAAGTTTTCCGAGCCCCGGAGCACCGTCGCCGCTGATATTCACCTGCGACGATCCCGATTGGCGGAAATCACGGAAATTCTGACGCCCTGATTCATCGAGCCCCAAGTAATGCGCAAACTCACGCATCTGGGCGGTGGGCTCATTGAGCTTGGCCATGCGATCGTATTCCGCCTTGGCGACGTCTCTGACTTCCTTCGAGACGTGAGGGTTGGCGATAATGCCAAGCATATGGGATTGTGTTTTGTTGAAGCCGACACTTTGGGCATCGGTTCGGGCAGCCGGGTCAGGTTCAGCGCGGAGTGCGTCGTTGACGGTGGCTGTAGGCAATGCGACTGGCTCTGCGGCCGGCACCGTCCAACCATGCTGCTGGGCAAGCACACCCCAGCTATTAGTCTCCTGTGAGGACTGACCGGGGATTTGCGCGCCGGAGATGTTCGGCGGCGGGGTTGCCGTATAGCCATCGCCGCCGTTGATGATGCGAAATGCATTGTTGTTTGCTTCGCTGGTGCGGGCTGCGTTGCGCTCGCTTACCGCCTGCTCAAGGCGCAGCTTGCCGACCGTGACATTCGGAGCAAGCGTTCGCATTTCATTTTCAGGAATGCCAAGGGATGTGCCGTAGGAAATCAGGGCGTCGAGTTCCGCTTTTTCCTTCTGACGTGCGCGTTCCTTCTCGTTCGCCGCTTCGTCGTATTGGTGCTGCTGGAGGCGCTGGGTCTGAAGACCGCCCAGAATATCGGGCATGTTCATCAGCGGCGCATTGCGCGGGCTAGACATCAACGACAAGCCAACCGCGCGAATAATGTCACTGCCGCTGGAAGAGTTGGCGAAATTGGCAACACCACGGCCCAAGCCGCCCAGAGAACCGAACGTGCTCTGTTGTGGCGCAGGCGGGAAATAGCTGGCTTGATCGGGGATACCAGCAGCGCCCATCATCGGAAGATCGATCATGCCGCGCGCTCCTTCTTGCTCGCGGCCGCTTCCGTCGCGGTCGCACGCAGAAAGTCGGACAGGGTCATGCCGCGCTGCCGGGCAATCTCCATCAATCGGCGCTTTTCGGTGCGCGCCACACGCACCTGAATGAGGTCGTCCATCGGTTCAGAAAGTCGCATCTCTGCCTCCAAATCATGGGAAGCACATTAGCACATCGCGAAAGCCGACGTAAGTACAAACGTAATAAAAACAACATGTTAGCTAGGTAGTCCGGGTGTGTCCTGTTGCGTCCGGCGCTGTCCGTGCGCTGCCAGATATTGCACAAGGCCGACCTTGCGGAATTGGTCACATGTGATGAAGCGCTTGAAAATCGACGTGGAACGGTTCTCTGCGCCAGCGGTTAATGAGGCTCAACGACAAAAGGAGACACCCGATGGATCATAGCAATCACGTTCGTCTGACAGCCAATGAACTGACCGCGGATTCGCTCGAAGGGGCGACGATTTACGGCCCTGGTGACGAGAAGATCGGATCTGTTTCACACGTACATGGCAATCAGGTCGTCGTAGATGTCGGTGGCTTCTTGGGCATCGGAGCGAAGCCTGTGGCAGTTTCTGCCAGTGATCTCGACTTCATGCGCGACGAAGATGGTGACGTTCATGCTGTCACGAACTGGACCAAGGACAATCTAAAAGCGATGCCTGAGCATCACGATTAGATTCCGGCAAACGTCGGAGAACTGCGAGCCGTGTCAATCGGGCGTGGCGGTAATGGCGAACGGTGAGATTTTCCCGATTTCCCTCATCGGCCAACGAAATGGCAGACGAGCGTCTACCCCGCCCGGCCCGTAGTTCAGTTCGACCGTCTGCATTTGCTTGCATCAACTCCATGCTCCGTTCGAAAGGAACTGACGTTGAAAAAGATCATAATCTCGATGATCGCCGGCTTTAGCGCCCTGATATTCGTCGTGCCGGCATCAACAGCTCCCCTGTTCACCACCAGTGTAGCGCAAGCGTCGTCAGACGTGACCGCCGTGCAGTATCGCCGAGATCGCAGGCATTCCGACCGTTATGAACGGCGCGGCCGCGACACCTACTGGCGCGGCCATCGTGGTTATCGTCACGCGCGGCCTGGCTATCGTCGTCAAGGCGACTTCTGGTTCCCACCGGCAGCTTTCGCACTAGGAGCTATCGTTGGCGGTGCAGTTGCCAATCAGGAGCCCCGTTACCGTCCGCGCGGCGGCGCTCATGCGGAATGGTGCGCCAACAGGTATCGCTCCTATCGAGCTTCGGACAATACGTTCCAGCCCTACAATGGTCCGCGCCGCCAGTGCACGTCTCCATACGGCTGATGCTGTAGGCAGCCGATCATATCAGGCGGCAGGAGCGGCGTGGCTCCTGCCGCCTATGTGAATTCGAACCAACGGCCGGGCGTGACGGCGGGCAGATGAGGCGCTACAATCCTGCTTTCATGGAGGGGAAATCATGAAGGCCTTGCTTTGATTGCCGCTATCATTGGCGCATCCGTCCCTGCCTCGGCCTAGCAGATGCTGGATAGTTACACTGCTCGCCTGAGCGCCGCTGATCACTTCAATTCCAACGGCGCGCGCCTCACCAGCGCCGCTGCAATCATTTGGCAGGACCGGGCGAACTTTTACGTCTTTGGCTCTGACGATGCTGAGGATGAGGCGGATTCGTTCTTTGACGACAAGGCCAATCGGGCCAAGCTTGAAAGAA
>JBEBXE010000369.1:0-3679 GCA_040391705.1 Aerobium aerolatum
TTCCTCGTGCTGATGACCGTGGTGATGGCGACGATCGGCGTGTTCCTCGGCCTGCTTCTGACCGGCCAGCCCTTCGGCATCATCATGTCGGGCATCGGCGTGATCGCGCTCGCCGGTGTGGTGGTCAACAACAACATCGTGCTGATCGACACCTACGACCGGCTGCGCGAAGAAGGCTGGAACAAGATGGACGCCGTGCTGCAGACCTGCCGGGAGCGTGCGCGCCCGGTGGTGCTGACGGCTGCGGCCGCCATCCTCGGCGTGCTGCCGATCGCCTTCGGTCTCGGGCTGGAGCTGTTCCACCACGAGACGACGATCAACGCACCGTCCACCCAGTGGTGGATCTCGCTGTCGAGCGCCATCGTCTACGGTCTCGCCTTCGCCACGGTGCTGACGCTGGTGGTGACGCCCTCGGCGCTGATGGTGTTCACGCGTGACGCACGTCCTGCCGGCCATCGCAGCCTGTTCACGCGGCTGTTCAGCCGTGGCAAGGCCGAAGCAACGGACGACGCCAAGCCGGACGACAGCTCAACGCCCGACGTCGCCTATCCGAAGGCCGCCGAATAACACGCCACACCCCGGCGATGCCAAGGCGTCGCCGGGAACTTTGCGTGGTGCCGGACATTGTGTCGACGTTGAAGCTTCCTGCGAAGGGACGTCCATGGCACTCGGTACACTTCTGATCATCATCCTGGCCCTGATCCTGGTTGGCGCGTTCCCCGCTTGGCCGCATTCACGCACATGGGGCTATGGCCCCTCCGGAATTCTCGGCGTGGTTCTGGTTGTCGTCCTTATTCTCGCGCTGTTGGGCCGGATATGATTGCGCTGCGTGTCACGCGCGGGTGAAATCGGCGCTGCGCACCAGATCAGCCTTGAGGCACACAATCATAAGGAAGACGGCAAGCGCCACGAACACCGGGCCGAGCCCGGTGCGCTCGCCCACAAACCCGACAATCGACGGGGCAACGAGGATGCCGGAATAGCCCATCGTCGTCACCACGCTCATGCTGGTGGCGGTGGCGGTGCCCTTCTGGTTTCCGGCTGCCGAAAACGCGATCGGAACGATGTTGGCGACGCCCAGTCCGGCAAACGCAAACGCCGCGATGGCGACATGCGGCTCGGTTGCAAACCCCGCGATCATGATCCCACTGGCCGCGATCAGGGTTGAGGCGCGCATCGTGCGCACCGCGCCGAAACGCCCGCGCACATGGTCGCCGAGAAACCGCATCGCCGCCATCGTGCCGGAAAACGCCGCGAAGGCGAAGCCGGCGGTAGCGATATCCGCGCCCAGTTCCTGCTGCAGATACAGCGCCGCCCAGTCGAGCACCGCGCCCTCCGGGATCATCGAGAACAGCGCGATCAGGCCGATCATGTAGATCAGCGGGTTGGTCGGCCAGGCGAATTTCGTCGCCTTCTTGGCCCCGGACGCACTGTGATGCGGATCGACGACCAGAAACCGCGACGCCGCCAGCACGATCGCCAGCACCACCACGGTCACCACGCAGGCATGCGCGAAAAAGCCGACGCTCTGGATGGCGATGCCGCCCAGCCCGCCGCCGAAAAATCCGCCAAGGCTCCAGAAGCCGTGCGACGACGACATGATCCCCCGTCCCAGATGCTGCTCCACCGCCACGGCGTTGGTGTTCATGGCAACGTCCATGCCGCCGACCGCACCGCCGAAAAACACCATCGCCGGGGCCACCAGCCAGAAGCTCGGCGCAAGCACGATGAACAGCAGTCCGAAGCAGGCGAGCAGCGCAAACGCCCGCAACACCGCCCGCGATCCATAGCGTCCCATCAGATAGCCGCAGGACGGCATGGCGATCAGCGCCCCGATGCCGAACAGCAGGATCAGGATGCCGAGCAGCGTCTCGCTGATCTCCAGCCGCGTCATCACCAGCGGGATCTGCGGCGCCCAGCTGCCGATGATGAACCCATTGGCCAGGAACATCGCCGTCATGGCGCGGCGGCCGAGCCGGGCTTGGCGTGCTGTTGTCGTCATGCTGCATCCTTCGTGTCGCCGCAAACTAAATCGATTTAGGATAGCGTCAAGCCGCAAACCGCCGCACCGGCAAATCACAAGACGGGATTGCCGCAATCCGAACCAACACCGGCCACATTCGGGTTCCAAGAAACTCCCGGAGCCTCGGCGATCTCACCCGACAGGTGGGACCGGAATTCGCCGGTGGCGTGCACGAGCGGAGAATCCAGCCATGAAGTGGCCTTTCAAGCTGAAGCAACGGGATGACGCACCTTTTCTGTCGCCCCTGTCTCAACAACGCAGTTTCCAGGAATCGCTGGGCCAGCGGCTGCCATCGGCGACCGCGCCGATCGTCTTCATGGTGGTCGGCGGATTGACGCTGGTCGTGGTGATTGCCGGCATGCTCGGCAGCCCTGACACCGACCCGACCGCGACCGCCGCCGAAAGTCCTGTGGAACCGGCGCTGGCTGCGCCCGCCGCACCGCCGGCAGTCCCAGCGGTCCCGGCAGTCTCGTTCGCCTCTGAACTGGAAGCTGCCCGCATTCCCGAGGCTGCCGTCACGGCTGCGGGTGAGACCGATCCCGATCCGGCGCGCACCGCGTCGATCCTGTCGGCCATCCCCAGCCAGCACGCCTTGCAACCCGAGGTCGAGATCGCCGAAACCGAAGCTGAAATCGCCGCGCTGGAATCAGTGCAGCGGACCCAGGTCGAGGAAGACATCGGAGTTCCGGCAGCGCCTGCCACCGCGTCGTTGGCGGCTGACAGCGACCTGCACAACGCCACCACCACCGGCCACGTCAATATGCGCGCCGGCCCCAACGACGAGGCCGAGGTGCTGGCGATCATCCCGGCTTCGACCCGCATTCAGGTCGAAGCCGATTGCAGCTGGTGCGCCGTCGCCTATGACGGGCGGTCCGGCTACATCTATCGCAGCTTCATTTCCTACGAGTAGACGACCAGCAGGTCCTTTGCGTCGATCTGGTCGCCGGTGGCGACCAGCACTTCGGCGATCTCGCCGTCGCGCTCGGCATGCAGCGCGGTTTCCATCTTCATCGCCTCCAGCGACAGCAGCACGTCGCCGGCGGTGACCTTCTGGCCGGCCTTGACCAGCACGGCCGACACCACGCCCGGCATCGGCGCGCCGACATGGGCCGCGTTGCCGATGTCAGCCTTGCGCCGCACCTTGGCCGCCCCCGCGCCATGGGTCCGGTCCGGAACCTTGACGCGGCGCGGCTGGCCGTTGAGTTCGAAGAACACCGTCACCATGCCGCGATCGTCGGTCTCGCCCAACGCCAGGCAACGGATCACCAGCGTCTTGCCGCGCTCGATATCGACCAGCACCTCTTCTTCCGGCGCCATGCCGTAGAAGTAGGACGGCGTCGACAGCACGCTGACCGGTCCGTAGTCGGCCTGCGCGGCGACGAAATCGGAAAACACCTTCGGATACATCAGCCACGACGCAAACTCGGCGTCGGACAGCTCGCGCTCCAGCTTCTGCTCGATGCCGGCGCGCTCGGCGTCGAGATCGGCAGGGGCCAGCAGCGAGCCGGGACGCACGGTGATCGGCGTGTCGCCCTTCAGCGCCTTCTTCTGCAAGGCTTGCGGCCAGCCGCCGGGCGACTGCCCGAGATCGCCGCGCAGCATCGACACCACCGAGTCCGGGAACGCGATATCCTTTGCAGGGTTCTCGACATCGGC
>JBEBXE010000370.1:0-3677 GCA_040391705.1 Aerobium aerolatum
CGTGCAGGTCGTCGACGTGCCGGTGATGGCCGCCTACCTGATGTTCATCGCCTTCGTCTTCGTCGCCATCAACCTGATCGTCGACATCCTCTACTACGCCGTCGATCCGCGCCTGCGGGTCAACGCGTCCGGATCGGGGAAATAAATCATGTCCACTCAACCGAACCCGACCCCCGCCGTGGCCAAACCGCGATCGAGCCTCTACCGCATGTGGGACTCGGATGTGTTCTTCTCGTTCCGGCGCTCGCCGGTGACGATCGTCGCGGCCATCGTCACCTTCATCCTCGTCGGCGCCGCATTGCTGGCGCCGTGGATCGCGCCCTACAACCCGTTCGATCCCTCAAGCCTCAACCTGATGGACGGCTTCACGCCGCCCAACTCGGAGTCGATGATGGGCAGCTACTTCCTGATGGGCAGCGACCATCAGGGACGCGACGTCTTCTCCACCATCCTCTACGGCAGCCGGGTGTCGCTGTTCGTCGGCGTCTCGGCCACCGCATTCGCGATGCTGATCGGCATCTCGCTCGGGCTCATGTCCGGCTATGCCGGCGGCAAGACCGACGCGATCATCATGCGCGTCGCCGACATCCAGCTGTCGTTTCCGGCGATCCTGATCGCGCTGCTGATCTTCGGCGTGGCGCGCGGCATCATCCCGCCGAGCAAGCAGGAAAACATGGCGCTGTGGGTGCTGATCGTCGCCATCGGCCTGTCGAACTGGGCCCAGTTTGCCCGCACGGTGCGCGGCGCAACCATGGTGGAACGGCAGAAGGACTACGTGTCGGCCGCCCGCATCATGGGGGTGCACCCGCTGTTCATCCTGATCCGGCATGTGCTGCCCAACGTCATGGCCCCGGTGCTGGTCATCGCCACCATCGGCCTGGCGCTCGCCATCATCGAGGAGGCGACGCTGTCGTTCCTCGGCGTCGGCGTGCCGCCAACACAGCCATCGCTGGGCACGCTGATCCGCATCGGCCAGCAGTTCCTGTTCTCGGGCGAATGGTGGATCCTGTTCTTCCCCGCCATGACCCTCATCCTGCTCGCACTGGCCGTCAACCTTCTGGGCGACTGGCTGCGCGACGCGCTTAACCCGAGGCTCCGCTGATGCGCGAACCGATCGTTTCAGTCCGCAACCTCGTGGTGGAATTTCCGCTTCGACGCGGGCTTTTCACCGCCGTCAACGACGTCTCGTTCGACATCATGCCGGGGGAAATCCTCGGCGTGGTCGGCGAATCCGGCGCCGGCAAATCGATGACCGGTTCGGCCATCATCGGCCTGATCGACCCGCCGGGGCGCATTGCCAGCGGCGAGGTCTATCTCAGCGGCAAACGCATCGACAATTTGCCGCCGGAAGAGATGAGCAAGCTGCGCGGCAAGCGCATCGGCATGGTGTTCCAGGACCCGCTGACCTCGCTCAACCCGCTCTACACCATCGGCGAGCAGCTGATCGAGACCATCCGCCGCCACCTGCCGCTCTCCGAGGCGCAGGCCCGCCAGCGCGCAATCGACCTGTTGGCCGAGGCCGGCATTCCGTCGCCGGAAACCCGCATCGACAGCTATCCGCACCAGTTTTCGGGCGGCATGCGCCAACGCGTCGTCATCGCGCTGGCGCTGTCGGCCGAACCTGACCTGATCATCGCCGACGAACCGACCTCGGCGCTCGACGTCTCCGTCCAGGCGCAGGTGATCAAGGTTCTGAAGCAGCTGTGCGAAAGCCGTGGCGCGGCGGTGATGCTGGTCACCCACGACATGGGCGTCATTGCCGAAACCGCGACCCGCATGATCGTGATGAACAAGGGCAAGATCGTCGAGACCGGCTCGGTCGGCGACATCATCAAGCGGCCGCAGGAAGAGTACACGATCAACCTGATCAACTCGATCCCGTCGATCACCGACGCAACGCGCCGCCACGTGGTGGCGCCGGCGGCAACCTCGCTGGTCAAGGTCGAGAACCTGACGCGCGACTTCGACCTGTCGCCGGGCCTGCTCGACCGGATGCTGAAGGGCTCCAAGCGTGTCGTCGTCAAGGCGGTGCAGGACGTGTCGTTCAACATCCGCAAGGGCTCGACCTACGGCCTCGTCGGCGAGTCCGGCTCCGGCAAATCGACCTGCGCGCGCATGCTGGTCGGGCTGATCAAGCCGACCTCCGGCACGGTGCTGCTGGAGGGCAACGACATCTGGGCCGGCGGCTCCGGCACCCAACAGCGCCGCCAGCGGGTGCAGATGATCTTCCAGGATCCGTATGCCAGCCTCAATCCGCGCTGGCGCGTCGGCGACATCATCGCCGAACCGATGCGGGCGCTGAAACTCGTCGCCAACAAGCGCGAGGCGGAAGAACGCGTCGCCGATTTGCTCGAAAAGGTGCGCCTCGACCCGATCTCGATGCGCAAGTTCCCGCATGAATTTTCCGGCGGGCAACGCCAGCGCATCGCCATCGCCCGCGCCCTGTCGAGCCAGCCGGAGTTCATCGTCTGCGACGAACCGACCTCGGCGCTCGACGTTTCGGTGCAGGCGCAGGTGCTCGACCTGATGCGAAGCCTTCAAGACGAGTATGGACTGACCTATCTTCTGATCAGCCACAATCTCGCGGTGGTGCGTCAGATGGCCGATGATGTCGGTGTCATGAGCAAGGGTGTATTGGTAGAACAGGGTCGGGTCGACGACATTTTCGACAACCCGCAGGCCGAATACACGCAGATGCTCCTGAACGCCGTTCCGGACATCTCGAAAGTAGAATGAGAGAGGATTCGCGATGAGCGAAAACTGGGTCGACGACGTTCTCGAGTTCTGGTTCAAGGAACTCACCTACGAAGACTGGTTTGGCGGCGATGTGAAGCTGGACGACACCATTCGGGCGCGGTTCCTGCCGCTGTACGAAGAGCAGAAACGCAGCTTCCGGATCGATGCTACCAACGATGCGCGCACCGCGCTGGCGGCGATCATCCTGTTCGACCAGTTCCCCCGCAACATCTACCGCCGCTCGCCCGCTGCCTTCGGCACCGACGATCTTGCGCTGGGGCTGGCGCGGCGCGCCCTCGACAAGGGGTTCGACGCAGCCTTGGATGCCAGGGAGAAGCCGTTCCTCTACATGCCGTTCATGCATTCCGAGGTGATGGCGGATCAGGAACGCTGCGTCGACCTGTTCCGGGCACTGGGCAATGAGGACAGCTTGAAATACGCCGTCGAGCATCGCGACATGATCGCCCAGTTCGGACGTTTTCCGCACCGCAACCATGCGCTGGGCCGCGAAAACACGGCGGCGGAAACCACGTTGCTGGAAACGCATTCCGGATACGGGCAATAGCGCGATCTTGGCGCCACACCACTTGCACCGCTGCAAATTGTCGCCATAGTTAGCAACATCAAGCGGGGTTGCCTCCAAAGCCTGCCAGGCAGTGAAGACAAAAAGACGTGCCGGTATGGGCGCGGCGCAGCCCCCAATTCGAGGAGGAGCCAAACGTGGCGAAGACACCGGCAAAACCAGCTTCGACGACCAAGCCTGCGGCAACCAAGCCCAAGGCTGCAGCCGCCGCCAAACCCGCCGCTGTGAAGGCTGCTCCGGCCAAGGCAGAGACCAAGCCGGCGGCTGCGGTCAAAGCCGCCGTCGCAAAGACCAAGGCAGCGCCAAAGGCAAAAGAGCCGGAGAAGGCCAAGCCGGTTGCAGCTAAGGCAGTTACGCC
>JBEBXE010000371.1:0-3670 GCA_040391705.1 Aerobium aerolatum
TCCTGTCGGAGATCAAGCGCGACAAGTCGGGCGTGTTCGACGGCTACATCAAGCTCAAGGTTCGCACTGCCTCCAAGAGCCGTTCGATCGCCGGCACGGTTTTCTCCGACGGCAAGCCGCGCTTCATCCAGATCAAGGGCATCAGCCTCGACGCGGAAGTGGGCGAGCACATGCTCTACACCACCAATTCCGACGCGCCGGGCATCATCGGTCTGCTTGGCACGCTCTGCGGCAAGCACGGCGTCAACATCGCCAACTTCCACCTCGGCCGTAACCGTCCGGGTGGCGACGCCATCGCGCTGCTCTATCTCGATGCGCCGTTCCCGACGGAAGTGCTGGAAGAACTGCGCGCTGATCCGAAGATCGTGTCGGCCAAGCCGCTGCGTTTCGACGTCGGCGTCTAAACAAACAGCCTCCCAAGGCTTGCCCGGGACGCAGGTGCAAAAGCGCCTGCGTCCCGTTTTTCGTTCAAGCAGGGATGCGGACGGCGCGCATGTCTGTCATGATTCCATCGCGTGCGTGTCGATGCGGGCGTTCAACTGGGTGCAAATCGCTTGGGGTGGGTGGGCGTGAGAATGTTTTTTGTGATTGCGCTGGCAATCTGTGCTGTCGGATTCCTGGTGATCGCAGGCCTGATCGCCTTCAACGCGCCGGCGCGCAACGAGGCGACGGCCGGTCCGATCGATTTCAGCACTGCAATTGCCGCTGGCTATGACGATCTGCCGTCAACCGAGACCTATCGCGCTCGCGATGGTGCAGCGCTCGCCTTTCGGCGCTATCCGGCCGCAGACGGTGCTGCAAAGCGCCTGATCGTTCTCGTGCACGGCTCGGCCTGGCACGGCATGCAGTTTCACCCGATGGCAAGCCGGCTGGCAGCCGATGGGCTTGGCACGGTTGTGGTGCCAGATCTGCGCGGCCATGGCGCGGTGCCGGCACGGCGCGGCGATGTCGACTATATCGGGCAGCTGGAAGACGATCTCGCCGACTTGCTCGATTTTGCGCGCGGGCAGGCCGCGTTCGACGAAGTCGTCCTGGCGGGCCATTCTTCGGGTGGCGGGCTGGTGGTGCGTTTCGCCGGCGGCGCGCACGGGCAGAAGGCGGATCGTTTTGTCCTGATGGCGCCGTTCCTCAAATACAACGCCCCGACGACCAGGCCGAATTCGGGCGGCTGGGCGAATGTCGCGACCGGCCGCATCATTGGCCTGACCATGCTCAACACCATCGGCATCACGGCATTCAACGATCTGCCGGTGATTTCATTCGCCATGCCGCAGGCGGTTCTCGACGGCCCGTATGGCGCAACCGCGACGACGGCCTACAGCTTCAGGCTGAACCAGTCTTTTGCGCCGCGTTCCGATTTCGGCAAGGATGTGGCGGCAATGACGCAGCCGTTTCTGCTGATCGCCGGGGCGCAGGATGAGGCGTTCCGGGCCGAGCTTTACGAGCCGACGATGGCGGCGCATACCGGCGCGGGAACCTATGTCGTGCTGCCGGGAATCAACCATATCGGCGTCACCACCGATCCCGTTGCCATCACGACGATCGCCGCCTGGATCGACCACCGCGATTGAAGTCTCAGATCCAAGGATGCGGTCAGGCGCGCGCGGCGCGTTTGCGCCCGCTATGTTCAGCCAGCCAGACGCCGCCGAGTACGAGCACAAGGGCAGCGGCGTGGTGGAAACGGAAGTCTTCGCCAAGGATGAGTATGGACAAGAGCGTGCCAAAGATTGGCACGAGATTGATGAAAAGGCCGGCGCGGTTGCCGCCGATCAGTTCGACCCCGCGCAGATAGAATGCCTGGGCGACGACCGAGGGCAGGATGGCGGTGTAGATCACGATCATCCAACCGCGAAGGTCCGGCCAGATCGCTGTGTCCATCGCGACTTCCCAGGCTGCGAACGGAATTGACGTGATGGCTGCCGCAGTGCACAGCACCAGCATCAGACTTTTCCAGTGGATGCCAGGTTTGTAACGCAGCGCCACCGTGTAGCCCGCATAGAGAACCACGGCGCCGAGCATCAATAAATCCCCGGTGTTGATTTCCAGCTCGGCAAGCGTTCGCAGATCGCCGTGGCTGGCAGTCAGTGCGACGCCGACGAGTGAGAGGCTGAAGCCGACGATCTGGCCGGGCGACACGCCCATGCGGTAGAGCACGAAATTGGCGAGGAAGATGAACATCGGCATGCCGGCCTGTTCGATCGTGACGTTGATCGCCGTCGTGAAGGTGAGGGCGGAGTACATTGCGGCGTTGAACAGCGTGAACCCGGCCGCGCCGAGCACGAACAGATACAGCAGGCGCGGGCGCGCCACCTCCCAGTCGCGGCGCAGTTGCGGAACTCCGATGGCAAACATGATTGCAGCGGCAACCGTCCAGCGCAGCAGCGTCAGGATCATCGGCGAGACATGGCCGATGGCAAGCTTTCCGGCGATGACGTTGCCACCCCAGAACAGCATTGTCAGCGAAAGAAGCACATAGGCATTGCGAAACATCGGCAGGCCGGATCGTTCGAGGCGACAGGAGGCGGGCTTAGACCGTGCCTTGTTGCATGTAAATGCGCCACTGGCTGCCATTTTAAGGCCAAGAGGGCGTTTTACCGCTGCCTGAAGGGGTCGCACTATCGCTGACATGCGGTTATAGAGACGTGTAATTTTTGCCGGGCAAACGCTCCGGGTCAACAAAGAGGAAATTTATCCATGGCCAATGTTGTGGTCGTCGGGTCCCAGTGGGGAGACGAAGGCAAGGGCAAGATCGTCGACTGGCTCTCCGAGCGGGCCGATGTCGTCGTACGGTTTCAGGGCGGTCATAATGCCGGCCATACCCTGGTCGTGGACGGCAAAGTCTACAAGCTGTCGCTGCTGCCTTCCGGGGTTGTGCGTCCGGGCAAGTTGTCGGTCATCGGCAACGGCGTCGTCTTCGATCCGCATGCCTTCATTGCCGAACTCAGCCGCGTTCGCGAACTCGGTGTCGATATCGGCCCCGATCGCCTGAAAATTGCCGAAAACACCGCGCTTATCCTGTCGGTGCACAGGGAACTCGACGGCTTCCGTGAGGATGCGGCGTCGGATACCGGCACGAAGATCGGCACGACGCGTCGCGGCATCGGGCCTGCCTACGAGGACAAGGTCGGGCGCAGGGCAATCAAGGTGATGGATCTGGCGGATCTCGATAGCCTGCCGGCGAAAGTCGAGCGGTTGCTGACGCACCACAACGGATTGCGGCGCGGGCTGGGTCATGTCGAAGTGGCGCATGAGACGATCATGGAGGAACTGACCTCCGTGGCCGATGTCATTCTGCCCTACATGGACCGCGTCTGGAAAATTCTCGACGAGAAGCGCCGCGCCGGCGAACGCATCCTGTTTGAGGGTGCGCAGGGCACGCTGCTCGACATCGACCACGGCACCTATCCGTTCGTCACCTCGTCCAACACCGTGGCAGGGCAGGCGGCGACCGGCTCGGGCGTCGGCCCCGGCGCCATCGGCTACGTGCTCGGCATCACCAAGGCCTACACCACCCGTGTCGGCGAAGGTCCGTTCCCGACCGAGCAGGACAATGACGTCGGCGAATTCCTCGGCACACGCGGCCGCGAGTTCGGCACCGTCACCGGGCGCAAGCGCCGCTGCGGCTGGTTCGACGCCGTGCTGGTGCGCCAGGCGGTTGCGGTCAACGGCA
>JBEBXE010000372.1:0-3652 GCA_040391705.1 Aerobium aerolatum
AGCCTGACGATCGTCGCGTCCAGCCCTGTCGAGGCCTTGGCGGAGCGCCGCATCATGGCGGCGGCGAGCACGAAGGACGCAGCGGTGCTGACCACCGCACCCATCACCCCGAAATACGGAATCAGCGCAAACAGCGCGATCACCCGGATGAGCACCGAGATGGCAATAATGCGCAGATACTGGCTTTCAAAGCCGGTCAGCATCAGGATCGAGCCGCACGGCCTTGCCACCGCGAGTGCCGCAGTGCCGCAGCACAGGATCAGCAGCTCGGGATAGTAAGCGGCGTAGGCTTCGTTGATGAAATACAGCGCGAAATAGCCGCCGCCGGCAATGCCCAGCAGGCCGACGACGATGAAGGCCAGCGTGATCCAGGCGACGCTGTCGAGAAACCGGTGCAGCTCCTGCTCGTCGCCCTGATAGTACAGCCGCGAAAAGTGCCGTGTCGCAAACAGATTGATCGAATCGGCAGCGGCGGCAAACAGATTGGCCAGCCGCACGGTAACGAAATAGGCGCCGGCAATCGTCGGGCTCATCATGTAGCCGATGATCAGCACGTCGACATACTGGTTGACTGCCTCCAGCGAGTTCGAGGCCCACAGCCGCGCCGAGCGGGCAAACCACTCCAGCCGGTCGGACACCGCGCGCACGCTGCCGATGGCGGGGAACAGGCCGATCACCAGCCGGCGCATCAGCCAGACATGAATGACGACGCCGGTGACAGCCCCCAGCGCCAGAAAAGTGAACACGCCGGTGACATTGGCCTGCGTTCCCGAAACGAGACACCAGGCGAGATAGAGGATCGGCGGCAGCACCTGGCAGACATTGCCGATGCCGTCGCCGGCCGCCACGCCAACCGCCGTGCGCAGCAAATGGTTGGTGATTTGCAGCATGGCGGAGACGACGAGGAAGCTGGTGGCCGCCAGCGCGGTTTCCCACCCGAACGACCACGTCACCCAGGGCAGGAAGCCTGCGGCGATCACGACGCAGGCGACAAGGCAAACGCCGAGACTGAAGACGAACAGGCCCTTGATGCGGCCGACATCGCCGGTGGCGACAAACTCGTTCCACGAGCGGATAACGAACAGCTCCTGCCCGGCCGCCGCAGAGATCAGCAGCAGCCCGGCAGCCGAGAACAGGATCGAGTAATAGCCGAACCCATCGGTGTCGAGCGCGCGGGCGGCCAAAGCGATCAGCGCGAAGTTCAAGACGACCATCATGCCCTTGATAAGGATGACAACCGCCATGCCGCGAATATCGGGTCGCAGCAGAAAAGCGACGACACGATCACGCATGCTGACACTCATTCCAGACTCCACACCTGCTATACGTTCCGCCGCTACCGGACGGTCGGGGCAAACTCTCTGAGCACGTTTTTGAGCGGCTTGGAATAGTGATAGACGAAGGACACCGCCATGCCACGCGCCGTCAGCGACGAACTGACGTTACGCATCGGTATTTCGTCCGGACGGAAATGGGTTTTGTAGCCGGGGTCGCCGAGTCCCATATCGAAACAGGTGTGACCGTCCTCCATCCGCTGTTCCACCACCCGATAGATGATCTGGGTGCCGGGCGAGAGGCGCGCATGATTGACGGTGTCGACACCGATCAGCACGGCATGGAAATAGCGTTTGCCGGCAGGGCCGAACAACACCGCCACCGGCTTGCCGGCAAGATAGCTGACATAGGTCAGCGCATCGCCGCTGGCGGCCCCGGCAATCGCGAAGTCGCGGTAGAATTCGAAGTAAGGCGGCTTGTCGAGGACGCTGTCACGCTGACGGTCGATCTGGGTTTCGCGCAGGAACTCGAACGCCTCGGCGATTTCCGCCGCGCCGGAGGCCAGGCGATGTTCGTAGCTGCCATGGTCCCGCTCGGTCTGGCGCTGCAGCCGCCGCAGTTCCTTGGTGAACTTGTTGCGCAGGATCTTCGAGCGCCAATGGTCGAAATCGCTGCCGAGATCGCACAGAAACGACGGATTCTCGCCGACACTGGTGCGGCTCGACTCGAACAGGCGCGCCATATCGAACTGATCGCTGCGGATTTTACGAAACAGGATCAGATCGGCCCCTGAAAACGCCTTGCGCAGCGACGCGCGAAACGCGCGGTCCGACGCCAGTTCCTCCAGCGTGCTACGATCGGCGACCGCGCCATTGTAGTCGCAGACGCCGAAATCGGCGAACTGGGCGATGGTCACCCCCATCGAGCGCTGCGTCACCATCGGAAACACCGCCCTCAGGCGACCATTGCCGCCATCCCTGACAACGACCGTTTTGCGCTGCGCATCCAGCGCGACGCCCAGCCGGTCATGCAGCATCTGCATCCACAACGGTGCCTGAAACGCCGTCGTGCCATGCAGGTCGTAGAAACCGCGATACTCGTCGGAGAGAAAGTCGAAGTCGGAGACGACCGCCAGATCGACATCGTGCCACACCTGGCCCAGGGAGGCGACGTTCATAACAATTTACCTCGTAGTCCGGGTCGTCACGCGTGCTCTCGGGCGCGCTTAGGACGACCTCAGTATTTCTAGTGCTCGAAAGACCGACGCAGGCGCTACCGCCGCAACGCACAGCGTCGGTTCTGTCTCCGTCAGATGGCGCTGCGTCCGTTCGGCGACGCGACATCGATGCGGAAGTGCTTGGTGCTGTTGACGTCGCCCTTCACCTGGCGTCCCATTTTCTTCCACATCAGCGCTGCCGCCGCCTTGGGATAGACGTGCAGGCCCGATGGTTCGGTCGACGGATTGCGCAGGCCGATTGTACGGCGCAGGACGCCGTTGCCATAGTGCACTGCATAGGAGTTCCAGATTTCCTTGGTCCAGTGCTCCATCGTCACCGAGATGTTGAGGCAATCGTGGTTGTGCACCCGATGCGGCGCATAAAGCGGCCAGGTCACCATTTCGCCGGGCTGCAGGTCGACCACGGTCGCATACTCATCGAACCACGGTTCGTACGGCATCTTCTCGTCGGTTTCGCGCAGCAGGATCTTTTCCACCGTGCGGCCGGTCATGAACACCTCGGAACGCGGGTAGAGATAGACCCGCTTGGTGCCTTCGATCTGCCACAGCGACTGGCCCTGGATGTCGGCGTGATAGTAGACGTTAGCGTCCGGCGACGAGACCAGAACGCCCATATTGCGCTTGAAGGTCTCGAAACCCGGCATGCGGGACCGGAACTCTTCGAAAATGCCGTCCAGCAGCTTGCGATACTCCGGAGCCCAATCCATCACGCGGCGGATGTTCATCCAGATGCGGCCTTTTTCGATCGCATCGATGGCGTCCATGCCGCTGGCGTCGCCGAGGATGCCGTGGAGCCGCTCCTTCTTGGTCGGATCCTCGTCCATCGCATCGAGGCCGAGTTCATGTTGCGGACACCGCTCGATCAACCGTGCAACCGCCTCGCGCGTAAACAGCCCGGATTCGCGCAAGCGGTGGTTCAGCTTGACGATCTCGGTTCCGAACAGCCGCTCGTGGCGCGGTTCCCAATTGCCGATCGTGTCTTGATTCATGACCATCGAGTTCATTCTTGGCACTCCCTGAAAGCTGCGCGTGCGCACAAACAGCGTGGACGACGACAGGACATTACTCTTGCGGCCTCCTCGCCGCGTTCCAGTTTGGGACGGGCAAGGCAGTCACAGGCTACCATGCAGGGGACGTGCC
>JBEBXE010000373.1:0-3625 GCA_040391705.1 Aerobium aerolatum
AAATCCTCGGGTTGAACCTCAAGACCCGCACCGTCCGATTGATGGGCGGCGGCACCCGGCAGGAACCCTGCATCTGGTTCCGGGGCTTCTGGTCGCAAGGTGACGGTGCGTGCTTTGAATCGTGGTATTCCTACCGGAAACATGCTCCGCGCCTTATCCGGGAGCACGCACCGCAGGACACCGAATTGCATCGTATCGCCGATGCCCTTCAGGCGGTCCAGCGCCGCAACTTCTATCAGCTTCGCGCCGATGCCAGCCATCGCGGCCATTATTATCACGAATACTGCATGTCGATCTCGGTCGAGCGCGACAGCCCGACCTGGCAGGACATGACCGCTGATGCCGAGGAGACGATCATCGAGGCGCTGCGCGATCTGGCCCGCTGGCTCTACCGCCAGCTTGAGCGCGAATATGATCATCTGTCTTCGGACGAGGCGGTCGATGAAACCATCGCCGCCAACGAATACACTTTCACCGAAGCCGGTCGCCGCTTCGGCTGATGACGACAAGCGCCCCGCCATCCGGTCGGGGCGCTTTTTGCATGCTGCGCTTTGAGAGTCAGAGGCGGGCCGGAACGGGTTGAGTCCGGGCGGTCAAGAGAGCGCGCTGTCCGGGCTCTTCCATTTCTGCTCTCCTGAGGTTTCCGACATGAACATGGTGTTTCCCGTGGCCGATCCGGTCACGCCACTGGCGGCTGCGCCCGCGATTCTGGCTGCGGCTAATCTTTTGCTTCCGTCTCTCGAACGCGGTGAACGCATCGATGCCGCCACCTTGCGCCGTGCTATGGAAACGGCCTTCGGCGCGTCCGACACTACTGGCGTCTGGGACTGGAAGCTGGCCTATGAGGCGTGCGAAGTCGCTACCGTCCTTTTCTTACGCAAATACGGAAAGGCGCTTTTCCGTAAAGCCGCGTCTCCGGCGGCACGCATTTCCGTGCTGGCAAAGATCGCGGCGCTGTTGCCCACGCAGACCCGGCGTTCCGAGGAAAGCCAAAACCTCCAGCAATTTTCGACGCCGATCCCGCTCGGCCTTACCGCTCTGACGGCTGCCGCGATTACGCCCGATGACAGGGTGCTGGAACCATCGGCGGGCACCGGCCTTCTGGCGATCCTGGCGCAGACCATCGGTGGCTCGCTGATCCTCAACGAACTGGCCGAGACCCGCGCCGATCTGCTTGCCCAGATCTTTCCGGCTTTTGCCGTCACCCGCTTCGACGCCGCCCAGATCGATGATCATCTGGCTCCGGATGCTGTCCCGTCCGTGGTGCTGATGAACCCGCCATTCTCGGTCATGGCCAATGTCAGCGGGCGTGTCGCGGATGCGGCCTATCGCCATGTTGCCGCGGCACTGGCCCGTCTTGCTCCCGGCGGGCGGTTGGTGACGATCACCGGCGCTGGCTTTGGCCCCGAAGCTCCGGCATGGCGGGACGCCTTCATCCGCTTGCAGGCCCGTGGTCGCGTGGTGTTCAGCGCCGCCGTAGATGGCGCGGTCTATGCAAAGCACGGCATCACGATCGACACGCGGCTGACCGTGATCGACAAACTGCCGATCGACGATCCGGCGAGTTTTCCGACCTCACCGGGCATCGCGCCTGATGTTGCCACGCTGATCGGATGGGTCGAGGCACATGTCCCGCAGCGTTCGCCTGTCTCGTTGCCGAAAATCGTGGCGTGCGCTCCGACCGCCGCGCCGAAAACCGTGCGGGGCTATCTGGCCCGTGCGACAGCACCGCGGCCTGCCGCTGCTCCCGCCAAGGATCCTGACGGCGTCGAACTCACCTATGAGACCGTGGACTGGACGCCACCGGAAGGCGCTCGCCTGTCCGACGCCATCTATGAGGAATATGCGCTGCAATCGCT
This sequence comes from Aerobium aerolatum, assembly GCA_040391705.1. Taxonomy (GTDB): domain Bacteria; phylum Pseudomonadota; class Alphaproteobacteria; order Rhizobiales; family Rhizobiaceae; genus Aerobium; species Aerobium aerolatum_A. The sequence continues at coordinate 1,860 of JBEBXE010000373.1, forward strand.
GCGTATCGCTGGTGCACAGCCGCATCCGACCAAGCTGGTGCAATCCGCCGCCATGGCCTCGGTCGCACCGCCCAAGCCGTCCTACCGGCCCATGCTGCCGCCCGACATCTGCGCGCGTCTGTCGGACGCCCAGCTTGAAACGGTGATCTATGCAGGTGAAGCCCACGCCGATCATCTCGCCGGCGCCTGGACCGTGGACGAGCATTTCGACAATGTGAGTGCCGCGCCCGAGGATGCTGCCGGATCGATCCGCTTTCGCCGGGGCTTCATGCTCGGTGATGGAACCGGCGCTGGCAAGGGTCGCCAGTCCGCCGCCATCATTCTCGACAACTGGCTTCGCGGTCGGCGCAAGGCGATCTGGATCTCCAAATCCGACAAGCTGATCGAGGACGCGCAACGCGACTGGTCGGCGCTCGGCATGGAACGGCTGCTGGTCACGCCTCTGTCACGCTTCCCGCAGGGCAAGCCGATCACGCTGTCGGAAGGCATCCTTTTTACCACCTATGCCACGCTACGCTCCGACGACCGGGGCGAGAAGGTTTCCCGCGTCAAGCAGATCGTCGAATGGTTGGGGTCCGATTTCGATGGAGCCATTATCTTCGACGAGAGCCATTCCATGCAGAATGCCGGTGGCGGAAAAGGTGAACGCGGCGATGTCGCCGCCTCGCAGCAGGGACGTGCGGGCCTGCGGCTTCAGCACGCGCTGCCCGACGCCCGCGTCGTCTATGTCTCGGCGACTGGCGCCACCACCGTCCATAATCTCGCCTATGCTCAGCGCCTCGGCCTCTGGGGCGGTGAGGACTTTCCGTTCCAGACCCGCGCCGAGTTCGTCGAGGCGATCGAATCCGGTGGCGTTGCGGCCATGGAGGTCCTGGCCCGCGACCTGCGATCTCTCGGCCTCTATACCGCCCGCTCACTCTCCTATGATGGCGTCGAATATGAACTGATCGAGCATCAGCTCACGGACGAACAGCGGCACATCTACGACTCATATGCTGCCGCCTTCGCTGTCATTCATGGGAATCTGGACGCGGCGATGGAAGCCGCCAACATAACCGGCAGCCCAGACAGTGGGGGAGCGACGCTGAACCGGCAGGCCAAATCCGCCGCCCGTTCGGCCTTTGAAAGCACCAAGCAGCGCTTCTTTGGCCATCTGCTGACCTCCATGAAAACCCCGACCCTGATCCGGTCCATTGATGCCGATCTTGAAGCGGGCCATGCGGCCGTCATCCAGATCGTCTCGACCGGCGAGGCGCTGATGGAACGCCGGCTATCCGAGATCCCCACCGAGGAATGGAACGATATTTCCGTCGATGTCACGCCGAGGGAATATGTAGGCTCGTATTTGCAGCATTCCTTCCCGGTGCAGCTCTATGAGCCGTTTACCGATGGCGAGGGCAACCTGTCGTCACGCCCCGTCTTCCGCGATGGTCAGCCGGTGGAATGCCGCGAAGCCGTGGCGCGGCGCGACGAGATGCTGGAGCAGCTGGGTTCGCTTCCGCCTGTCCCCGGTGCGCTCGACCAGATCGTCCAGCGTTTCGGCACAGATATGGTGGCAGAGGTCACAGGCCGCTCACGCCGGATCGTGCGCAAGGGAGAAGGTGCATCGGCACGCCTTGCGGTCGAGAACCGGGCGCCTTCTGCCAACATTGCCGAGACTTCGGCCTTCATGGATGACCAGAAGCGAATTCTGGTCTTCTCTGATGCCGGAGGCACCGGGCGCAGCTATCACGCCGAACTCTCGGCGAAAAACCAGCGGCTGCGCG
>JBEBXE010000374.1:0-3612 GCA_040391705.1 Aerobium aerolatum
CACAGGATCGATTGCAGCGGGCGAACCCAGCGCAACGCGCCCGGCTGTGCCGACGCAGCGCCCCAGCGCATCGACTTCGGCCACGGGAAGCTGCGGATCACCGACGGGATCAGCTCGGCGATGACTTCTTCTGCACCCCGGCCCGGCTTCGAAATCAGCGCGACGTAGAAATCGCCCTTCTTCGGGTCGGAATGGACATGGGCTTCGTCGAGGGACGACAGGCCGGCCGAACGCAGGAAACCGTCGATGGCCTGCTGCGGCGCTTTGGTCGACGGACCCTTGCGCTCTTCGCGCACATCCTTGGAGCGCGCGGTGAGGCCACGGATGTCCAGCGTCAGGCGACGCGGCGTCCAATATTCGGTGGCGGCCTCGTAGGTCAGGCCGGCTTCGACCAGACCATCGGTCACCATCTTCTTCAGATCGCCCGCAGCCTTACGCTGCATGCGTGCCGGGATTTCCTCGGAGCGGAGTTCAAGAAGGAGGTCGGGCATGGATTTGATCGCCGTGCTGTGCAAGTTCGTTGCGCAGCCATCTAGCAAGACGGCTGCGGTTTGTCATGCGTTGGAGCCAACTTTAGCGGAAAACGCTGAGTTACCAGCCGCCACCGCCACCACCACCACCACCACCACCCGAAAATCCGCCGCCACTGCTGCCGCTGCTGAAGCCCGACGAGGACGATTTCGGCGCCGGCAGCGATGCCGTGAAGCTGTTGGCCAGCGACCCCGCGATGTTGCCGAGGTCGGTGCCGATCTTGTTGGAGCTGAAATTGGTGCCGTGATACCAGCCCGGCCCGGCGTAGGCCGCCACCGCGCCGCTCGCCACCGCTGCCGCCAGCCACGCATCGAAAGTGCGCGACCACGGTTTTTCGACCCCGAGTGCCACGGCATAGGGCAGCAGCGTCTCGAAATGCTGCGGCGACATCTGCGGCGCGCCCTGCATGTTCATCCGGTCTTTTTCAGCCAGCGTCAGATATTGCTTGAGCCCGGCGACCTGGGCGGAAAGTTTCTGCCCGATGCCGGTGGGCGCGCCCATGATGAAGAAGAACACGATGTTGACGATCACCAGCCCGGCCACCACGGCCAGCACGCGCGGATCGAAGTCGACCTCCGTCAGTGCCGCCAGAAAGCCACCGGCGATGCCAAGCCCCACGAAACCGAAGAACGCCGTCATGATCACCGCCATGATGCGGCTGCCCAGTGAGCGCGCGGAACGGAAGGCGCGTCCGACATTGACGGCGATGATGGACACGACGATGGACGGAACCAGGATTCCGGCACCGGCGGCGATCGTCTCCGGATCGAGCTGGCCCAGCGTGACCATGAACAGCAGCACCGCCACCGACATCACCACGCCGCCGACCAGATACAACGGGTTGCTGCGATAGAACTTGTTGCGATGCTCGCGTTCCATCGCCTGGCGGAACGCATTGCCGACCGATTGCACCGTTTCGCCGTTGGCCTTGCTCACCGTCAGCGTGTCGCCATCGTTGGGAAGTGCCTTGAGGATGGCCCACTGCCCGATGCCGAGACCGGCCGGGATGCCATTGCCTTTCCGCCGGATGACCATCGTCTTACCCGGCTGATCAAATTCAAGATGCCCCTTGACCGCCAGGTCGATCATCGACGCCGAGAACGCGTCCCAGCCCTGCCCGCGAAAACCGCGCTGCTCGATGTAGTTGGCCAGAGCCGGCGACACGCCGTCCGGGGCGGTCCAGCGCGGCACGACAATGTCGGCCGGCGGATCGCGCCCGACCCGGTTCCACCCCCACAGATAAAACAGGCTCACGACCACCAGACCGCCCAGCCCGGCGAGAAAGCCGAGATTGTCAGCCCACCAGTCGGCCCGTGCGTCGGCAGCCGAGGGCGGCGAGACGACGCCCTTGGGAAACGCCACCACCGCCGTCAGCCCCTCACGTGGGAGAAGCGGCCTTGTGGCCTCGAAACGGATGCGGTTGCCGCCATCGAGGCGCTGCGCTGTCGCCGCACGCTCGGTCGAGCCGTAGGCCCCGGTGAAATAGGTGACGTCGGTTGCTTTGGCACCTGCCGGCAGCGTCACCTCGGCAGAGGCGCTGCGAATCACAAAATCCCAGGCGTTGCCGGTGACGTTCCAGTACAGCTCGTCGTGGTCGTCGAAAAAGCGGATCTGGCGCGTCGTATCGTAGGTGATGGCGTAGGTCTGGATGCCGCGCGGCAACAGTACGTCGGCATCGCCGATGCGTATGCGCAGGACGCCCGAGCCGCGCTCGGTGCTGTAGGGTTCGGTACGGCCATTGCGGGTAACCGACACAACATCGAGACGAACTTCGCGCGTTCGCCCGTTTTCATCTTCAAAACGCAGTGGAATGTCGCGAAAAATCCCGCGCGAGATGCGATTTCCCTCGACATTGACCGCAATTTCCTCGGTCACGCGCAGCGTTCCGTTGGCCTGCACGTCGATATCGGCGTGGAAATTGCGGATGTCCTCCGCCGCGACTGCCGGGCCGGCAAGGCCAGCAACCAGCGCAACGGCAAACAGCAGGCGGGCAAGAAACGACATGTCGGCTCTACAGGTCAGGAGAATGAAACCTGCGGCACGACGCGATCCTGCGGGTTTTCGATCTCGAAATATTCCGCCTTGGTGAAATTGAAGCTGTTGGCGACGATATTCGACGGAAAGCTTTCGATGCGGATGTTGAGATCGCGCGCGGCACCGTTGTAGTAGCGCCGCGACATCTGGATCTCGCCTTCGATGGTCTCCAGCGTCGTCTGCAGCTGCAAGAAGTTCTGGTTGGCCTTGAGGTCCGGATAGGCTTCGGCGACCGCCAGCAGCCGTCCCAGCGCCTGGCTGAGCATGCCTTCGACCTGTGCGCGCCCAGCGACATCGCCGCTCGGCAGGCTTTGGGCCCGTGTGCGCAGTTCCGTCACTTCCTCAAGCGTCTTGCGCTCGTGGCCGGCATAGCCCTTGACCGTCTCGATCAGGTTCGGGATCAGGTCGGCGCGTCGCTTGAGCTGCACGTCGATACCCGACCATGCCTCCTTGACCATCTGCCGGGCGCGAACCAGCGCGTTGTAGACGACGATGACATAGCCAGCGAGGGCTATGACGATGACAAGGAGAATCGTCCCGATACCGAAATCCATGCTGTGCGTCCCTTATGCAAAGAGGTCGCAGACTAGCGTGGGCATGCGCCAAAGAAAAGCGTCATCACTTCGGCGTGAAACCGACGCCACCGGCTTGGGTCAACAGGAACGCCTCGCCGCAGGCCTTGGCCAGATTGCGCACCCGCAGGATATAGCTCTGCCGCTCCGTGACCGAAATCACACCGCGCGCGTCGAGCAGGTTGAAGGCGTGCGAGGCCTTGATGCACTGGTCATAGGCCGGGAACACCATGCGGTGGACCTGCTGGTCGTCACCGTCGCGCGGCGCACCGGCATCGAGAAGCGCGCGGCATTCGCGTTCGGCATCCTCGAAATGACGGAACAGAATTGCGGTATCGGCGTGCTCGAAATTGTGACGCGAATATTCCTGCTCTGCCTGCAGGAACACGTCGCCATAAGTGACCTTGTCAGCGCCCTCGCGGCCGTTGAAATTGAGGTCGTAGACGTTGTCGACGCCTTGCACATACATCGCCAG
>JBEBXE010000375.1:0-3583 GCA_040391705.1 Aerobium aerolatum
CCGCCGCCGTGTCGATCGCCGTCAGCGGCCACAGCGAATTGACGGCGATGCCGTCTCTGGCAAATTCCGCGCTCATGCCCAGCGTGCACATCGACATGCCGTATTTCGCCATCGTGTAGGCGACGTGGTTGCCGAACCACTTTGGCTGCATGTCGAGCGGCGGGGCCAGATTCAAAATGTGAGGATTTTGCGCCAACTTCAGGTGCGGAATACACATTTTCGAGACGAGGAACGTGCCGCGCGTGTTGATCTGGTGCATCAGATCATAGCGCTTCATGTCGGTTTCCAGCGTGCCGGTGAGGTTGATGGCGCTGGCATTGTTGATGCAGATGTCGATGCCGCCGAAGGCTGCAACGGTCTTGGCGACCGCGTCGGCGACCTGCTCTTCCTCGCGAATGTCGCACAGGACCGGCAGCGCCTTGCCGCCTGCCTTTTCGATGTCCTCGGCTGCCGTATAGATCGTTCCCGGCAGCTTCGGATGCGGTTCGGCGGTCTTGGCGGCGATGGTGACGTTGGCGCCGTCTCGCGCGGCGCGCAGCGCGATGGCGAGGCCGATGCCGCGCGAGCCTCCCGAAATGAACACCGTCTTGCCTTGCAGTGACATGATCCCTCCTCCGGACCGGCCTAAAACACCGGCCTCACTTGATGAACGCTTCGCTGCGAGCGCGCGGATACGCCTTCAGGCCCGACGCGCGCGCTGGCCGATGACACGGTGGCCGTGCCGTCGCTGATGCGCGCCGCACCGGCCCCGCCATATACGGCGCAACCGGCAACCAGCAGCATCGCACACAGCGCGGCCCAGCGGCCGATCCTAGTTGAAAATCCGTTCGCCCTGTTCGTCGATGATCTGCCGGGCCTTGCGTTGCGTGACATCGATAGCGTCCTCCTTCGAGGCGAAACGGTCTGCACGGATGAATTTGTGCTCTTTCAGCTCGCCGTCAACCTCCTTGGAGATGACGCCGCAGGTCTGATACTGGCCGCCCTCGGTGAACGGCGTCGCGCGGATGATGAAGCCCTTGTGCTCGACCGGCTCCGCAGCTGCTTCCGCCTTCGCCGGCGCATCGCCGCTTGCGCCAAAGAGTTTTTTCCAGAACGACATGGTTCGTCTCCCATTCTCGTCGGGCGCGCCGCAGCCGCCCGAAAATCTTACATGGCTTTGTATAACCGCAGGCGCGCACGAAGGAAAACCGCACGCGCGCGTTTCAGCAACCTCAGGCGGCGTTCTGGGCAGCCAGTGCCTTGGCCACCGCCGGACGCTCCAGCATCCGCTGGCGATGTTCCAGCACGCGCGGGATGCGGGCAGTGTCGACGTTATCCGCCTCGATCCAGCGCGCAACCGTGAACAGATATGGGTCGGCAACCGAATAGGTCTCGCCCATGACCCACGGCCCGCGCAGCATCTCGTTTTCGATCATCGCAAAACTGTCGGTCATCACCTCCGGCACCTTGCGCTTCAACTCGGCCAGCGCTGCCGGCTCGTCCGCCCACCGCGTTCCGCGCGGCCCATGCGCATGGGCGACATGCAGCGTCGAGCAGATATAGGCGTTGAACGCCTGCATCTGCGCAAAGGCGAACGGATCATCCAGAGGGGCAAGCCCGGCACCCGGGTAAATCTGCGCGATGTAGGCCAGGATCGCCGGCGTCTCCGTCAGGATACCGCGCGACGTCACCAGCGACGGCACCCTGCCCTTCGGGTTGATCGAGAGGTAGTCCGGCGTGCGCTGCTGCGCATGGGAAAAGTCGAGCGGCTGCGCCACATAGTCGGCCCCCGCCTCCTCAAGCGCGATGTGGGAAGCCAGCGCGATGGTGCCGCGCGCATAATAAAGCGTAAGCATGGCAATCTCTCTCCTGAACAGGCGAACCCCTTCGCCCGCCTTGCGTCGTAATCTTATTCGGGTGCGACCGTATCGCTTTTGCCGAGCGGCCGCTGCATCTGCACCGTATCGACCCAGCGGCCGAGCTTGAAGCCGACCGAGCGCAGCACGCCGGCGTCCTGAAACCCGAGGCTGCGATGCAGCGCCACCGATCCAGAATTGTCGCTGTCGCCGATCACCGCCAGCATCTGCCGCCACGGTCCGCGCTCGCAGCGCGCGATCAGCGCGCTCAGCAGCGCCCGCCCGACACCCTTGCCGTTTTGGCCTTCCCGCACATAGACGGAATCCTCGATGGTGAAACGGTAGGCCGGTCGCGGACGATAGGCGGTGGCATAGGCGTAGCCGAGCACCGCGCCGTCCAGTTCGGCCACCAGATAGGGCAGCCCGGCATGAAGCACTGCAGCGCGGCGCGCCAGCATCTCGGGCAAAGTCGGTGGGATTTCCTCGAAACTTGCCAGCCCGTGCAACACGTGATCGGCGTAGATGGCCTGCACCGTCGCCATGTCCGCATCCACGGCATCGCGCACGGAAAGAGAGCCGGATGAAGCCCCGGCCTTGGTCTGATCGTCCATTTGAATTCGGCTCTGCTACTCGCCGCCCAGCGGCGAAAGCCCCAGGCTGGCAAAATTGTAACCCACGCCCTCGGCGCGCGCAGCAACAATTTCACTGTCCGGCATCACGTCGAACGCGGTGCGATAGCCTTCCGCGCCAAGCCCGCGATGCACGTAGGTGACAAGGGTGGTCGCGTTGATCACCCAGACTTCCGGGATGCCGTAGGCGGCATAGACGCCAAGCTTGCGGCCGCGATCGTAGGCCAGGCTGGTGTCGGCAATCTCGATCGCCAGCAGGACGTCATGGCCACGCAGGTCGCCGGGAAAGATCGAGCGCGGGAAAACGCAGAAGTCGGGTTCGAGAAAGCTCTTGTCGTCGAGCCGCAGCGTCGTTTCCGGTGCAATTGTCAGATGATCCGGCGCGGCTTTCTGGAAATGCCAGTTCAGCTCCATCTTGACCATTTCATGGCGTCCGCCCTTGGGCAGCATCGGCACCACCTCCCCGCCGATCAGTTCGAACCGCTCGTCTTCGGCGATGATGCCTGCCTTCACCATCGCCTCGATCTCGGCCACGCTCCACGGCCGCCGCCGCATCCCCTCGGCAGCTTGCGTCGTTTCCGGCATTGGCAGAAAGTCGCTGACATGCTCGTTCATGGGAGGAGAATAGCACGGTTTGCGGGGTGCTGTCGTGCGTCCTTCGAGGCTCGCTGCGCTCGCACCTCAGGATGAGGAAGGTGGGTTGTTGAGCCCACGATGGGTTGGGTTCGATTCACGACAGACCTCATCCTGAGGTGCGAGCCTTTTCGGCGAGCCTCGAAGGACGCACGACAACGCACAAAAAACCCGGCGCGGTGGCCGGGTTTTTTCGTCGTTCTTAGCTGTCGAGGAAGCTTCGCAGCTTGCGGCTGCGGCTTGGGTGCTTGAGCTTGCGCAGCGCCTTTGCCTCGATCTGGCGGATACGTTCGCGGGTCACCGAGAACTGCTGGCCGACTTCTTCCAGCGTGTGGTCGGTGTTCATGCCGATGCCGAAACGCATGCGCAGCACGCGTTCTTCACGCGGCGTGAGCGAAGCCAGAACGCGCGTGGTGGTCTCGCGCAGGTTGGCCTGAATCGCGGCGTCGATCGGCAGGATCGCCATCTTGTCCTCGATGAAATCGC
>JBEBXE010000376.1:0-3580 GCA_040391705.1 Aerobium aerolatum
CCTCAAGCGCCATGTGTTCTACACGCTGAGCGCCCAGCAGTGGCGGGAGCGCTAGTGCGCCCCCGTCCTGGAGATATCAGTCCATCCTGATCGTCACGAACCGCAGTTCGCCGGTCTTGGACGACAGCATCAGCAGCGCGTTGCGGCGGCCCTGCTGCTTGAGCGCGGCAATGCGGTTGGTCACGTCCTTGGGCGTGGCGACGGCTTCCTGCGCGATCTCGGTGATGACGTCGCCGGCGACAATGCCACGCTCTTCAGCGCTCGAGCCCGCCTCGATCTGCGTCACCAGCACCCCGGAAACCTCCGGCGCGATCTGATAGGTCGTGCGTCCGGCCTCATCCAGTTCGGACACCGTCATGCCAAGCACGGTTTCGGTCTCGGCTACGACCGCATCGTCATCGGTGTCGGTTTCCGTCTCGCCCTGCGCCAGACGTTCGCCATCCTCGCGACGGCCCAGCGTGACCGGAACCGTCTGTTCCTCACCCTTGCGGACGACCAGGACCTGCACTTCCTTGCCCACCGGGGTTTCGGCAACGATGCGGGTCAGGTCGCGCGAGGTACGGATTTCCTTGCCGTCGAAACTGATGATCACGTCGCCCGGCTGAATGCTGCCGTCGTCCACCGGGCCGCCGGCAATGACGCCGCCGACCAGCGCGCCCTTGGCCTTGTCCATGCCAAGGCTTTCGGCGATCTCGTCGGTCACCGGCTGGATGCGCACGCCGAGCCAGCCACGGCGGGTTTCGCCGAACTCGCGCAGCTGCGCAATGACGTTGACGGCCAGCTGCGACGGGATCGAGAAGCCGATGCCGATCGAGCCGCCCGAAGGCGAGATGATCGCGGTGTTGATGCCGATGACCTTGCCGTGCATGTCGAACAGCGGCCCGCCCGAATTGCCGCGATTGATCGCCGCGTCGGTCTGGATGAAATCGTCATACGGGCCGGACTGGATGTCGCGGCCGCGCGCCGACACGATGCCGATCGACACCGAGCCGCCGAGGCCGAACGGATTGCCGATCGCCATCACCCAGTCGCCGATGCGGATGGCCGAGGAATCGCCGAAATCGACCTGCGTCAGCTTGCGCAGGGTCGGATCGACCTTCAGCACCGCAAGGTCGGTCTGCGGATCGGTACCGACCAGTTCAGCCTTCAGCTTGCCGCCGTCAGCGAAATTGACTTCGATCTCGTCAGCGTCGGCGATGACGTGGTTGTTGGTGATGACGATGCCTTCAGCGGCATCAATGACGAAGCCGGAGCCAAGGGACTGGACCCGGCGCGGACCGTTGCCTTTGCCGCCCTCACCGGGATTGTTGAAGAATTCGTCGAAGAACTCCTGGAACGGCGAGCCTTCCGGCAGGGTCGGCTTCGGCCCGGGGCGCGGAACGCCACGGCCGGTCGCGGCAATGCTCTGCGAGGTCGAGATGTTGACCACTGCGCCCAGCAGGCCTTCAGCAAGGTCGGCGACGGAGGCCGGGCCGTTGGTGACGGCGGGCTGCGCCTGCGCATAGGCGCTCGGCATCATCTGCAAAGCGCTGGTCGCGCACATGGCGCCCACCGCTGCACCGACAAGGGCCTTACGAACCGCAGACGCGAAAATCATCGAAACCATGCAACCAGTCTCCAAAATCAGGAATGAGGCGCAGGTCCTCACTTGCACATGGTCATCAACAATGGGGCGCGTTTGCGGCCAACCCAGACGCCATGCGTAAAATCCATTGTGAACCGGGCGCTTGCTGTCGTGCAAGCGCCCGAATGCAGGTTGTGCTGATCCCGAACCAGTTTCCGGGTTCGGGAGACGTGACGATCAGCCGCCGCGTACGAGCCAGACGATGCCGACCCCCACGATGATGGCGGCGATTCCCGCGACGCGCAGCGTCTGTTCGGGAACCGTCTGAACGTCGGCGGCCAACCGCTTGGCAAAATGCGGCAGGCCACCGTAGAGAACGCCCTCGATCACGAGAACCAGCCCGAGAGCGACAAGGAAGTCACTCACGTCAGTTGGTCGTGCCCGTGGTCACGCCGCCGGCAGCAGGTGCTGCCGGAGCGCTTGGCGTTGGTGCGCCATTCGTCGGTTCACGACCCGTGGAGCTGCCGAAGTAGCGGAAGAACTCCGAGTCGGGCGACAGCAGCATGGTCGTGCCGGTGCCTTCCAAGGCGGAGGTGTAGGCCGCCATCGAGCGATAGAACTCGAAGAAGTCGGCATCGCGGGTGAACGCATCGGCAAAGATCGCATTCCGTGCGGCTTCGCCCTCACCGCGCAGGATTTCCGACTCACGACGGGCATCTGCAACGATTTCGACGACCTCACGATCCGCACGGGCGCGGATACGCTGGGCTGCTTCACGACCACGCGCACGCAGACGCTCGGCTTCTGCCAGACGTTCGGCACGCATACGCTCGTAAGTCTGCTGCGAGACTTCCTGCGTCAGATCGGTCCGACGAATACGAACGTCGACGATCTGCAGGCCAAGCGAGTTGGCATCCGGACGAAGCTGATCACGCACTTCGCGCATCATCGAGCCGCGTTCTTCAGACAGCGCCGCCTCAAAGCCACGCAGACCGTAGACACGACGCAAAGCAGCGTCGAGACGGGTGCGCAGGCGCTGTTCGGCGAGCGGAATGCTACCCGAAACGGCAAGGCGGAAACGACGCGCATCACTGATGCGATAGGCGATGAAGGCATCCACTTCATAGAAGCGGCCGCCCGACACCTGAACGCGGATGTCGTCGAGATCGAAGCGCAGCACGCGGTCATCGATCATCTGGACGTTGTCGGCTTCCATGAAAGCGAAAGGCAGCTTGAAGTAGACACCCGGCTCCGATTTCACATCGACGATCTCGCCGAAGCGCAGCACGATTGCCTGCTGGCGCTCGTTGACGACGAAGATCGACGACCAGGCGAGGAACAGCAGGACAAGGACGATAACAACGATTGCAGGAAGACGGTTTGCCATCAGTTGTTTCCTCCCTGCTGCGTCGCGCGCAGCTCAGGCAGCGGCAAATACGGAATTACCCCCTGGCCGTTACCCTGCTCGACGATCACCTTGTTCGACCCCTTGAGAACGCCTTCCATGGTTTCCAGGAAAAGACGCTTGCGGGTCACGTCCGGTGCCTTCGCATACTCGTCGTAGACCGAGATAAAGCGCTGCGCCTCACCCTCGGCTTCCTGCACGACACGGTTCTTGTAGGCTGCCGCTTCTTCGCGGATCTGAGCGCCTTCACCGCGCGCCGCGCCGAGCTTCTGGTTGGAGTACTGGTTGGATTCCTCGACGAAACGATCTTCGTCCTGTTCGGCGCGCTGCACTTCTTCAAACGCGTCGGCGACTTCACGCGGCGGTGCCGCGTCTTCGATCGAGATGGCGGTGATGGCGAGGCCGGCACCGTATTCGTCGATGGTCTCCTGCATGACAGTGCGGACGGTTTCTGCAATGCCCTGACGGTCATCACGGAAGATGTCCTGTGCCGGACGGCTGCCAACGACTTCACGCATCGCGCTTTCGGCGATCTGGCGCAGGGTCGAGTCAGGATCGGACACGTTGAACAGATAGGCGCGCGGATCGCTGACCTGGTAGGCAACCGAGAA
>JBEBXE010000377.1:0-3569 GCA_040391705.1 Aerobium aerolatum
AGGCCGTCACGCTGCGCCAGCACGATGTCCGTCAGGTTGAGCGAGCCAACGCACAGCAGCACCGTGACGATGACGAAGCCGATGGCGACTTCATACGACACCATCTGCGCGGCCGAGCGCAGCGCGCCGAGGAATGGATACTTCGAATTGGATGCCCAGCCCGCCATGATCACGCCATACACTTCCAGCGACGAAATCGCGAAGATGTAGAGGACGCCGACATTGATGCTGGCGATCGCCCAGCCTTCGCTGACCGGGATCACCGCCCAGGTCGCGATGGCCAACACCACCGACACCAGCGGGGCAAGCAGGAACACGCCCTTGTTGGCACCAGACGGAATCACCGGCTCCTTGAAGACGAACTTCAAAAGGTCGGCGAACGACTGGAGAAGGCCCCACGGCCCGACCACGTTGGGACCGCGGCGCAACTGCACCGCTGCCCACACCTTGCGGTCGGCATAGAGGAGGAAAGCGATGCCGACGAGCAACACCACGATCATCAGGACCGATTGGCCCAGCATGATCAGCGTCGGCAGCACATAATCTGCGAAAAAGGAATTCATCAGTCCCTGTCCTACTCGGCCGCCTGCTTGAACCCGCCCTTGGCGAGGGCCGAAGCCTCCGCCATGACAGCCGAAGCACGTGCAATCGGGTTCGTCAGATAGAAGTCTTTGACCGGCGATGCAAACGGAGCCTTGGTCAGCTTGCCCTGTGTGCCTGCCAGCGCCGTCACATCCGCCGCAGATCCGGCAAGAATCTCGTCGATCGCGGCGAAGTGCGGGAATTCCTCATACAGCTTGGCGCGCAGCTGCGGCAGCGAATTGAATGGCAGCTTGCCGCCCAGCACGTCCGAGAGCGCCCGCAGGATCGCCCAATCTTCCTTGGCTTCACCCGGCGCGAACCCGGCGCGATGCGCCATCTGCACGCGGCCTTCGGTGTTGACGAAGGTGCCGGACTTTTCCGTGTAGGTCGCGCCCGGCAGGATCACGTCGGCGCGGTGTGCGCCGGCGTCGCCATGGCTGCCGATATAGACGGTGAACGCCGAGCCGATCATGCTCATCTCGAACTCGTCGGCGCCCAGCAGGAACAGCACGTCGAGCGCGCCCATCATCGCGGAGGCATCCTTGCCGCCCTCGCCCGGCACGAAGCCGAGATCGAGACCGCCAACGCGCGCTGCTGCCGTGTGCAGAACCGCAAAGCCGTTCCACGCGTCGGACACCGCCTCGACGTCGACAGCGATCTTGGCGGCCAGCGCCAGGATGGCCGCACCGTCGGTGCGCGACAGCGCGCCCTGCCCGACGATGATCAGCGGACGCTTGGCATTCTTCAGCACTGCATGGAAACCAAGCTTGCCATCAGCCAGCTGCGACAGCGTTTCGGTTCCGGCGCCGAGCTGCTCGTAGTCGTAGCGCAGGTCGCCGACCTCGCCGATCACGCCGATCGGCAGGTTGCCGGCACGCCAGCGCTTGCGAATGCGGGTGTTGAGCACCGACGCTTCGAAGCGCGGGTTGGAGCCGATGATCAGCACCGCGTCTGCATCCTCGATGCCGTCAATCGACGGGTTGAAGATGTAGCTGGCGCGTCCGGCTGCCGGATCGAGCGCTGCGCCATCCTGGCGGCAGTCGATATTGGCCGAGCCGAGCGACGCCATCAGCGCCTTCAGTGCATACATTTCCTCGACGGTGGCGAGATCGCCGGCAATCGCGCCGATCCTGTCGCCGGAGGTCTTGGACACGGCATCCTTGATCGCCGCAAAGGCTTCCGCCCAGCTTGCCGGCTGCAAGCGGCCGTTCTGGCGAATATAGGGCCGGTCGAGGCGCTGCGAGCGCAGGCCATCCCAGATGAAGCGGGTCTTGTCGGAAATCCACTCTTCGTTCACCGCCTCGTTGATGCGCGGCATGATGCGCATCACTTCGCGGCCACGGCTGTCGACGCGGATCGCCGACCCGACAGCGTCCATCACGTCGACGGATTCAGTCTTGGTCAGTTCCCACGGACGCGCCTGGAACGCGTAGGGCTTCGAGGTCAGCGCGCCGACCGGGCACAGGTCGATGACGTTGCCCTGCAGCTCGGAGGTCATTGCCTGCTCGAGATAGGTGGTGATCTCAGCGTCTTCGCCACGGCCGATCAGGCCAAGCTCGGAAATGCCGGCGACTTCGGTGGTGAAGCGAACGCAGCGCGTGCAGTGAATGCAGCGCGTCATGATCGTCTTGACCAGCGGCCCGATATACTTGTCTTCGACGGCGCGCTTGTTCTCGTGATAGCGCGACGCATCGACGCCGAACGCCATCGCCTGGTCCTGGAGGTCGCATTCGCCACCCTGGTCACAGATCGGGCAATCCAGCGGATGGTTGATCAGCAGGAATTCCATCACGCCTTCGCGGGCCTTCTTGACCATCGGCGTGTTGGTGAAGATTTCCGGCGTTTCGCCGTTCGGTCCGGGACGCAGGTCGCGCACGCCCATGGCGCAGGAGGCCGCCGGCTTGGGCGGTCCGCCCTTCACCTCGACAAGACACATGCGGCAATTGCCGGCGATCGACAGACGCTCGTGGAAACAGAAGCGCGGCACCTCGACGCCTGCCTGCTCTGCGGCCTGCAACAGCGTATAGTGATCGGGGACGTCGATCTCTTTGCCGTCTACCTTAATTTTAGCCATATTGCCTCAACCCCGCGGAAATCCGCAAAATTTCATACCGAATGGCGCGCCGCGCCTGCCGTCTCGTCATTTGCTTTGCTGCAGGGCTTTCGCCTGCTCAACCCAGCCGTCGCGATCGATCCGCCCTGCAAAGCCAAACTCCGCGTCCAGCCAGGCGATTTCAGCCGCGTTCAGCGCAGAAATCTGTCCATACGTCCAGATACCCAGACCATTCAGAACCTTTTCCAGCTTCGGTCCGATGCCGGAAAGTGCCTTCAGATCGTCCGCAGCCGCCGGCTTGGCCAGTGCAGCCGGGCGAACCATGACAGCGGACACCGCCTTGGTCGGCTCGGCAGCCTTCGCCACAACCTTGCGCGCCGCAACCGGAGCTTTCGCCACAGCTGGCTTCGACACCACCAGCTTCAGCCCCACCGGCGCAGCCGCCTTGGGCTCTGCCTGCGGCGCTACATCGGCAAACCGCTTCTGCGAAGCTTCCGCAGCACCGGTGACAGCACCCAGCCACAGCCCCCAGGCATGGCTTGCCATCGCAAAGCCGATTGCACCGGCAGCAGCCATGCCCGCCATCGGATGGGCAAACAGGTTCATCGCGCTCGCAATCTCTTGCGGCATCGCAATGTCGTCACCTGTCCTGCTCCGTTCGCTCGTGCTCATCTCTGGCATCTTTCGTTGGTTTCAGGGCAGCTGCGCTCGCTCGCGCCCTGCCCCGAACCCTGCGTTAGGCCCGCTACCCTTATTCCGCAGCTACCAGCACCGGTTCTGCCCGGTGCGCGTTGCGGGAAAACTCGTCGATACGCCGTTCGATTTCCGGACGGAAGTGACGGATCAGGCCCTGGATCGGCCATGCGGCCGCGTCGCCCAGCGCGCAGATCGTGTGGCCTTCCACCTGCTTGGTGACGTCGAGCAGCATGTCGAT
>JBEBXE010000378.1:0-3566 GCA_040391705.1 Aerobium aerolatum
GTGCGCACCTGTTCGCCGAGCGTGTAGTGGTCGCCCTTGACGTCGCGCACGTCCATCGTCTCGAGGCGGGCGTAGATCTTGCCGCCGTCCATCGAAAGCCGGTCGGGGGTGTAGTGGAACAGCGCATGGCCGCGCCGTTGCGCCTCGAGCGACAGGGCAAACGACGTGTCGCCTGCAATCGAAACGGTGGAGATGTGGTCCATCTGGACCGCGACCTTCAGGGCCATGGCGGACTCTCGCTGTTCGGTTGATGTCTGCGATGCTCTACCCGGTTGCGGGTTTGTTGCCAATCGTCATCTATCCGGCGCGGCTGACCGGCAGTGGCGAGGCGACCGCAGCGCTGTCCTGCAGCGGGACGCCATGCGCCGGGGCGAGGCTGAGATAATGGATGCGTTTCTGCTCGGCGCGGCCGCGGGCGACGGAATCGAGAATCAGGCCGGCGACCATCATGATCATCGACAGCGACAGCAGCCCCATCGACAGAATCCAGGTCGGCATGCGCGGCACCAGCCCGGTCAGCGCGTATTCGTACAGCACCGGCACGGCGAACACGCCGCTGATCGCAAGGAAGCCCGCCGCCAGCGCGCCGAAGAAGCGCGCGGGTCGGGTTTCCTTCATCAGCATGGCGAACATCCAGAGGATTTTCGCGCCGTCGCGATAGGTCGACAGCTTCGATTGCGAGCCTTCGGGGCGACGGCCGTAGTCGAGCGTCATCTCGCAGACCGGGATGCGCAGCATCGAGGCGTGCACCGACATTTCGGTTTCGATTTCGAAACCGGTCGACACCGCCGGGAAGCTCTTGACGAAGCGACGGGAAAACACGCGGTAGCCGGAAAAGATATCGGTGAAGTCGCGGCCAAACAGCGTGCGGTAGAGCAGGTTGAAGATGCTGTTGCCGAAGGCGTGGCCGGCGCGGCCGGCGTCGTCGGTGACGCCCCTGCGGGTGCCGACGACCATGTCGACCCGCTCCGTCAGCAGCGCGTTGATCAGTTGCGGCGCGTCGTGGGGATCGTAGGTGCCGTCGCCATCGGCCATGATGTAGATGTCGGCGTCGACGTCGGCAAACATCCGGCGCACGACGTTGCCTTTGCCCTGCCGTGGCTCGCGCACGACGATCGCACCGGCGGCGCGCGCCTGCAGCGCCGTCAGGTCGCTGGAATTGTTGTCGTAGACATAGATGGCGGCCTGCGGCAGCGCGTCGCGAAATCCACGCACAACCGCGCCGATGGTCTGCTCTTCGTTGTAGCAGGGCAGCACCACCGCGATGGTTGGGACGGGCCGGGACAGCACTTGCATGTGGAGCACTCCGAGAGGGAAACGCGCTTGCGACGTTGGCTTTACTATTTCTTGAACGGGTTAAGGTCAGGTTAGGCGGTAGCTTGGCAAAGGCGGATTTCAACTTGAGCAGCGTATCCTCGTCATTTCGGGCCGGCAGGCGGTCTGCGGCGGTCACCCATGCCGGTATCGCCATCGCGGTGACGCTGGCGTTTCTGGCCTTCCACGCGGTGCGCGCGTTTCCGTCGCTGGCCGACAGCAACGGCGACAATGACAGCCTGCTGCGACTGGTGCAGGTTCGCGACCTTTTGGCCGGGCAGTCGTGGTTCGATCTCACCCAGTACCGCATGGGCCTCGACGGCGGCTTCGTCATGCACTGGTCGCGGCTGATCGACCTGCCGATCGCCGGGCTGGTGCTGCTGGTCGGCGAGCAGGCGGCGCTGGTGATCTGGCCGCTGCTGCTGCTGGCGCTCAGCCTGTTCCTGATGATCCGTGCCGCAGACCTCATCGGCGGCGCGCCGGCGGTGCTGCCGGCCGTGGTGACGGGGGCGCTGGCGCTGCACTTCGTCAACGTGTTCCTGCCCGGCGCGCTCGACCATCACAACGCGCAACTGGCGCTGGCGCTGGGGGCTGCCTATGCGTTGATGGTCGGCCTGCGCGACGGTGCGGCGTCTCCGGGCGGTGCGGGTGGCGTTGCCGGTGTCTGCGCCGCGCTGATGCTGGCGATCGGCATGGAGGCCGCACCCTATGCGGCTGTTGCCTGTGCGGTGGCGGCTGGGTGTTATCTCGCCGGAGGCGATGCGCCGATCAGGCTGGCGCGCGGCTTCGGGCTGGCCTTTGCCGGCGCGGCGGCCGCGAGCTTCGTTGCCACCGTGCCGTCGCAGGACTGGCTGGCGGTGACGTGCGATGCGCTGTCGCTGCCGCAGGGCGCGCTGGCGGTGCTGGGCGGCGGCGGGCTGGCGCTGGCGACGCTGGTGCCGGTATTGCGCCAGACGGTCTGGACCCGCCTCGGCGCGCTGGCAGCACTGGGCGTGATCGTCGCGCTGGTGGCCATCAGTGCCTTTCCGCAATGCCTTGCCGATCCTTATGCCGACCTCGACCCGGTGCTGCGCCAATATTGGCTGAGCTCGGTGACCGAGGCGCAGCCGCTGGGCGCGCTGGTGCGGGCAGGCGAACTCGGCACGATTGCCGGCTATTACGCCACGCCGGTGATCGCGTTGACGATTCTGGCGTTGCAGGCGGTGCGCGGTCGTCTGACACGAGAAACGGCGGTGCTGTTCGCCTTTCTGGCGGTGGCAGTGGCGGTGTCGTGCTGGCAGGTGCGCGGCGGGGTGTTTTCGGTGACGCTGGCCGCCATTGTGCTGGCCGCCTGGATCGGCCGCGCGCGGACGCTGGCGCTGGCCCGGCCGACCGTTGCGGCGCAACTGGTGATGGCCGCAAGCTGGATCGTGTCGATCAGTCTGCTGTGGCAGCTCGCCGGTGTCGTGCTGGAGCCCGGCGACGCGACAGCAGCAACGGAAACAGAAACGGAAACGGAAATGGCGGCTGCGGCCGACGCGACGTGCTACGCGCTGGCGGACCACGCGGCGCTGGCGCAACTGCCGGCCGGAACCGTGCTGACGATTTCCAATCTTGGCTCAACGGTGCTGCACGAGACCGCGCATCGGGTGCTCAACGGGCCGTATCACCGCAACAATGCCGGCAACCGTGCGGCCCTCGACATTCTGATGGTTGATCCGGACGCGGCGGCGACGGCGGCGCGCGGGCTCGGCATCGACTATGTCGCTTTGTGCCCCGGCAATGCCGAGACGCAGGCGCTGGCGCGCTGGGCGCCCGACGGATTTCTCAAGGCGCTGCTCGATGGCGCAACCCCTGACTGGCTGGCTGTTGTCGAGGGAACCGGAACCGCGCCGCTGCGTATCTTTCAGGTAAGGCGTTAGGAAGTCAGTTTCAGAACAGTTTTATCCGATACGTTTCCTAAACGGATCTGTGACAGCGTTTGCGCCGTCCGGGCGAAATAAACGACTAAATACGAGAAAGTGCCATATGCCGATGCCAAGCCGGAAGGGGAGCGGCACCAATGAGGGCTTAGATCTTGCCTTCACCGACCCGCTCACGGGCCTTGGAAACCTGCGTCGATTTTTTGACAAGGTCGATCGGCTGATCATCGAGCGTGCCGAGGACCCGGCGCCGTTCACGGTTGGCATTCTCGATCTCGATGGCTTCAAGCCGATCAACGACCTGTTCGGCCGCCGCGCTGGCGACGACATCCTGCAGCAGGTGGCGATGCG
>JBEBXE010000379.1:0-3558 GCA_040391705.1 Aerobium aerolatum
AGGATGCCGTCGCAGCCGGCGCGCTTGAACGCCATCAGGCTTTCCATCATCGCCGTTTCGCCGTTGATCCAGCCATTGGCCGCCGCCGCCTCGATCATCGCGTATTCGCCGGACACCTGATAGGCGAAGGTCGGCAGGCCGAACTCGTCCTTGGCGCGGCGGATGATGTCGAGATAGGGCAGGCCCGGCTTGACCATGATCATGTCGGCGCCTTCGGCCAGATCCTGCTCGATCTCGCGCATCGCTTCGTCGGAATTGGCATGGTCGAGGTAGTAGGTCTTCTTGTCGCCCTTCAGCAGGCCCTGTGTGCCGATTGCTTCGCGATACGGGCCATAGAAGGCGGACGCGAATTTGGTCGCATAGGACATGATCGCCACGTCCTGATGCCCGGCGGCGTCGAGCGCATCACGAATCGCGCCGATGCGCCCGTCCATCATGTCGGATGGGGCAATGATGTCCGAGCCGGCATCAGCCTGCAGCACCGAAGCTGCGGCGACCTGGGCCACGGTTTCGTCGTTGACGATGATGCCGTCGCGCAGGATGCCGTCGTGACCGTGGCTGGTGAACGGATCGAGCGCTGAGTCGGTGATGATGCCGATCTCCGGCACCGCCGCCTTGATCGCGCGGGTGGCGCGGTTGATCAGATTGTCCGCAACGAGGATTTCGGAGCCTGCAACGTCCTTCAGCGCCAGCTCGACCTGCGGGAACGTCGCCAGCGCTGGGATGCCGAGCTTTGCCGCGCGCTCGGCTTCCTTGACCGCGACGTCGATCGAAAGACGGAAGACGCCGGGCAGGGCGGCGATCTCTTCGCGCTTGTTTTCGCCCTCGGTGAGAAAGATCGGCCAGATCAGATCGTCCACCGTCAGGCGGTTTTCCTGCACCAGCCGGCGCGACCAGTCGGCCTTGCGCATCCGGCGCAGGCGACGCGACGCGGTGATCTCGTCGACGGTGCGGGGAGCGGCGTAACGCGCGGGGCTAAACTTGTTCATGGCGATCTCCAGTCACTGGCCTTCTGGATCGCCATGCGTCCTTCCGGGCGTTCACGAGACGATCTCAATCGTTGGGAGGGCATCGGAATAGTCCGAAAGCCGGATTCCACGTTCGGTCCGATGCTCTAGCATTGCAGCGGCCTTCGACCAAGGGCGAGCAGGGGGATGTGTCAATCTGTTTTGTGGGGCTGCTCATGTGGCATCGCTTGTGCGTTTTCGCCGCGAGGCGGCTTTGCGGAACTGCATGACGAAACTATGCTGCACGAATCGAACCGGACAGTGAGTTGTCGCAATCCATGCACGAGGCTTTTGAACGCTCGCCCCTGCGCGCAACCACGCTCGAACTGACGTTCGAATGGTTCCTGCGCTTGGTCGCGGTCTGCAGCCT
Source organism: Aerobium aerolatum (assembly GCA_040391705.1). Taxonomy (GTDB): domain Bacteria; phylum Pseudomonadota; class Alphaproteobacteria; order Rhizobiales; family Rhizobiaceae; genus Aerobium; species Aerobium aerolatum_A. Next base: position 1,378 of record JBEBXE010000379.1, read on the forward strand.
GGTGTTCGGCTTGCTGTACTGGGTGCGGTTGGTCGGCATCTATCCGGGTGCCGAATGGCGCTTCGACCTGATGCCCGTCCATTGGCAGGTCGTGTCCGTCATCCTTGCGGTGCTGTTTCCCTTCGCCGCCAGCGGCCTGTGGATGCTGGCGTCCTGGGGGCCGGTGATCTGGTTCATTTGCGCCGCAATCGAGATGACGATGCATCTCGGTTTCCCCGACCTTTACGGCGCACGCCCTGAGGTCGTCCTCGCGCATGCCGGCGTCGCGCTCCTTTACGGGGCCTTCCGCGTGGCTTTCTTCGTCCGCGCGCGCAAATCGGTCGATTAACGCTTCATTCAGCCTGATTGCAGTGTTGGCTTTGGTAAGCGCTTGTTAAGCCTGCGTTTTAAGTCGAATTTTAGAGGCATTCGATATGGTCGGGCCAAGGTGAGAGCAAAAAACAAAATCACCGGGCGTTAAACACGAGGCTAGATCATGATGACTGCAAAACAGACGGCGAAGCCGTCGGATAATACTGAACCGAAGAACCCAATTCGTTCGCTTTACCTTGAATCACTTCAGCTGGTCGAAAGGTTGCACCGTCGTCTCCAGGACGTCATCAAGGACGAATTCGACCGTAACAACCGCAGCGACATCAATGCCATCCAGGCACTGCTGCTGTTCAACATCGGTTCTTCCGAGCTCACTGCTGGCGAACTGCGCTCGCGTGGTTACTATCTCGGCTCGAACGTGTCCTACAATCTCAAGAAGCTGGTCGATCTCGGCTTCATCAACCACCAGCGTTCGCGCATCGACCGTCGCTCGGTCCGCATCAGCCTGACCGAGAAGGGCCAGGAAGTGGCGGATGTCGTCGGCAAGCTCTACGACCGTCACATCGGCTCGATCGAACAGGTCGGCGGTATCAATTCGGAAGAGTTCCAGCAGATGAACCGCGCTCTGCAGCGCCTGGATCGTTTCTGGAACGACACCATCGCCTACCGCATGTAAGCCCACTTATCTGTCTCTGATCTGGCGGATACTTTCGAGCCGTGGACAATTCCCGGTCTACGGCTCGCTTTTCCGGCGGTTGCTGCAGTGTTGTCGGCCTCGGCCACGATCCTGCCATATTGCGGACCGAACCAGGTAGCATTGGTTAACGAATGGCAACGGCGTCGTTTGGCGAATCTTAACGATAAACGCCATAATGCTAGTGTCGCTCGCGAAAATGCGTATGACGGTCGCGAACTGTCGCGACAGACGAGACAAGTGCCGGGAACCTACATGAAAACATCTCGCCGTACCTTCCTCGCAGGAGCGGGCGCTGTCGCAGCGACCGCCGTGTCGCAAACCGCATTCGCGCAGAGCGCCATCGACGATATCCTGTCGTCGAATCAGCGCGGCACCTGGAATGATCAGTTCGACGCGAAGGCTTCGGCCCAGTCGGGCAGAGTGGTGTCGACGTCGCCGGTGTTCAGCCCGGAGACCGTCAGCCACATCGAGCAGACACTTTACCAATATCAGGAAATCGTTTCACGCGGTGGCTGGCCTGTCGTTCCGTCGTCCAAGGCTCTGCGCCTCGGCGTCGTTGATCGCGACGTGGAAGTGCTGCGTCAGCGCCTGATCGCCTCCGGCGATCTTTCGGATCGCGCCGGCATTTCATCGTCGTTCGACACCTATGTCGATGCCGCGCTCAAGCGCTTCCAGACCCGCCATGGCCTGCCGGCAGATGGCGTCACCGGAAAATACACCTACGCTGCCCTCAATATTTCCGCGCCTGTGCGCTTCGGCCAGCTGGAAACCAACCTCGTGCGCCTGCGCTCGATGTCGGGTTTTCTTGGCGATCGCTACGTGATGGTGAACATTCCGGCAGCACAGATCGAAGCGGTGGAATCCAACCGCGTGGCGCTGCGTCATACCGCCATCGTCGGCAAGACCGACCGCCAGACGCCGATTCTCAATTCGAAGATCCACGAGATCAACATCAATCCCTACTGGAATGCGCCAGAATCGATTGTGCGTCGCGACATCATTCCGCTGATGCGCAAGAATCCGAATTATCTGAAAGAAAACAGCATCCGCATTCTCGGGCCGAACGGCGAAGTCGACCCGATGTCGATCGACTGGTCGACTGACGAGGCCGCCAAGCTGCGTTTCCGCCAGGATCCGGGCCGGATCAACGCGATGGCGACGATCAAGATCAA
>JBEBXE010000380.1:0-3551 GCA_040391705.1 Aerobium aerolatum
TCATCGACAAAGCCGGGAACGGTGGTGTCGATATCGATGAGCAGCGTGTCGATGCCACCAAAGGTTGCCGCCCGCGCGGCGTCCGCCATGTCGGTCGTCGCGCGGTTGTCCCCGGCACGCTTGTCGAAAAGCGCATGGATGTCGGCAATTTCGGATGCATAAGCCTTATCGAGGATGGGTCGGGCCTTATTGGCAAGCTGCGCCTCACTGAACTGGTCAGGGCTGTCGGCGATCGTATCCTTCAAAAGATGCGGATAGGAGCAGGTCTGGGCGAAGAGCGACGCCAGCCTGCCGGTGGCGGCAAGAACCAGCGGGGACTCGCGACCAGACAATACTTGGCGAAGTGCGGCGTCAACCTTGCGGACATATTGCTGAAGGCGGACGTTCTGTCCTTCGGATCCATGAATGCGACCGCTGAAGGTGCGGTCGTTCAAGGTCGACTTGCCTGCCGAGGACGCAGCATCCTTGGGCATATCGGGCACCTTCACCACCTCCGGCGCAAGATCGGCATGCATCTCGACAAAGCGGACGGCGTTTTCCGAAAGTGCGAGGATGAAAGCGGAATGCGGGAAGGTGACGGCGCGCAAAAGCGGCTTCAAATGGAAACGGTCGGAAACCTGCACCATCGAGGTCAGATCATTGGCCAGCCGATAGGCGCGGATCGAGTCCGCCGTCGCGAATACGGCTAGACTGGTTGCCTGAAAGCGCCAGAACTCATCGTCGTCGAGCAGGTCACTCAAGCTGTCCATGAGGACCGCGAGACGCCGTTTGTCGAAGCCCACGTCCTGAAGCTGCGACTGGACCTCGCGCATGAGATTGCCGAACTCGATCCGGGATGCTGCCACCTCCTGCGTGACCGGCGTGGTCCTGACGTAGATCGAAACGCAGGCATCCGCGCGCGCCTTGGACAAAGTTGCGAATTCGCTTCGCGTGGGAATGTCTACATAAAGCATGAAGTCTCCTTATTGGTGTTGACGAATAAGCTGATCCGCAATTTTGCACCGGCTGCCAGCGCTTGTGCCGCATGGAACCGGATCTCGCCATGATCTCTTCGATTGTTTGCTCGCACCATAGATGGTGTGCGCGCGGAAAGCACCTTCTCGCGACCAGCGGCCCGGAATTTCTGCTCAAGGCAGCGAAAGAATTGCTTTTGCGATCGAAAAATAGACTAGAACGCCGGTGGCGTCCGCGATCGAGGTCACCAGTGGCGTGCTGGCAGTGGCCGGATCCATATTGAAGCGACTGAGGATAAACGGCAGCAGCATGCCGATCATGCTGCCAGCGATGACGATCACCACCATCGACAGCGCAATCACGATCGCAATGTCAGGGCCGCCACGAAAGACGCCAATAACGGCGATGGCCGCCGCCATGCTCAGCCCCAGCAGTATCGCTACCATCAGTTCGCGGCCCAGAACACGGCCCCAGTCGGAAATGCGAATATCGCCGGTCGCCAGCGCCCGCACCATCAAGGTTGCGGATTGCGAGCCGGCATTGCCGCCCGACGCGATCAAAATCGGGAGGAAAAACATCAATGCCAGATGGGCGGCGATCGTGTCTTCGAAATGGGCTATGCCTGCCCCTGAAAAGATGTTGCCGAAGACGAGCAGCATCAGCCAGGCAATGCGCGCCCGGTAGAGCATTGGCACGGTTGCGGTCGCAACGCTCGAATCCAGATTGGTGACGGTTCCCAACCGCTGGAAATCCTCGGTCGCCTCCGCTTCCATCACGTCCAGTGCATCGTCATGAGTGATGATGCCGACCAGCCGCTCTTGCGCGTCGATCACCGGCAGCGCAATCACGTCGTAGCGGGCGATTTTGCGGGCGGCGTCCTCGACGTCGGCATTGACTGGAATCGCATGGGTGTTGCGCTCCATCAGATCGGCGACCTTGACGTCGCCATGTGCGGTAATGAGCTCCTGGAGCCTGACCGAGCCGAGCAGATGGCGCTCGGCGTCGACGACATAAGCGCGGTAGATGGTTTCCTTGTTGGGCGCTTCATGACGCAGCATTTCAATCGCCTGTTTCGCATTGAGCTGTGGCGACAGGGACGCGTAGTCCGACGTCATCAGCGCGCCGGCCGTGCCTTCCTCATAGGCGGCCAGTTGCCTGATGTCTTCGCGTTCGGCCTGCGCAAGAGCGGGCATCAGCGCCTCGCGCTGCTCGTCCGTCAGCTTCTTGTAGAGGTCGGCGCGGTCGTCAGCGTTCATCTCCATGAAGATGGCCGCCAGATCGGCGCGCGGCATGATCGTGGCGAGCTGCGCCTGAAAATCGAGGGCGAGATAGCCGAATATGTCAGCCTGCCGCGGTTTGGCTGCTTCCCTCAGGATCGACCACGCACGCGCCGGCTCGGTTTCTTCCAATGCAGCGGCAATGTCGGCCGGATGCTCGTTGGCTAAGCTCACAGAATTTTCTCGAACGTCATCGTTAAAAGACAGGCTGACAAGCTCGTGTACTTTGCTCTCGGGCATAGGGCCTCTTTTGTGCAGACAATATGAGAAGACCGCTCTAGTGAATCTGAGACACAGCATAAGGCTGGATATTGTCATCATACCCCTTTTGCCACCGTCCGCGAGTTTGTTTAACTTATCCCTTGCTAGGCTGTGTGGACGGATTTGACCAAGACGAACGCGGCGGCGAGAGCGACGATGGATGCGAAGTTCCGCTTCGTCTTTTCGCATCGTAGCGCAACACGTTTGAAACGCTTTAGCTTGCCGACTGCCTGCTCGATGCGGCCGCGCCCCCTGTAGATGGCCTTTGCAAATAAGCGGGGTTTGTTCTTCTCGTTGGCGTTGTGCGGAATGACGGGGATGATGCCGCGCACCCGCGCCGCCTTCCGGTTGGCCTTGCTGGCGTAGCCCTTGTCGGCGACCGCCGCGCGCGGATCGACATCAGGTCCGAGCGCCAGCAAGACCGGGAAATGCGGTGCGTCACCCTTCTCGCCGCCAGTCAGGTCGAAGGGTAATCGTCCCCAAAATTAGCTGGGCTCAAACGTAGAATTTTCTCGTAGCGTTGATCGAGAAGATTCCAATGAAGAAGACCAGATTTGCCGAACCACAGATCATGGCGGTGTCGGTGCGGCGAGATCATCGGGCTGCGATGGAGCGATGTGGACCTCTCGAACAGCTGCCTGCGGCTCTCAGACTCAAAGGAAGGCGCGTCGATCCGCCCCGTTGGTCTTGGCATCGACGAAGAAGGCAGCCGCGATGGCTTCCTCGGTCATGCCCTTTTCGCGCATGGCCTGGAAAGCGCGGAACTGGTCGAGCGGATGCAGCGGTGCGCGTTCGATATTCTCGGCAAGCGAAACCTCGTCGATCAGCACATCGGCGCTGGCCTCCGACACCACGCACGGGACCGGCGCGACCTTGGCGAGGCGCTTCTGCTTGACCAGCAGTTCCAGCGCCCGAAAGCGGCGACCGCCGGCGGGCACCTCGAACATGCCGGTTTCCTTGCCCTCGCCGTCCACGACCGGGCGGACATGCAGAGACTGGATCAAGCCGCGACGGGCGATGGACTCGGCCAGTTCCTCGACCGAGATCCCGGCCTTGACG
>JBEBXE010000381.1:0-3516 GCA_040391705.1 Aerobium aerolatum
TCAGTCGCCGGAGCCGGTATCCGCGGCGGATTCGGCGGCCAGCACCTCGACGTCCTGATTGCGTCCGGCGATGACGCTGAAGTCGCGCTGGTAGATGCGGTCGCGGTTCTTTGCCACTACGGCATATTCGCCCTCGGCGAGAACCATCGAGGCGAAGGCACCGACGCTTTCACGCACGACGTCGCCGGAATCGGTCAGCACCGCCCACGATGTGTCGGCGATGGCTTCGCCACCCTTTTCGCGCACCAGCTTGAGACTGACCTCGGCGGCCTTGTGCTCCACCGTCGCCTCGGTCAGCTTGCCGGCTTCGACATGGATGTCGGAACGGATGACGGCGTTGACTGCGCCATAGTTCGACACCACATGATAGGTGCCGGAGTTGAGGCGCACGACGGCGTTGGGCTGCACGTCCGGGACGATCAGCGCCCGGTCGCCGGTGGCGTCCGCGTTGGCTTCATAGATTGCAAAGCGCAGCTTGTCGGAAGGAATGCGCACGCCGCCCGACAAGGTCGCGTCGAGTTTCAGACCGCCGGCGTCAAGCACGATCGATTCGGTCCGGGCGCTGCGATCGACGGTGATGCGCTTGGTGGCACCCGCACGGCCGAAGGAGGCGTGGACGAGATAGCTGCCGGGTTCGAGCAGGAAGATGCCTGAACCGCCTTGTGCCGAGGCGATCAGCGGCAGCTTGCCGTCCTGATCGGCATCAGGCTTGAATACCCGCCACACCAGGCCGCGCGTTAGCGGTGCGCTGCCCTCGGTCAGAAAGGCGGATAGCGTGATTTCGCCCGTGCCGGCCTGCGACAGCGGACCTTGCGTCGTTGGCGCGGCGTAGCTGGAAATGCCGGGAATGCGCAGATTGTCGAGTGGCGTCGCGCTGTCCTGTGCGTTTGCAGGCAGGGCAAGCGAACAGAGCGCGGTAAAAAGCGCCATTTTGGTGAACAGTCTGGAAACGGTCCCGATCATGTCTTGCGTTGAACCCCAGGTGGATGGCAAATTCAAGGCGTAAAACGCTGGGATCGCCGGACGTCCTTCGGGATTGTCACAGGACGATCTCACATAGGATAGAAGATCGGACCAGTCCCAGGACTGTTTCCCCGGTTTGGGTCCGATGCCAGCGCGTTTCCGAAGGCAACCGGCGTCCGCCGTACCCGAAAAATATCCTCTCACCCCGTCAGGAGCCATGATTGCCCCAGTCCGTGATTGATTTCATGCTTGCGCGCAGGTCCGCGCCGATTGCAGAGCTTACCGAACCCGCACCCAATGATGCGGAGATCGCAACGATCCTCAAGATCGCGACGCGCGTGCCCGATCACGGCATGGTGCAGCCGTGGCGGTTCATTCTCTATCGTGGGCAGGCGCGCATCGAGGTCGGCGCGTTGCTGGCCGTGCGTGCCGGCGAGCGTGACGGGCCGTTGGACGAAAAGCGTCACCAGCAGGAACTGAAGCGCTTTGCGCGCGCGCCGCTGGTCATCGGCGTGGTTTCCGTCGTGCGCGATCATCCGAAAATCCCGCAATGGGAGATGCAGCTGTCGGGCGGCGCTGCGGCGATGAACCTTGTCATCGCGGCCAACGCCCATGGCTATGGCGCCAACTGGATTACCAACTGGTATTCCGACGATGCCGAAGGCCGCCGCATTCTCGGCCTGTCACCGCAGGAGCGCGTCATCGGCTTCGTGCATATCGGCAGCTATGACGGCGCGCCGTCGGACCGCCCGCGTCCGGATGTCGAGGCGCTGGTGTCTGAATATGCAGGCCCCTGGGCTGGTTCGGCGGAGAGCTAAGACCGATGTTCTATGAACCGTCCAAGGGCCACGGCCTGCCGCATGATCCGTTCAAGGCGATTGTCGCGCCACGACCGATCGGCTGGATTTCCAGCCTGTCGGCGGACGGGGCGCTGAACATCGCGCCGTTCTCGTTCTTCAACGCGCTCAGCACTCATCCGCATCTGGTGATGTTCTCGTCGGAAGGCGAAAAGGACAGCGTGGTGTTTGCGCGCGAGACCGGCGAATTCGTCTGCAATCTGGTTGGACGCGCGTTGGTGGCGGAAACCAACGCCACCTCCGTCGATGCGCCGCGCGGCGTGTCGGAGTTCGACTATGCCGGGCTGGAAACCGCGCCGTCGCGGCTGGTCAAGCCGCCGCGCGTGGCCCGCGCGCTGGCGGCGCTCGAATGCAAGGTGACGGAAATCCACCAACCGAAAGGGCTGGACGGTCAGACCGGCAAGCGGTTCATGGTGTTTGGCGAAGTCGTCGGCGTCTATATCAGCGAAGACGCGATGACGGACGGCCTGTTCGACATCGTCAAGGCCGGCACCGTCTCGCGTCTTGGCTATATGGACTACACCTCGGTGACGGAGACCTTTCAGATGCGCCGGCCGAAGTGGGACGCCGAGTAGCCGCTAGCGGCTGCTGACGGCTGCCTGGGCGCGCGCCAGCAGCCGTTCCGCCCGCTTCAGATGCGGGCGGTCGAACATCTTGCCGTCGATGCCGACGACGCCGGGATTGCCGGCCGCGGTAAAGGCATCGACCACCGCCTGGGCGTGGGCGATGGCCTCCGGCGACGGGGTGAACACCTGATTGATGATCGCCACCTGCGCCGGGTGGATCGCCATGCGTCCGGTGAAACCGTCGCGCGCGCCTTCGCGGCAATCGCGCAGGAACGCCGCTTCATCGCGAAAATTTGGGAACACCGTGTCGATCGGGGCGACGCTGGCGGCACTTGCGGCGAGAATCGTCGTGGTGCGCGCATGGCGGAATACGTCGGTGTAGGCACCGCTGCCGTCGCGGGTTTCCGACGCGCCGATCTCGGCCGACAGGTCCTCGGCCCCCCATGTCAACCCCGACAGCCGTGGCTCGCCACGCGCATAGCTGGCGGCGTTGAGGATGCCGAGCGGGGTTTCGGTGATGATCGGCAGGATGCGGGTGACGCCGTCGGCAAGTCCGTTTTCGGCTTCCTCGACCCGCAGCCGCACGGCCAACCTTGCCACATCGTCGGCGCTGTTGGATTTCGGCAGCATGATGCCGTCGGGGGCAGCCTTCATCACCGCGGCCAGATCGTCCTCGGTGAGGCCGGTCGACAGGTCGTTGACGCGGACATAGAGCAGCGGGCCGGAGCGGGGGGCGGACAGGAAGGCGGCCGTGATCGCCCGTGCGGCAGCCTTGTTGTCGGCGGCGACCGAATCTTCGAGGTCGATGATCAGCACGTCGGCGCCGGACGCCACGCCCTTGGCGAGTTTCTTTTCCGAATCGCCGGGGACGAAAAGCAGGGAACGCATCAGGCAGGCCTCTTCTGGATCATCGTCTGGCGAATGCAGCGGGCGACGAGGTCGCCATGCTGGTTGTAGGCGCGGTGTTCCATCTCGACGACGCCGCGATCCGGCTTCGATTTCGACTCGCGGATCGAGCGGATTTCGGTTTCGACGCGCACGGTGTCGCCATGAAACAGCGGATGCGGAAAGGTGGTGTCGGTCATGCCGAGATTGGCGACGATGGTGCCGAGCGTGGTTTCATGCACCGA
>JBEBXE010000382.1:0-3510 GCA_040391705.1 Aerobium aerolatum
GTCAGCTTGCGCAGCGCCTGGCTCATCAGGCGGGCCTGCAGGCCCGGCAGGGAGTCGCCCATCTCGCCTTCGATTTCCGCGCGCGGGGTCAAGGCGGCGACGGAGTCGATCACCAGCACGTCGATCGCACCCGAGCGCACCAGCGTGTCGCAGATCTCCAGTGCCTGCTCGCCGGTATCAGGCTGCGAGATCAGCAGATTTTCGAGATCGACACCAAGCTTGCGGGCGTAAACCGGGTCCAGCGCGTGTTCGGCGTCGACGAAGGCGCAGATGCCGCCCTTCTTCTGCGCTTCGGCCACCGTGTGCAGGGCCAGCGTCGTCTTGCCGGAGCTTTCCGGTCCATAAATTTCAACGATGCGTCCCTTTGGCAGGCCGCCGATACCAAGCGCGATATCGAGACCGAGCGAACCGGTCGAGACCGTTTCGATCTCGACGATCTGCTCGTTGGCGCCAAGCCGCATGATCGAGCCCTTGCCGAACGCGCGCTCGATCTGGGAAAGTGCCGCATCCAGAGCTTTTGTTTTGTCCACCGAACTATCCTCAACAAGCCGCAACGAATTCTGAGCCATGATACCTTACCCCTTGGTGGTCAGCGAAGCCGGCGAGGCCGGTGTCCCTGGGTTTTTTGTACCGCTTTTGTTCCGTTTTTGCAAGCCATGCTAACCTACTGATAAATCATTAACTTCCAAATTTGTTCTATTTTTGTCCGAGTGTTTTTCGGCGGAAGCCATGATGACGTCGCATGCGTGATAGCGCCACATGGCTGTAAAAGCCGCGGCCGCGATTCGCTGGCGGCGGCGCGCGGACTGGGCATCCGGGCGCTGCAAAAGCCTGATTCCCCTTTCCGATCCGCTGTTCTAAGCTACAGTCTTCTTCATGCAGACCGTGTCGCCGCGCATCATGACCAACCCCAAAGTGCTTGCCGTGGGCGCAGCCCATCTCGACCGCCGCGGCCGCATCAGTGGTCCGTATGTGCCGGCCGCCTCCAATCCCGGCACCATGCGCGAGGAAGTCGGCGGCGGTGTGTTCAACGCGCTGCGCAACGCCACCCGCCATCAGATTGACGGCGCATTGCTGTCGCTGCGCGGCGGCGATCTTGCCGGCGACGCTGTGGCGCATGCGATTGCCGAGGCTGGCATTACCGACCTGTCGGTGACGTTTCTCGACCGCACCACGCCGAGCTACACTGCGCTGATCGATGCCGACGGCGAGCTGATCGCCGGCTTTGCCGACATGAACCTCTACGATGTCGGCTTTCCCAAGCAGATGCGCCGGCGCGCGCTGCGCGATATGCTGGCCACCGCCGATGCGATCCTGTGCGATGCCAACCTGCCGTCAGACGCGCTGGCGTCGCTGGCACGGCTTGCCGCCGGCAAGGCGCTTTACGGCATTGCGATTTCTCCGGCGAAGGTGACGCGGTTTTCCGCCGTCCTGCCGCAGCTGGCGTGCCTGTTCATGAATGTCCGCGAAGCGCGGACGCTGACCGGTGCGTCCGACACGGCAAGCCCGGCCGACCTCGCCCGCGCGCTTGCCGCCAAAGGCCTGGCAGGCGCGATCATCACGGCGGGCGGGCAGATGCTGGCCGGGCTCGACGCCTCAGGCGTGTTTGAGGTCGCGATCCCGCAGACGCTCCACGTCGCCGACGTCACCGGCGCGGGCGACGCTGTCGCCGGTGCGACGACGGCCTATCTGATGCATGGACACACGCTGCGCGACGCCGTCCGGTACGGCATCGCGGCGGCAACGCTGACGGTGGCCAGCCCGACAGTGGTCGCCTGCTACGATGATGACGCTTTCGCCGCTGCCCTGGCGCTTGTCCCGCCGGCGCAGGCGGTGGCCTGACCGCGCAAGCAAGGAGTAATCCGCCATGAACAATCCCCATCTCGACATCGCCTCCGAAGTTGCCGCCGCACTTGCAGCCGGCAAGCCGGTCGTGGCTCTGGAGAGCACGATCATCACCCACGGCATGCCCTACCCGCACAACAACGCCATGGCGGCGCGGGTCGAAGAGATTTTGCGCGAGGAAGGCGCGGTGCCGGCGACGATCGCCGTCATCGACGGGAAGCTGAAGATCGGCCTCACCGACGCCGAGCGGATTGCGCTGGCCCAGACCCAGGACGCGCTAAAACTGTCGCGCGCTGACCTCGCCTATGCGATCGCGCAGAAGCGCACCGGCGGCACCACGGTGGCGGCCACGATGATCGCCGCGCATCTGGCCGGCATCCACGTCTTTGCCACCGGCGGCATCGGCGGGGTGCACAAGGGCGCGGAGGAAAGTTTCGACATCTCCGCCGATCTCGACGAGCTGTCGCGCACGCCGGTGATTGTGGTTTCGGCGGGGGCGAAAGCCATTCTCGACATTGAAAAGACGCTGGAGGTGCTGGAGACGCGCGGCGTGCCCGTGGTCGGCTTTGCCACCGATGTCATGCCGGCGTTCTGGTCGCGGATTTCACCATTCAAGGCGCCGCTGCGGCTCGACAGTGCGGCCGACATCGCCCGCTTCCACAAGACGCGCGGCGAACTCGGCATCGTCGGCGGCATGCTGATCGCCAATCCGGTGCCGCAGGCTTCCGAAATCCCGGCAGCCATCATGCAGGTGCATATCGACGCGGCGCAGGCCGAACTGAAGCAGAACGGCATCACCGGCAAGGCGGTGACGCCAACGCTGCTCGCCCGCATCCTCGAATTGACCGACGGCGAAAGCCTCAAGACCAACATCGCGCTGGTCGAAAACAATGCGCGGCTTGCGGCGCGGATTGCCGGAGCGCTGTAGCGCCCCGGCTCCGTTCGCATCACGACGCCGGACATTGCCGTCCGGCTGCCGCTATCAGTTCTGCGTAATCGGCACGAGGTGGATTTCCACGCGACGGTTGAGCGCGCGGCTGTCCGGCGTGGCGTTGCTGGCGATCGGCTGCGACGGGCCAAAGCCCTGTACCGCGAAACGACGGCCATCGACGCCCTGGCTGACCAGATAGGTGGCAACCGACTGGGCGCGACGCTGCGACAGCGCCTGGTTGTGCTGCAGGCTGCCGGTCGAATCGGTGTGGCCGTTGATGTCGACCAGCGTGCGGTTGTACTTGTTGAGCACGAGGCCAACGGCGTTCAACGTCTGGTAGAAGCTGCCCGTCACCTGGTCCTGGTCGGTCGCAAAGGTGATGTTCGACGGCATGTTGAGGACGATATTGTTGCCCTGGCGGGTGACCGACACGCCGGTACCCTGCAGATAGCCGCGCAGTTCAGCTTCCTGCTGATCCATGTAACCGCCGATCGCGCCGCCGGCCAATGCGCCCACGCCGGCGCCGATCAGCGCATTGGTGCGGTCGGAATAGCCGCCGACCAGCAGACCGACGCCTGCACCGGCCAGCGCGCCAATGGCTGCGCCGCCTGCGGTGTTCGAAACGCGCTGCTCACCCGTATACGGGTCGGTCGTGCAGCCGGCGAGAATGGTCGCCGCGCAGGCAGCGATCACCAAATTCTTGATCATGGAAAACCCTCTTTTCCGTTGTGCGG
>JBEBXE010000383.1:0-3510 GCA_040391705.1 Aerobium aerolatum
TCTGCCGACAGCGTCGTCTTGCCGGTGCCCGACAGGCCGAAGAACACGGCGGCGTCGCCGTCGGGGCCGACATTGGCCGAGCAGTGCATCGGCATCACGGTGCGGGCCGGCAGCAGATAGTTGAGAGCGGTGAACACCGACTTCTTCATCTCGCCGGCATAGGAGGTGCCGCCGATGAGAACCAGCATGCGCGAGAAGTCGATGGCGATGACGGTTTCGGTGCGGCAGCCATGGCGCTCCGGGTCGGCGCGGAACGACGGCAGGTCGATGATCGTCATCTTCGGCGCGAAGCCAGCCAGCGCGGCGCGCGCGGGGCGGATCAGCAGGTTGCGGATGAACTGCGAATGCCAGGCAAATTCGGTGACGACGCGGGTCGGCAGGCTGTTGGCTTCATCGGCGCCGCCGACGAGATCCTGCACGAACAGGTCGAGCGTGGCCGCATGGGCGATGAAGTCGTTGTAGAGCACATCGAAATGCGCCGGTGACATCGGCTTGTTGTTGTCCCACCACACATTGTCCTCGGTGGACGCGTCGCGCACGACGAACTTGTCCTTCGGCGAGCGGCCGGTGTGCTGGCCGGTATAGGCGACAAGCGCGCCGTGGGCCGTCAGCTGGGCTTCGCCGCGCCGCAGCGCGTGTTCGACAAGCTCTGCAGCTTCCAGATTGTAATGCACCGTGCCGGTCGTCTTGAGACCGGAGGTTTCAATCCCGTTCGCGGGATTGCGCAGGCCGATTTCAGTCATCCTCACCACCAAAAGAACCGAGCAAAATCCTGAGTGTTCACCCTGGCAGAGAGATAGTTTCCTGTAAGCCAAGGGCAAGCTCGGATGTTCCCAAACAGAAATGTTCATAAATTTCAAATCATTAATCGATTGAAAAATTTCTGTTTCAGTTTAAATCGGTTGTACGGTTTAAAACCTTTATCCGTGCACGCATATTGGGTGCAGGATAGAGGGGGCCGCTACGAGGCGGTCGTGGGTTGTGGTGCTCCTGCCAAAGGCGGGACAGGAGACGTCGCCACAATTTGTACCTAATTTGTCCGCCTATAGCCCTTCTTGAAGCAGGAAGGGACGCCCGCTCATGAGGGAGCCGCTTGAAATGGCAACGATCGCGCTGGTCGATGACGACCGCAACATCCTCACATCGGTTTCCATCGCATTGGAATCTGAAGGCTATCGTGTGGAAACCTATACCGACGGTGCTTCTGCGCTGGAGGGCCTGTCTGCTCGGCCACCAAACCTTGCAATCTTCGATATCAAGATGCCGCGCATGGATGGCATGGAGCTTTTGCGCCGTCTGCGCCAGAAAAGCGACATGCCGGTGATCTTCCTCACCTCCAAGGATGACGAGATCGACGAGTTGTTCGGCCTCAAGATGGGCGCCGACGATTTCATCCGCAAACCGTTCTCGCAGCGCCTGCTGGTGGAGCGCGTCCGTGCCGTGCTGCGCCGCGCCAATGCCCGCGAGGCCGGTGCAAAGCCTACCGGCGTGCAGGCCAAGTCGCTGGAACGCGGTCAGCTGGTGATGGACCAGGAGCGTCACACCTGCACCTGGAAGGGCGAGCCGGTCACGCTGACGGTGACCGAGTTCCTGATCCTGCATTCGCTGGCGCAACGTCCGGGCGTCGTCAAAAGCCGTGACGCGTTGATGGACTCGGCCTATGATGAGCAGGTATATGTCGATGATCGCACCATCGACAGCCACATCAAGCGCCTGCGCAAGAAGTTCAAGGCGGTCGATGACGATTTCGAGATGATCGAAACGCTTTACGGAGTGGGTTACCGTTTCCGCGAGGCATGAGAGCCTGAAGACGCCCGATGGCGGTAAATCATGATCAGAAGAGCACCGCTCTGCGGCGGGCGGTGAGGAAAAGCGGGTCGATCAGACGCGGCCGCTTCTTCCTCCCGATCAGGCGTTTCCTCGGGCACTATGTGTTTTCGAGCCTGACGCAACGCATTCTGGTGCTCAATCTTGCCGGCCTCGGCGTGATGGTCATCGGCATCCTCTACATCAACCAGTTTCGCGACGGGCTGGTGCAGGCCCGCATCGAAAGCCTGATGATCCAGGGCCAGATCATCGCCGGCGCGATTGCCGCGTCGGCCACCGTCGAGACCGATGCGATCACCATCGACCCGGAGAAGCTGCTCGAGCTTCAGGCCGGGCAGAGCCTGCCGCCCGGCACCGGCCAGCTCGACAGCCTGCATTTTCCGATCAATCCCGAGCGCGTGGCGCCGCTGCTGCAGCGGCTGATCTCGCCGACTTTGACGCGCGCCCGCATCTTCGATCGCGACGCGATGCTGCTGCTCGATTCGCGTCATCTGTATTCGCGCGGCCAGATCCTGCGCTACGGCCTGCCGCCGGTGGCCGAGGAGGAGTCGGGCTGGTTGCGTCGCCTCGAGCGCTTTGTACTTGGCTTCTTCATCCGCTCGGACCTGCCGGTCTATCGCGAGCAGCCGGGCGGCAGCGGCACCGCGTTTCCAGAAGTGATGAGCGCGCTGCAGGGCAGTCCCGCCACCTATGTGCGCGTCAGCGAGCAGGGCGAGCAGATCGTGTCGGTGGCGGTTCCGGTGCAGCGCTATCGTGCGGTGCTGGGCGTGCTGATGCTGTCGACGCAGGGCGGCGACATCGACAAGATCGTCGCGGCCGAGCGCCGGGCGATCCTGCGCGTCTTCGGCGTTGCCGCCGTCGTCGTCGCCATCATGTCCACCCTGCTGGCCTCGACCATCGCCAACCCGTTGCGTCGCCTGTCAGCGGCGGCGGTGCGGGTGCGGCGCGGCGTCAAGAACCGCGAGGAAATCCCCGATTTCTCCGATCGTCAGGACGAGATCGGCAATCTGTCGGTGGCGCTGCGCGACATGACCAACGCGCTCTACGCCCGCATCGAGGCGATCGAGAGTTTCGCCGCGGACGTCTCGCACGAGCTGAAGAATCCGCTGACATCGCTGCGCAGCGCGGTGGAAACCCTGCCGCTGGCCAAGAACGAACGCTCGCGCGAGCGCCTGATGGAGGTGATCCAGCACGACGTGCGCCGTCTCGACCGGCTGATCACCGACATTTCCGACGCCTCGCGTCTGGATGCCGAGCTGGCGCGCGAGGATGCAACGCGGGTTGATCTGTTGCGGCTGGTCACCGATATCGCCGATGCGTCGCGTGACTCCGGTCGGAATCGCAAAAGCGTTGAGATCGTCGTCCAGACCACCAAAAAGAACCAGCCTGCGCGCGATTTCTATGTGCTCGGCCACGATTTGCGGTTGGGACAGGTGCTGACCAATCTGATCGAGAACGCCCGTTCCTTCGTTGAGGAGAAGACTGGCCGGATCCTGATTACGATGACGCGGTCCGGGCGTTACGTCACCGTCACCGTCGATGACAACGGGCCGGGAATTCGCGCCGAGAAGATCGAACGCATCTTCGAGCGGTTCTATACCGACCGGCCATCGGGCGAGGCGTTCGGGCAGAATTCGGGCCTCGGCCTGTCGATCAGCCGCCAGATCGTCGAGGCGCATGGCG
>JBEBXE010000384.1:0-3507 GCA_040391705.1 Aerobium aerolatum
CCTCGACCGTCTCGCCCAGCAGCTTGCCGCCGAAATCCTCGACCGCCATCTGCGCGGCGACGACAGAGCCCTGCCCCGCGAGATCGAAATTCATGCCCGACATGTCGGTCAGGACACCGATGCGGTAAGGCTCGGCGAAAGCCGCCGTTGCCGACAAAGTGAACACCGTCGACAGAATGATGGTCTTCAGATTTTTCATTCCACTACTCCTCCATCAGGCACACAGGCGTGCCAGAACCCGGATGCGCGAACCGCCGCACATCCCCCGAAATCATGAATGACTGGCATCCTCCAGGACGCGTCGGGCGAGATAAAACTGATCGCCCTCGCTGGCCGCCGCCCAGTTCTGGCGGGTTTCAGCATCGATCGCGGCCTTGGTCATGCGCAGGGCAAGCGAAGGTGCCTCTGCCACCCCGGCAGCCCAGTCTCGTGCTTCCGTCTCGGTCGAGCCGTCAGCCACGACACGGTCGCACAGGCCGAGCGACAGCGCCTCGTCGGCACTGATCTTCTCGTCACAGAACAGAATGCGCTTGGCCCGCGTCGAACCGACACGCTCGACCAGAAGCGGGAGACCGCCCCAGCCAAGCGTCATGCCGAGACGTATTTCAGGAAAGCGCAGATAGGAGGAAGCGCCCATGACGCGGAAATCCGCCGTCAGCGCCAGAATGGCACCGCCGCCAATCACCGGCCCTTCAAGGGCAGCGATGACCGGCTGGGGAACCCGGCGCCACGCATCCGTCATGCGACCGCCGGCATTCATGGCCTGCGCCCGCTCGACATCGCCGGCACCCGGCTTCCACAGAGCCTCATCCCTGAGATCGACACCCGCAGCGAAGATGGAAGGAGTTCCGGTCAGCACGACAACGGCAATGTCGGCCCGCTGCGCGAGCGCCAGCGCGGCACTCTCCAGACCGGCAATCAGCTCGGCATTGAGCGCATTGGCCTTGCCGCCGCGATCGAAGCGCAGCGTTGCCACAGCGCCTTCCGACACCGTCGTTACTCCAGACATGAATCCTCCCAAAACGGGCCTTCTTCGCGGTTCTGTGCAGAAACCGCTTTGACATACTACTGAGTATGTTGCATATCCGGTTTGAACTTTGCAAGGCATATTTTCATCGGGCACATTGCGACGGGGATGAGCCCTGCGGCCCTATAGGAAGGAGACCCGGATGACGACGACCGGCCCTGCTTGCGCACCGGAACCGGCCCTGGATCGCGACCGCGCGGTTCTTCGCTACCTTCTTGACTCCCATGCCGAAACCCGGCCCGACGCGCCTTTCGTCCACTTCTGGCCGGGGCCGGAATGGAGCTATGCGCAGACGTTGCGGCGGGTGCGCATACGCGCCACGACGCTCGCCCGCGCCGGCGTGAAGCGCGGCGACCATGTGCTGTGCCTGATGGGCAACGGTCCCGATCTTCTGTGCACATGGTTCGCCATCAACTATCTCGGCGCGGTCTATGTGCCGATCAATACCGGCGCGCGCGGCCGCGTGCTCGAGCATATCCTGGAAGATGCCGACGCGCCGCTGCTGATCGCCTCGGCAGCGCTGGTCGGGCGTCTCGGTGAGGTTTCACCCGGCAAGGTGCGGACGGTTCTGGTGTGCGAGGGCGACGCGCCCGCCATCGAAGGCCGCGACATCCGCCCGCTGGTCGATGCGGAGGCGGAAGAGCCGGCCTTGCTGGAGCTGTCGGAGCCGATCGAGCCGTGGGACCTCTACGCCATCATGTACACGTCCGGCACCACCGGGAACGCCAAGGGCGTGATGAGCAGCTACGCCCAGCTCTACACCATGGGGCCGGATGCCTTCGACTGCGTCGAGGCCGACGACCGCTGCATGATCTGCGGGCCGATCTTCCATTGCGGCTCGACGCTGTTCGTCTATGCGATGCTGGCGCGCGGGCTCTCCATCGGCATGATGCGCGAGTTCAAGACCGGCGCCTTCTGGCAGGCGGTGCGCGAGACCGGCTCGACCTACTGCCTGCTGCTCGGCGTCATGGCGAGCTTCCTGCTCAAGCAGCCGCCGGCCGAAGGTGAGCGCGACCACCCGCTGCGCCGCGCCTTCATCACCCCCTTCGGCGAGGACGGACCGCTGTTTGCAAAGCGCTTCGGCGTCGATGCGTGGACCATCTACAACATGACCGAGATCGCCAGCCCCATGGTGGCCGGCCCCGGCATCACCGAGAAGGGTATCGCCGGCAAGCCGCGCCGCTGGTACGAGCTGCGCATCGTCGATGAAAACGACATCGAGGTGGCGGACGGCGAGGTCGGCGAGCTGATCGTGCGCACGCACCGCCCATGGGCGCTGATGCGCGGCTATTACAACAATGCGGCCGCCACGGTGGAAGCCATGCGCAATGGCTGGTTTCACACCGGCGACGGTTTCCGCCGCGCCCCGGACGGCACCTATTTCTTTGTCGACAGGCTCAAGGACGTGATCCGCCGGCGCGGCGAGAACATCTCCTCCTTCGCGCTGGAAAGCGAGGTGCTGAACATCGCCGCGATCCGCGAATGCGCGGCGGTCGCGGTGCCCAGCGAATTCAGCGAGGACGAGGTGCTGATCGTCGTCACCCCGGTCGAAGGCGCGGCCATCGATCCCGCGGCGGTGACGGCGGAACTGGCCGGCGCGCTGCCGCATTACATGGTGCCGCGCTACATCCGCGTGCTGGACGACCTGCCCAAGACCGCTTCCGGCAAGGTGCAGAAGCACATCCTGCGCAAGGAGGGCGTGACGCCCGACACATTCGACCGCGATGTGAGGCGCTGACGCCGCAAGGGGCGCATCTGCGGTTCCGGTCGCCGGATTGTCGCGTTCGGCATCAGAAGTTGCAGAAACGGAATTGGCTTTTCGCCCTGCGGCTTGCCATCACTGCGCCTTGCGCGCGCCCCGCGGTGGCGGGCGGCGATTGGGGGAGCAGTTGTGATGGCGTATGTCTATTGCGATCAGCGTTTCATGCCGGAAGATCAGGCCAGCGTCAGCATATTCGACCGTGGCCTGCTTTTCGCCGACGCGATCTACGAGGTCACCGCCGTCATCGGCGGGCAAATGATTGACAACGACCTGCACCTGCAACGCCTGCAACGTTCGCTCGGGGAAATCGGCATCCCGTCGCCCATGCCGCTGGCCGGCATCGAAGCCATGCAGCACGAACTCATCGCCCGCAACGGGCTGGATGAAGGAACCGTCTACATCCAGGTTTCGCGCGGCGTGGCGAAACGCGACTTCCTCTATGCCGACGAGCTGAAGCCCTGCCTGTTCGCCTTCACCACCGCCCGCAAGGTGATGGGCACGAGGACGCAGGCCGAGGGCGTCGCGGTTATGCTCGCCCCCGATCCGCGCTGGGCGCGGCGCGACATCAAGTCCGTGATGCTGCTCGGTCAGGTCATGGCCAAGCAGGCGGCGCGCGCCGAAGGCTTCGACGATGTCTGGTTCGTGGAGGACGGGCTGATCACCGAAGGCGCGTCGGCCAGCGCCTTCATCATCACGCAAGCGGGGTCTATCGTCACCC
>JBEBXE010000385.1:0-3499 GCA_040391705.1 Aerobium aerolatum
CCGATGAATTGGAGGCCCGCATCAGGCCTGACGGGCTCGCGATTGTGATGGAGGCAGACCATTTCTGCATGCATTGGCGCGGGGTCAAGGACGATGAGTCCGTGATGACCAATTCGGTCATGCGTGGCGCGTTTCTCGAAAATGACGCTCTTCGGCGCGAGTTTCTCAGTCTACGCAAGCCAGGAAAAAGTTGATTCCGGAAATAGACGCGCAGAACAATGAAGATTGAAGCCAGGAATATGCGCGCTACTTATCCATTAGAATAGCAAAAACGCTGAACATCTATTTGACGAAAGAAATGGTGAGCGCGTTAGACGCAGAAGAACCTGCGCTCGGATACGACGCGAGAAAGGACGAGTGCGATGGCCTCCCCCATGACGGAAGAAACCGGCCCAGATCTGGCCGAGGGTGTGACGCTTGCTGACTTCAATGGCGCGTCGATGCTGCGCGGGCATGTGGGCAAGAAAGCGGTGCTGCTGGCGCGCGTCGGCGACGAGGTGCTCGCAGTCGGGGCCACATGCACGCACTACAGCGGCCCGTTGGACAAAGGTCTCCTTGTTGGCGACACGGTTCGCTGCCCCCTGCACCATGCCTGTTTCTCACTGCGCACCGGCGAAGCGCTCGGCGCTCCGGCATTCGATCCGCTATCCTGCTGGCAGGTCGAGCACGACGGTGACCGTATCGTGGTGCGGACCAAAGCTACCGCATCACAGTTGGAGACGGTCGCAGGCGTTCAGCCCCAGGACATCGTGATCGTCGGTGGCGGCGCGGCGGGCTTTGCCTGCGCCGAAATGCTGCGACGGCGCGGCTATCAGGGCCGGCTCACCATGCTGAGCGAGGACATCGATGCGCCCTGCGACCGTCCCAATTTGTCGAAGGATTATCTGGCGGGCAGCGCACCGGATGAATGGATGCCGCTGAAATCCGAGAGCTTTTATACCGACCACAACATCGACCTTCGGCTCGCTATGGCTGTCACCGGTATCGACATCGCCGACCGGAAGATCACCACGGCGGATGGCAGCGTCGTTCCCTTTGACCGCCTGCTGATCGCCACCGGCGCTGAACCGGTACGACTGCCGATACCGGGCGCGGATCAGCCGCATGTGTTCACGCTGCGCTCGTTTGCCGACAGCCGTGCGATCGTGGCGCGCGCAAAGGCGGCGACATCGGCGGTGGTTCTGGGGTCGGGTTTCATCGGGCTGGAGACCGCCGCGGCATTGCGCGAACGCGGGCTGGAGGTGCATGTCGTCTCGCTCGATGCGCGGCCACTGGAAAAGATCCTCGGCCCCCAACTTGGCGACTTTATCCGTGGGCTGCATGAGAGCCATGGCGTCGTTTTCCACATGAAGGCTTCACTTGCCGCAATCGGGGCGCAGACCGTGACGCTCAGCGACGGTGTGGAGCTTGCCGCCGATCTCGTCGTCATCGGGGTCGGGGTTCGGCCTCGAACCGGGCTCGCCGAGGCGGCGGGGCTAGCTACCGACCATGGCATTCTCGTCAATGAACAGCTGGAAACCGCGACGCCCGGCATCTTTGCCGCCGGCGACGTTGCACGCTGGCAGACCGATGACGAGACGAGCCGCGTCGAGCATTGGGTGGTCGCCGAACGTCAGGGTCAGGTGGTGGCCGAAAACATGCTGGGCGCGAACATGGCCTTCCAGGACACGCCATTCTTCTGGAGCGCGCACTACGACGTCACGATCCGCTATGTCGGCCATGGCGAAGACTGGGAAACAGTCGAAGTCGATGGCGACATTGCAGCGCGTGACTGCGCAGTCAGCTACCGCAAGGGCGAGCGAACCCTGGCCGTCGCCACGATCGGCCGTGATCGTACATCATTGGAGCAGTCGCGATGGTTTGGCCGGAAACCTGCAAATGAGTTAGAATCCGCCCAATAGCAATCATTCCGAACGGGTCGACAGGCGATAGCTGGATTGAGATCGGAACTCACCAGTCGTTTGTGCTTTATCGGTGTGGGCGACCGTGTGATCAGTGTCGCGCCTGCGAGGGATGGTTCGATGATACGTGAAGGCGGCGACGAGGGGCGGCATGAGCCTGTTTGAGACCGGTCTGGTGGCCCTTCGTGACCGGAAGCGACTGGCGGAGATAGCTGCGGTTCTTACGCGTTTCGGCGTTGACGACGTTCTCGAACGGATCGGCCTGTCCGGCCTGCTGCCGTCGTCGCTGCGCCAAGGGCCCCTGACGAGCGACGCAGGCGCACCCGAACGAGTCCGGCTAGCGCTTGAGCAACTTGGCCCGACCTTCGTCAAGCTGGGGCAAATCCTGTCGACGCGCGGCGATCTGTTGCCGCCCGAATGGACGCGCGAACTTGAGCGGTTGCAGAGCCATGTCGCTCCCCTACCTTGGGAGGCGATCCGCGCGCAGGTCGAGGTGGATATCGGTGGCCCGGTTGAGGACGTCTTCGCATCTTTCGACACGCATGCGCTGGCGGCAGGCTCCATCGCGCAGGTCCATCGTGCCACCCTGAAAGACGGAGCGTCCGTTGTGGTCAAGGTCCGGCGCGAAGGGCTGCGCCCGCTCGTCGACGCCGATCTGCGGCTGCTCTCGCATGCCGCGTCTCTGGCGGAAGCGCAGTGGCCCGATCTGGCCCGCTATCGGCCGCGTGAGGTTCTCAACCATCTTGGTGCGGCGATGGCTGAGGAACTCGACCTCGCCGCCGAAGCGCGCAATTGCGAAGCCATCGCGGCCAACCTTGCCGAGATGAGCTTTATCCTTGTGCCGCGTATCCACTGGCAATGGACAGGCGAACGCCTGTTGGTGCAGGAGTTCGTCGGTGGCGTCGCACCCAATGATCGGGCCGCGCTGGACGCAGCCAATCACGACACAGCGCTGTTGGCGCGCCGGGGTGCCGAAGCGTTTCTGCACATGGCGCTGGTGGATGGCCTGTTCCATGCCGATCCGCATCCTGGCAACCTGCGCGCCCTTCCGGGGGACCACATCGCCTTCATCGACTTCGGCATGGTCGGCAGGATTGGCGGTCGCCGGCGCGACCAATTGCTGGGGCTGTTGAGCGCCATCGTTGATGGCAGCGGCGACCGTGTCGCCAATCTGTTGCTCGAATGGTCCGGTGCCGCAGGCGCCGATCTTTCGCAGCTGGAAGCCGGTTGTGATGTGTTTGTTGCCCGTCACGGCACGCCGCCGCTGCGGCTGGGCGATGCCATCGTCGATTTCGTGGCGTTGGCGCGGGAGCATGATCTTGCCTTGCCACCCGACCTCGCCTTGCTGTTCAAGGCGCTGATCACGGCTGACGGAGTCATGCGCAGCCTGGACCCGCAGTTCGACGCCATCGCGGTGGCAGCTCCGATCGTCCGCAGTGAAATGCTGCGCCGTTATGCGCCGGCCGCGTTGGCAGGTCGAAGCAAGGCGCTTGCTGTCGATCTTGCCGGCATGGCGTCCGATCTGCCCGCCCTGATCCGGATACTGGCGCTGCGCATCCGGCAAGGACAAGTCTCGGCCAAGGTCGAGTTGCAGGGGC
>JBEBXE010000386.1:0-3489 GCA_040391705.1 Aerobium aerolatum
CCGGTCATGATGCCGAGCAGATCGTAGCCTTCGGCGTCGAGATGCTTGCCGCCGATGCGCACCACTTCGCCTGTGATCAGCACGACCTCGATGCCGAGGACATTGCTGGCGGTGAGGCCGTATTTGAGCGAATGCACGCCGCCGGAATTTTCGGCGATGTTGCCGCCGATCGAGCAGGCGATCTGCGACGACGGATCGGGGGCGTAGTAGAAACCGTCCTGCTCGACGGCGGTGGTGATGCCGAGATTGGTGACGCCCGGCTGCGCGGTGACGGTGCGGTTGGCGTAGTCGATGTCGAGGATGCGGTTGAAGCGGCTCATCACCAGCAGCACCGCGTCGGCCAGCGGCAGCGCGCCGCCCGACAGCGAGGTGCCGGAACCGCGCGGCACCACCTTGATGTTGCGCTCGCCGCAATATTTGAGGATGCGCGACACCTGCGCCACGGTTTCGGGCAGCACCACCACCATCGGCAGCTGGCGATAGGCCGTCAGCCCATCGGTCTCGAACACCCGCATGGCGTTTTCGGCGTCGACGACCCCCTCGCCCGGCACGATGATGCGCATGTCGGCGACGATTTCGTCGCGGCGCGCCAGCGTCGCCGCATCAGGCAATGGCATTTTCAGGCCGGACATGGCTTTCTCCAAACTGGTAAAATCAATTTACCGGTCATTGCGCAGCGCTGCAATCCGAAATCTGCACAGGTCCGAATCCCACGGATTGCGCCGCTCATCGGATAATAAAATTGACCACTCCGCCGCCAAGCCGGTATATCTGCGCCAACAGACGGACGGACCCAGTGACCGAGATCTTCTCACGTATCGCACATTCGCGCACCGCCGACGACGTTGTCGAGCAGATCGAGATGCTGATTCTGGAAGGCGTGGTGCGCCCCGGCGACCGGCTGCCGGGCGAGCGTGAGCTGGCGCGGCAGTTCGATGTGTCGCGCCCGATCGTGCGCGATGCGCTGAAGGACCTGGAGGGGCGCGGCCTCGTGGTGACGCGACCCGGCGGCGGCACTCATGTCGCCGACGTCATCGGCGAGGTGTTTGCCGCCCCGGTGATGGATCTGATGGCGCAGAACCGCAAGGCGGCGGCGGACTATCTCGAATACCGCCGCGAGGTCGAAGGCATCGCCGCCGAATTTGCCGCCCGCCGCGCCACCGCCGACGACCGCGCGCTGTTGGCCGACATCATCAAGCGGATGGAAGACGCCCATGCGCGCGACGATTTTGCGGCGGAAGTCGCCATCGATGTCGAGTTTCACAACGCGGTCGGCGAGTGCGCCCACAACATCGTGCTGCTGCACACGCTGCGCTCCTGCTACCGGCTGCTCGCCGACGGGGTGTTTTTGAGCCGGACGCTGATCTACCGCACGCACGCCGCGCAGGACGGATTGCTGGGCCAGCACCGCGCCATCTACGACGCCATCGTCGCGGGCGATGCGGAGGCGGCGCGCAAGGCTGCGCGCGCCCATATCGACTTTGTCGAGCAGGCGATGAACGATGCCGAACGCAGCGGCGAATGGCAGCGTGTGTCACGGTTGCGGCTGCGCCAGCGCAGCGTTTCGGGCAGTTGAGAGCATAAGACGGGATGGGGCATTGATGACCGAGATTTTGACGATTGCCGACCTCAAGGACCGGGCGCGCCGACGGGTGCCGAAGATGTTTTTCGACTACGCCGATTCCGGCGCGTGGACGGAAAGCACCTACCGCGCCAACGAGGAGGATTTTCACAAGATCAAGCTGCGCCAGCGCGTGCTGGTCGACATGACCAACCGCTCGCTGGCCTCGACGATGATCGGCGAAGCGGTGTCGATGCCCGTGGCGCTCGCGCCCACCGGCATGACCGGCATGCAGCATGCCGACGGCGAGATGCTGGCGGCGCAGGCAGCCGAAGAATTCGGGGTTCCGTTCACGCTGTCGACGATGAGCATCTGCTCGATCGAGGACGTCGCCTCGGTGACGACGAAGCCGTTCTGGTTTCAGCTTTACGTGATGCGCGACCGCGACTTCGTCAAGAGCCTGATCGACCGCGCGCGGGCGGCAAACTGCTCGGCGCTGGTGCTGACCGCCGATTTGCAAATTATCGGGCAGCGCCACAAGGATTTGCGCAACGGCCTGTCCGCCCCGCCTAAATTCACGCCGAAGCATATCTGGCAGATGGCGACGCGGCCGGCCTGGTGCCTGGGCATGCTCGGCACCCAACGCCGGACGTTTCGCAACATCGCCGGCCACGCCAAGAACGTTACCGACCTATCGTCGCTGTCGTCGTGGACGGCCGAACAGTTCGACCCGCAGCTGTCGTGGAAAGACGTGGCGTGGATCAAGGACTACTGGGGCGGCAAGCTGATCATCAAGGGCATTCTCGACGTCGAAGATGCGAAGATGGCGGCGGCCACCGGGGCCGACGCGATCGTCGTTTCCAACCATGGCGGACGGCAGCTCGACGGCGCACCGTCGTCGATATCGGTGCTGCCGGAGATCGTCGACGCGGTCGGTGACAAGATCGAAGTGCATGTCGACGGCGGCATCCGCTCGGGCCAGGACGTGCTCAAGGCGCTGTGCCTTGGCGCCAAGGGCACCTATATCGGCCGTCCGTTCCTCTATGGACTGGGCGCTGGCGGCAAGGCAGGCGTCACCAAGGCGCTGGAGATCATCCGCAAGGAACTCGACGTCACGCTGGCGCTGTGCGGCAAGCGCAACATCGCCGATGCCGGGCCCGACCTGATCTACAAGAAGGCGTCGTGACCACGGCCGGCATCAGCACCAGCGAAGCCGCAACGCCGGACGGCATGCGGCTTTACGCCATCGGCGACGTGCATGGGCGCTTTGACCTGCTGCAGCAGATGCATCAGCTGATCGCCGCCGAGATCATGCGCGACCAGCCGCAGGACTGGCGCGTCATCCATCTGGGCGACTATGTCGATCGGGGGCCACAATCGGCGCAGGCGCTGGACCTGCTGGCAAAGCTTGTCGCCCGCGACCCGCGCTATATCGCGCTGCTGGGCAATCACGATGAAGGGATGCTGGAGTTTCTCACCGATCCGACGGCAGAGGGCGCACGGATTTTTCTCAATTATGGCGGGGTCGAAACGGCCGAATCCTACGGCGTTGTGCTCGATGAAAGCAGCCGCGCGGCCCTGCTGGAAAGTCACCGGCTGCTGCTGTCGGCATTGCCGGACAAGCACATGACGCTCTTGCGGAATTTACCGCGCGCGGTGACGTTCGGGGATTTCTTCTTCTGCCATGCCGGCGTGCGCCCCGGCGTTGCGCTCGAGGCGCAGGATCCGCACGATTTGATCTGGATCCGGCGTGCGTTTCTCGATCATGCCGGGCTGTTTGAAAAGGTCATCGTGCACGGGCACACCCCCCACGACCAACCGCAGCTGCTGCCCAACCGCGTCAACGTCGACACCATGGCGTTCTCCACCGGCCGCCTGACGGCGCTGGTGATGGAAGGGCGGGAGAAGCGGTTTTTGGTAGCGGAGGG
>JBEBXE010000387.1:0-3485 GCA_040391705.1 Aerobium aerolatum
GAAGCGGTGGCCGCAGACCCGGCACAGCGTCAGCGGCGCATAGCCGCGCCGGTTGAGGAACAGCAGCGACTGCTCGCCGCGCGCCAGCGTCGCCTTCATCGCCTCCAGCAGCACCGGCGACAGGAAGCCGCCCCGTTGCGGCGGTGCCTTGCGCATGTCGATGGCCGTCAGGTTCGGCAGCGCCGCCTCGGCATAGCGCGCCGACAGCACCACCCGTCCATAGCGCCCCTGCTGGGCGTTGACCTGGGTTTCGACCGACGGCGTCGCCGACGCCAGCACGATCGGGAAATTGCCGATGTGGCCGCGCACCACCGCCATGTCGCGCGCATTGTAGAACACGCGATCTTCCTGCTTGTAGGCAGGGTCGTGCTCCTCGTCGATCACCACCAGGCCGAGCTTCTGGAACGGCAGGAACAGCGCTGAGCGTGCGCCTGCCACCACCTGCACGCGGCCTTCCGCCACCTGCCGCCAGACGCGTTCGCGCATCCGTGGCGACAGATCCGAGTGCCACTCAGCCGGTTTTGCACCGAATCGGTCATGAAACCGGTCGAGAAACGCCGCCGTCAGCGCGATTTCCGGCACCAGAACCAGCACCTGACGGCCTGCCGCAACCGCTGCCGCAATCGCCTCGAAATAGACTTCCGTCTTGCCGGAGCCGGTGACGCCATCGATCAATGTCACCGAAAACCCGCCAACGGCCTTCTGGCGCAGCACCTCGGCGGCGGCTTCCTGGTCGGCCGACAGGTCGGGCTTGGCAAAGCCCGGATCGGGCGCGGCGACGATCGGCGGCGGCGGAATCTGCACCGCTTCGAACACGCCCTGCGCCATCAACCCGTCGACCACCGTCAGCGACGTTCCGGCGGCATGGGCAAGCCCCGAGCGCGTCCACGCCATGCCGTCGCGCGCCAGCTCGAGCACCCGGTCGCGCGCAGCCGTCACGCGGTCCGGCTCACCGCCGCTCCAGCGCAGACCTGCCAGCGGCGGCTCCGGATCGAACGCTGCGGGTGCGCGCAAAAACATCCGCGCCACCATGCCCGGCGCGGACAGGGTGTAGCTCGCCACCCAGTCGACGAACCTTCGCGAGGCCTCGTCGATCGGCGGACAGTCGAACACCGCGGAAATCGGCCGCAGCTTCTTCGGATCAACCCTGTCTGTCGGCACATCCCAGACGATGCCCGCCACCTCGCGCGGCCCCAGCGGAACGCGCACGATCGAGCCCGGCACGACCTTCATCCCGGCCGGAACCAAATAAGAGTAGGGACGTTCCGCTGGCACCGGCACCAGAACGGGGACGGCCTTTGGATTACCCGAATCTTCGCTCATGATGCGTGACCTTGCGCGCTTCTTGCTTTAGAGCAAGGCCCGATCGATGTCGGCGGCTTCACGTCGCCGGATAACCACCAGGAAAGACAGCCATGAAGTTCTTTGTCGACACCGCTGATGTGAAGGAAATCCGCGAGCTCAACGATCTCGGATTGCTTGACGGCGTGACCACCAACCCGTCGCTCATTCTCAAATCAGGCGGCAACATCACCGACGTCACCAAGGAAATCTGCTCCATCGTCTCCGGGCCAGTTTCGGCGGAGGTTGTGGCAACCGATTATGACGGCATGATGCGCGAAGCCGCCGTTTTGTCGAAGATCGCCGACAATATCTGCATCAAGCTGCCGCTGACGCTTGATGGCCTCAAGGCCTGCAAGGCGCTGACCTCCGACGGCCGGCTGGTCAACGTCACGCTGTGCTTCTCGTCCACGCAGGCGCTGCTGGCAGCCAAGGCCGGCGCAACGTTCATCTCGCCGTTCATCGGCCGCCTCGACGACATGGCCATCGACGGCATGGACGTGATCGCCGAGATCCGCACGATCTACGACAATTACGATTTCAAGACGGAAATTCTTGCCGCCTCGATCCGCACCGTCAACCACGTCAAGCAGGCTGCCCTGATCGGCGCCGACGTGGCGACCATCCCGCCAGCAACGCTGAAGGCACTGGTCAAGCACCCGCTGACCGACAAGGGCCTGGAAACCTTCCTCGCCGACTGGGCCA
This sequence comes from Aerobium aerolatum, assembly GCA_040391705.1. Taxonomy (GTDB): domain Bacteria; phylum Pseudomonadota; class Alphaproteobacteria; order Rhizobiales; family Rhizobiaceae; genus Aerobium; species Aerobium aerolatum_A. The sequence continues at coordinate 2,047 of JBEBXE010000387.1, forward strand.
AGACGGGCCAGAGCATCGGCTGATCCCACGTCGGGTTCGAACGAAAAAGGCCGCGGTGGCATTGCCCCGCGGCCTTTTTCTTGGATCACTTTCAGACCGGATTAGTCGAGCGGGCGAAACACACCGGTTTCTTCCACCGCGCGGCGACGGTCGAGGGCTTCGGGGCTGGTGACGATGTCCGGCACCGTCCGCGACGTGACCTTGTTCAGCTCCTGCGCCACGACAAGGCGCAACAGTTCCGCCAACTCGCGCGCGCCGCGATTTTCAGCGTCGCGCACGGCGCGTTGGGCAGCAAAATTCTGCACCGGAATGTCATAGGGCGCCTGAACCGAGCGGGTGCCGCTGGAGATCAGCTGGCCGGTTGCGGTATCGGTCAACCGATACGTCCCCTGCACGCTGACGAAACCGGCCGTCGGCTCGAGATTGACCTGCGCGGTGCTGATCGCCGTGGTGTTGGAGGCATAGGCCGTCACCGCGATATCCATGCTGTAGGCTGGCGCGGCCGGCTGGCCGGCACCGCCGCCAAACAGGAAGATCAGGTGATTGCGCACATCCTGCCCGACCCGATTCGCCGCCGGCTTGATCTCCACCGACGCAAGCCGGGCCGTTCCCATCGTACTTGCAGCGGTGGGCGACACCTCGCCATAGAGCGGACGCGCGGTGCACCCGGCTCCGACCGCCAGCAGGGCGAAAAGCCCGACCGCGGCGTAAAAACGTCCTGTCTTGCGCACCCGGCCAGCTTCAGACGACGACATTGACAATCCTCTGCGGCACGACAATCACCTTGCGTGGGGTCTTTCCGTCCAGCGCCACCTGCACCGCGTCGAGCGCCAGCGCCGCCTTTTCGACGGCAGATTGATCCGCGTCGCGCGCGATTGTCAAATCGGCCCGCTTCTTGCCGTTGATCTGCACCGGCAGCACGATCTGATCGTCCACCACCAGCGCCGGGTCGAAGGTCGGCCATGGCTGATCGGCCACCAGCCCGCTGCAGCCGATCGCCGCCCAGCACTCTTCCGCCAGATGCGGCGTCATCGGGGCGATCATCTTGACCAGGATTTCAACGGCTTCGCGCAACGCCGCCTTACCGGTTGCATCTTCGTCGGCCGCCTTGACCACGTAAGGCGAGATGATGTTGACCAGTTCGTAGAGACGCGCGACCGCCTTGTTGAAGCCGAGTCGCTCGATATCTTCGCCGATCGCCTTCACGATCTTGTGCGCTGCTTTCGACACCGGAGCGGCATCGCCGTCGAATGCGGGCGCTGGAGCCACACCTGCCAGAGCAGGCGCGATCTCGGACACCAGACGCCAGACGCGCTGGACGAAACGATGTGCGCCCTCGACGCCGGCTTCGGTCCAGATCACGTCGCGCTCCGGCGGCGAATCGGACAGCATGAACCAGCGCGCCGTGTCGGCGCCGTAGCTGGCGATGATGTCGTCGG
>JBEBXE010000388.1:0-3466 GCA_040391705.1 Aerobium aerolatum
GTTTCGGGGGCGGCCAGAATGTCGATGCCGTCGAAGGTGATGCGGCCTTGCGCCTTGGCGGAGAACGGCAGCAGGCGCATGACGGTGAGCGATGTCATCGACTTGCCGGAGCCGGATTCGCCGACGAGGCCCAGCACTTCGCCCTGCTCGATGGTCAGGTCGACATCTCGGAGGATCGGGACGTTGCCGATGCTCAGCGTCAGGTTTTCGATTTCAAGCAGGCTCATCGCTCGCGCCTCAGTTTGGGGTCGAGCACGTCGCGCAGGCCGTCGCCGAGCAGGTTGAGGCCGAGCACGGTGACGACGATGGCAAGGCCGGGGAAGATCGCCAGATGCGGCGCGACCATCATGCGGGTCTGGGCGTCGAACAGCATCCGGCCCCAGGAGGGCATCGGTGGCTGGGCGCCCAGGCCAAGATAGGACAGGCCGGCCTCGGCGAGGATGCCGATGGCGAACTGGATGGTGCCCTGAACCAGCAGGATCGAGGCGATGTTGGGCAGGATGTGCTCGAGCGTGATCAGCGCCTTGCCCTTGCCGGCGGCACGCGCCGCAAGAATATATTCGCGCGGCCACAGCGACAGTGCGCCGGCGCGGGCGACGCGGGCAAACACCGGGATGTTGAAAATGCCGATGGCGATGATGGCGTTGATGGCGGCGGGGCCGAAGATCGCGGTGATCATCACCGCTGACAGCAGGGCTGGAAACGCAAACACCACGTCGTTGAAACGCATCAGCATTTCATCGACCCAGCCGCCGCGTGCGGCCGCCCAGCAGCCGAGCGGAACACCGATGCCCATGCCGATGACGACGGCGACGACGGCCACGGCGATGGAGTTGCGCGCGCCGATCATGATCATCGACAGGATGTCGCGGCCGAAATGATCGGTTCCGAACGGATGCGCTGATGACAGTCCCTTCATCCGGTCGGCGACGACGAGATTGGTGATGTCGTAGGGCGTCCAGAGGAACGAGATCAGCGCCATCGCCGCGATCAGCGCGGTGATGGCAAATCCGACGAGGAACGAGCGATTGCGGAAGGCAAGCTGCAGAATGCCGCGCCAGCCGGCCAGTTCGGGAACGGCGGTATCCGTGCTCATGCGCGCACCCTCAGCCGGGGGTCGACCACGGCGTAGAGCACGTCGACGACGAGGTTGATGAGGACGACGCTGGCCACCAAAAGCATGACGACGCCCTCAACGACGATCAGGTCGCGCTGGGTGATCGCCTGGAACACGAGGCGGCCAAGGCCGGGCAGGTAGAAGACGTTCTCGATGATGATGGTGCCGGCCAGAAGCACGGCGAATTGCATGCCCATGATGGTCAGGACCGGGATCAGCGCGTTGCGCAGCGCATGACGCCACAACACATAGCGGCGCGGCATGCCCTTGGCACGGGCGGTGCGGATGTAGTCTTCGCCCAGCACTTCCAGCATGGCGGAGCGCGTGACGCGGGCGAGAATGGCGGCTTGCGGCAAAGCGAGTGCAATCGCCGGCAACATCAGTGACTTGAAGCCGGGCCAGATGCCGGCGCCCCAGCCTGAAAAGCCGCCGGCGGGCACCAGCCGCAGCCAGACGGCGAAGACGTAGATCAACAGCAGCGCAAACCAGAAGTTCGGCACCGCAACGCCGACCTGGGCAACGCCCATCGACACGGTGTCGCCGGCCTTGCCACGGCGCGCGGCGGCGAAGATGCCGACCGGAATGGCGATGACGGTCGACAGAATGAGCGAAATGATTGCCAGCGGCAGTGACACCACGGCGCGTTCGGCGATCAGGTCGATGACCGGCGAGGAATAGGTGAAGGAGCGGCCGAAATCGCCGACGACCATGCCGCCCGCCCAGTGGAGATAGCGCAGCAGCAGCGGTTCGTTGAGGCCCATCTGCTCGCGCAGGGTGGCCAGCGCCTCCGGCGTCGCATTCATGCCCAGCATCAGCAAGGCGGGGTCCCCGGGCAGGACTTCGAGAACCGAAAACACCACGACGGAGGCCACGATCAGGGTGATCAGGCCGATGCCGATGCGTTTTGCCAGAAATGCGGTCATGAGCTGCGGGTGCCGGTGTACGGTTGAAAAAACCTCCCCTCTGCCAGTGGCGGAGGGGAGGTATCGCTGACGTCGCTGACTATTCGGTCCAGCGGACGTTGGTCAGATCGGAGACGGAGAGCGGCCAGTTTTCCCACATGCCTTCGAGCTTGGCATCCCAGACGCCAACCTTCGGCAGCTGGAACAGGAAGCCGTTGACGGCATCTTCGGCCAGGATGCGCTGCGCCTTGCCGTACAGCTCGTTGCGCTTGGCTTCGTCGGTGGTGACGTCCAGCTCAGCCATCACCGCGTTGAACACGGGGTTCTGGTACTGGAAGTAGTAATCCGGACGGGCGTAGATCTCGATGTCGTTTGGCTCGACGTGGGAGATGATCGACAGATCGTAGTTCTTCTCCTTGAAGACCTGGCTCAGCCAGTCAGCCCATTCCACCGGGATGATCTCGAGATTGATGCCGACCTGGCGCAGCTGCGAGGCGACGATCTCGCCACCCTGACGGGCGTAAGGCGGAGGCGGCAGCTTCAGCGTTGCCGAAAAGCCGTTCGGGAAGCCGGCGGCCGCCAGCAGTTCCTTCGACTTGGCCGGGTCGTACGGATAGGTGCCGGTCAGGTCGACATAGGCCGGGTTGTGCGGTGCAAAGTGCGAACCGATCGGCACGCCGAGGCCAGCGGTGGCACCGGCGATGATTTCTTCGCGGTTGAGCGCATGGGCGATGGCCTGACGGACTTCGAGCTTGTCGAACGGCGCCTTCTTGTTGTTGGTCGACAGGACGGTTTCGCCTTCAGTCGAGCCAATCACCACCTTGAAGCGCGGGTCGGCTTCGATCTGCGGCAGGGCGTCGCCGGCCGGCATGTTGGAGAACGCATGGACGTCGCCGGACAGAATCGCCGGAATGGCGGCGGCGGCATCCGGAATGACGCGGAATTCAGCGCGGTCGAGCGCGACCGGCTCGCCCCAATAATCGGGGTTCTTGACCAGCTTGATCGACGAGCCCTTGGCCCAGTTCTCGAACTTGAACGGACCGGTGCCGATCGGGTTGTCCTTGTTGCCGTCAGCCGAGGTGCGCGACACGATCGCGGCTTCGCCCCAGGCCATGTTCCAGGCGAAGGCACCCTGCGGGTGCTTCAGCTTGATGACGACGGTTGCGGGGTCGACGACCTCGACGCTTTCGATCGCCGAATACAGACCCTTCTGCGGGTTGACCGAATCTGCGGCCATGGCGCGGTCGATGGAGAACTTCACGTCTTCGGCGTTGAACTCGGCGCCGTCATGATACTTCACGCCGGTGTGCAGCTTGAACGTATAGGTCTTGCCGTCTTCGGAAATATCCCAGCTTTCGGCCAGCTGCGGCTTTACGGTGCCGTCGGGACCGATGCGGGTGAGGCCCTCGAAGATGTTGGCGTAGCCGACTTCCTTGATCGCGGCGGC
>JBEBXE010000389.1:0-3466 GCA_040391705.1 Aerobium aerolatum
CGTTCTCGGTCTATGCAGGCCAGATTACCGGCATTTTCGGGCTGATCGGCTCAGGCCGCACCGAGACGGCCAAGATCGTTTCCGGCGTGGTCAAACGTGATTTCCTGCACGGCGGTGAGGTGCTTTTCGAGGGGAACTCGGTGCGGTTTCGTACACCGCGCCCGGCGGTGAAGAACGGTATCGTCTACGTTACCGAGGACCGCAAGCTCGAAGGTTTCTTCGAGACGAAGTCGATTGCCGACAACATCTATTGCGGCCTGCTCGGCGCCGATCTCAACAAGCTGCCCGTCGTCTCCTACAGCGAGATGATGGAACTGTCGAAATTCTGGACGGAACGCCTCAATGTCCGCGCCATCGACGGCAATGCCAAGGTGATCGAGTTGTCGGGCGGCAACCAGCAGAAGGTCGTGGTGGCCAAGGCCCTGGTGCAACAGCCGAAGCTGATCATCTTCGATGAGCCGACGCGCGGCGTCGATGTCGGTGCCATTGCCGAGATCCATGCCGTCATCAACGACCTTGCCGATTCCGGCCTCGCCGTTGTGGTCATTTCCTCCTACCTGCCCGAGATCATGAACCTGGCCGACAGGGTTCTGGTCGCGCGTCTCGGCCGCGTCGTCGAGGAGTTCGGCATCAAGGAAGCGACCGAAGAAAAGATCATGTACGCCGCCGTCCACTGAGGCGCGACGACCAGACTTCGACCGGGCCATTCGCGCGCAAAAATGCCGCGTTTCCCCTCGGTCTGCCGAAAGGAGGACACTCATGAAAATCCGCGCCGCCGTTCTGGAAGAAATCGGCCGTCCCGGCCCCTACGCGCAAACCAGGCCGATGACTGTCGGCGAGATCGACCTTGCGCCGCCGCAGGCCGGCGAGGTGCTGGTGCGCGTTGTCGCTGCCGGGTTGTGCCATTCCGATCTGTCGGTGATCAACGGCGACCGTCCACGCCAGGTGCCGATGGTGCTTGGCCATGAAGGCGCAGGCGTGATCGAGGAGGTGGGCGATGGCGTCGAGGACCTGGCTCCGGGCGATCATGTCGTCTTCGTCTTCGTGCCCTCCTGCGGCCATTGCGGGCCATGCCAGACCGGACGTCCGGCGCTATGCGAACCGGGCGCGGCGGCAAACGGTAAAGGCGAAATGCTGGGTGGCGGCACGCGGCTGACGCGCGACGGCCAACGTGTCCACCATCTGACCGGTGTGTCGAGCTACGCCAGCCATGCGGTGATGTCGCGCCGCAGCCTCGTGAAGATCGATCGCGAGGTACCGTTGGAAATTGCCGCCCTGATGGGCTGCGCGGTGCTGACCGGCACGGGCGTGGTGTTCAACATGGGAGCGGTGGCACCGGGCGGTAGAACCGCCGTCGTCGGCCTCGGTGGCGTCGGGCTGGCAGCCGTTCTGGGCGCTGTCGCGGCCGGCGCCGAAACCATTGTTGCCGTCGATACGCTCGACTCCAAGCTCGACCTTGCCCGCGATCTCGGTGCAACCCACACCTTCAACGCGACCGATCCCGACCTGACCGCCAAGGTCAAGGAAGCCACGTCCGGCGGGGTTGATGCGGCGCTGGAATTTGCAGGGTCGGCGCGAGCGCTTGAAGGCGCTTTCGCGATGACGCGGCGCGGCGGCACGACGATTTCGGCGGGACTGACCAATCCGAAAGCCGTGCTCAACATCTCGCCGCTGACGCTGGTGGCTGAGGAACGGACGCTGCGCGGCAGTTATCTCGGCTCAGGCGTGCCGTCGCGCGATATTCCGCGCTTTCTTGGCCTCTACCGTCGCGGCAAGCTTCCGGTCGAGAAACTGCTGACGCATCGCATTACCCTCGACGAAATCAACGAGGGCTTTGACCGTCTTCAGGCCGGCGAAGCCATCCGGCAGGTAATCGAATTCGGGGAATGACATGCTGACGCGCGACGAGACGATACGCGACTACAAGGTGTTCATTGGAGGTGAGTGGCTTGAGGCCGCTTCCGGCCAGACCTTCGAGTCGCAGGACCCCTTTACCGCCCGCACATGGGCCCGCATCCCGCGTTGCGAAGCGGCGGATGTGGATCGCGCAGTTGGGGCTGCCCGCGCCGCATTGGAGGATGGGCCATGGGCGACGATGCATCCGACCGCGCGCGGTCATCTGCTGCGCCGCTTTGGCGACCTGATCGCGCGCGATGCCGACCGCCTCGCTTTCGCCGAAGTGCGTGACAACGGCAAGCTGTGGGCCGAGATGCGCGGGCAGTGCGGCTACATCCCGCAATGGTTCCACTATTTCGGCGGGCTGGCCGACAAGGTCGAAGGCGCGGTGCTGCCGATCGACAAGCCCGATATGTTCACCTACACGCGCCATGAACCGGTCGGGGTCGTCGCGGCGATCACGCCGTGGAATTCGCCGCTGCTGCTGCTGACATGGAAGCTGGCGCCGGCGCTGGCCGCCGGATGCACGCTTGTCATCAAGCCGTCCGAATTCACCTCCGCGTCGACGCTCGAACTGATGCGGTTGGTCGAAGAGGCCGGGTTTCCGGCTGGCGTCGTCAATGTCGTCACCGGATTCGGTCCTGAAGCAGGCGCGGCGCTGACGTCGCATCCCGGCGTCGACAAGATCGCCTTCACCGGCGGCGAAGCGTCCGGCCGCGCCATCGCGAAAACGGCAGCCGACACGTTCAAGCGCCTGACACTCGAACTGGGCGGCAAGTCGGCGCAGGTGATCTTTGCCGATGCAAAGCTGGAAAATGCCGTGCGCGGCGTGGTCTCCGGCATCTTCGCAGCCTCGGGCCAGACCTGCATCGCCGGGTCGCGGGTGATCGTGCATGAGAGCCTGCACGACCAGTTCGTCGACCAGTTCCTGCAACTCGCCGGCTCCGCGCGCATGGGCGACCCGCTCGACCCCGCCACCCAGGTCGGCCCCGTGACCACGCCGCCGCAGTTCCAGCGCATCCTCGATTGCATCGAGATGGCGCGGGCTGGCGGCGCCACCTGTGTGATGGGAGGCAAGCGCGCCACTCGTCCCGAATGCGGCGAGGGTTGGTTCATCGAGCCGACCGTGTTCACCGGCGTTACCAACGACATGGCGATCGCGCAGACGGAAGTGTTTGGGCCGGTGCTGTCGATCATGACCTTCCGCGACGACGAGGAAGCGTGGCGGCTGGCCAACGACACGCCTTACGGCCTTGCCGCCGGCGTGTGGACGCAGGACCAGCGGCGGATGTTCACGGCCGCAAGGAAATTGCGCGCCGGGATGATCTGGACGAACTGCTATCGGACCGTCAGCTACATGTCCCCCTTCGGCGGCTTCAAATCTTCCGGCACGGGACGCGAAAGCGGTCAGGAAGCCATCCGCGACTATCTCGAGACCAAGGCGGTATGGATAGACTACGGCGACGAGCAGCCCAACCCGTTCGTCTTGCGTTGACAGGCCTCCGATATCGCATCGCTATTCGTCAGGTGTCTTGGTGCGAAGCTGGTCGAGGTAGTTGTAGATCGTGAA
>JBEBXE010000390.1:0-3454 GCA_040391705.1 Aerobium aerolatum
TCGTAGCCGAAATCCTTGCGCATCTGCGCGTAGATGTTGTCGACGCCGTTCTTGTGGTTCTTGGCGGCAATGCGCGCCAACGCGTCGGACTGGTCGCCGTGACGCTGGAAATAGGCGGCTGCGATCTGGCCGAAGACGCCGGCAAAACCCGCCGGGGTCTCGCTGTCTTCCGGCAGATAGGACGCTCTGAGCAGGTTCTTGCCGACCTCGGGTCCGGGCGTCGTCGTCATCTGCTCGGCACCGACAACCAGCACGACACGCGCAGCGCGCGCCTCAATGGCACGGATGCCCTGACGCACCGCAGCCGAGCCGGTAGCGCAGGCGTTCTCAACGCGGGTGGCGGGCTTGAAGCGGAAACGGTCGTCGGCCTGCAGCACCAGGCTGGCGGTGAAATCCTGCGGCGAGAAACCGGCGTTGAAATGGCCAAGCACGATCTCGTCGACGTCGTCAGGACCGATGCCGGCATGGTCCATCGCCTCTATCGCCACCTTGACGATGAGGCTCTCCAGCGTTTCGCCGGCAAGCTTCCCAAAGGGCGTGTGCGCCCATCCCACGATGCAAGCAGTCATGCTTCTCTCCCTAAGGCATCATAACACGCGCGACGGCCCTTCGGCACGTCGATAATTTGTTCAATGATGAACCACTTGTGCGGTGCAGTAAAGAGAAACGCAGCTGCGAGAACACAGATTTTCATTGATTGATCAGTCAATCAAAACTAGACCTGCCGTCAGGAGATTGCTGATGCCCAAAGTCGGAATGGAACCCCTGCGCCGAAAGGCGCTGATCGACGCCGCCATCCTCGCCATCGGCGAGCGCGGCTCGCTCGATGTCACCATGTCGGACATCGCCGGCCGCGCTGGCGTGTCGTCGGCGCTGGCGCATCATTATTTCGGCGCCAAGGACGATCTGTTGCAGGCAACCATGCGCCATCTGCTGCGCGAACTCGGCACCGACACGGTGGCCGCGTTGCGCACGGCGCGTGGGCCCCGCGCCCGCGTCAGCGCCGTCATCGCCATCAACTTTTCACAGGCCCAGTTTCGCAGCGCCACGATTGCCGCGTGGCTTGCCTTCTACGTTGAGGCGCAGCGTTCCATCGCGATGCGCCGACTGCTGCGGGTCTATGCGCACCGGCTGCATTCCAACCTGATGAGCGGGCTGCTGGCGCTGCTGCCGCGCGCCGAGGCCGTGCGTGCGGCGGAAGGCATCGCGGCGCTGATCGACGGGCTCTACATCCGCCGCGCGCTCAAGCAAGGCGCACCCGACCCGAAGAGCGCGGTCCTGCTGGTGGAAAATTATGTCGACATGGCTGTCGCTCGACCCGGAGGTGGAGTTCATGGTTGAAGCTGATTTCGTGATCATCGGTTCCGGCTCTGCCGGGGCGGCCATGGCCTACCGGCTGTCGGAAGATGGCAAGCACTCGGTCGCCGTGATCGAATATGGCGGCACCGATATCGGCCCCTTCATCCAGATGCCGGCCGCCCTGTCCTTCCCGATGAACATGAAGCGCTATGACTGGGGTCTTACCAGCGAACCCGAACCGCATCTGGGCGGGCGGGTGCTGGCCACGCCGCGCGGCAAAGTGCTGGGCGGGTCGTCGTCGATCAACGGCATGGTCTATGTGCGCGGCCACGCGCGCGACTTCGACCACTGGTCAGACGAAGGCGCGACCGGCTGGAGCTGCGCCGACGTGTTGCCCTACTTCAAGCGCATGGAACATTCCCATGGCGGCGAAACCGGCTGGCGCGGCAATAAAGGCCCGCTTCACGTCCAGCGCGGCCCGCGCCAGAACCCGCTTTACGCCGCCTTCATCGAAGCCGGAAAACAGGCCGGTTTCGAACTCACCGACGACTATAACGGTTCCAAGCAGGAAGGCTTTGGACCGATGGAGCAGACCATCCACCACGGCCGCCGCTGGTCCGTCGCCAACGCCTATCTGCGCCCCGCGCTGAAGCGCAAGAATGTGAGTCTCGTCAATGGTTTCGCGCGACGGGTGATCATCGAGAATCAACGTGCCACCGGTGTCGAAATCGAGGTTGGCGGACAGATTCAGGTCGTTAAAGCACGACGTGAAGTGATCGTCGCCGCGTCGTCGCTGAACTCGCCCAAGCTGCTGATGCTGTCGGGCATCGGCCCGGCGCAGCATCTGCGCGAGCATGGCATCGACATCATCGCCGACCGGCCCGGCGTCGGCCAGAACCTGCAAGACCATATGGAGCTCTACATCCAGCAGGAATCGCTGCAGCCGATCACGCTGTATTCAAAGCTCAACCTGTTCTCCAAGGGCCTCATCGGCGCGCAATGGCTGTTGTTCAAGTCCGGCCTTGGCGCGACCAACCATTTCGAAGCCGCCGCCTTCGTGCGCTCGAAGGCTGGCGTCGACTACCCGGATATCCAGTATCACTTCATCCCCGTCGCCATCCGCTATGACGGCAAGGCAGCAGCCAACGCGCACGGCTTCCAGGCGCATGTCGGGCCGATGCGCTCCAAGTCGCGCGGTTCGGTGACGCTGCGCTCGGCCGATCCGTGGGCCAGCCCGGTGATCCGCTTCAACTACATGTCGCACCCAGACGACTGGGCCGACTTCCGTCGCTGCATCCGGCTGACGCGCGAGATTTTCGGACAGGACGCCTTCACTCCCTATCGCGGCGCGGAGATCTCCCCAGGCGCGCAGGTCGAAAGCGACGACCAGCTCGACGCCTTCATCAAGGGGCATGCGGAGAGCGCCTTCCATCCGTGCGGTACCTGCCGCATGGGCCGCGCCGACGATGCGATGAGCGTCGTCGATCCGGAATGCCGCGTCATCGGCGTTGACGGCCTGCGGGTTGCCGATTCGTCGATTTTTCCGCGCGTCACCAATGGCAATCTCAATGCACCTTCGATTATGGTGGGCGAGAAGGCATCGGATCACATCCTGGGCCGCCAACCACTCAGCCCGTCCAACCAGGAACCGTGGATCAATCCGCGCTGGCAGACATCCGACCGCTAGGTCTTTGTGCCCCGGACGTATCTCGACAGGAGTTTTTCGCATGCGCGCACAGCCCAAGGCATCGCACTACATCAACGGCAGCTATGTCGATGACGAGCAGGGACAGGCGTTCGACGTCATCTACCCGGCCACCGGCGAGGTGATCGCGCGTGTCCATGCAGCGACGCCCAACATCGTCGAGCTCGCTGTGGAAGCGGCCCGCGCCGGACAGGCCGAGTGGGCCCGCCTGCGCCCGGCAGACCGTGGCCGCATCCTGCGCCGCGCCGCCGACCTGATCCGCGACCGCAACGATGCGCTGTCGCGCCTCGAAACGCTCGACACCGGCAAGCCGCTGCAGGAAACCACCGTCGCCGACCCGGCATCGGCCGCCGAAGCGCTGGAATTTTTCGGCGGCGTGGTCGCCGGCTACAATGGCGACTTCATCGATCTCGGCGGCGGCCCGTTCGCCTATACAAGACGCGAGCCGCT
>JBEBXE010000391.1:0-3450 GCA_040391705.1 Aerobium aerolatum
AACACCTGCTTGGCCTTGTCGCGCGCCCAGACTTCCCGCGTGAACGGCTGGTTGCGCTGGATGATCTCGCGCATCTTCTTTTCGATGACGGGAAAATCGTCCGGCGTGAACGGCTCGTTGCGCGCAAAGTCGTAATAGAACCCGTTTTCGATGACGGGGCCGATCGTGACCTGCGTGCCGGGCCACAATTCCTGCACGGCTTCTGCCAGCACGTGGGCGGTGTCGTGGCGGATGAGCTCGATCGCGCGCGGATCGTCACGGGTGACGATCTCGACCGCGCCGGACGCGCCCAGCGGCTCGGACAAGTCGCGCACGGTGCCGTCGACCGCGTAGGCGACAGACTTCTTGGCCAGCGACTTGGAAATGGATTCTGCCAACTGCGCGCCAGTCATGGCGGCGTCGTAGTCACGCACGGAACCATCGGGAAATGTAAGGGAAACGGAAGCCATAGAAATTCTCCTATCCAGTCCCGCCTACGAACGCGGGTGGCCAGTCAAACGCGTGATGCGGAGCCGATTGCTCCGTCACGCGGCACACATAGCCGCACCGTCTTCAGACGTAAAGAGCCCGCGCCGGGGTGGCGCGGGCTCTTTCATGCAAGAAAAGGCGACTTACTTGCTGTTGTCTTCGACCGGCGCTTCGGGGCCGTTCTTCTTGATCGAGTCGATAGCGTTCTGGGCGCTGGCCTTGGACGTGTAGCCCTCGGTCGAGAACATGATCTCGCTGTTGTACTTGAAGCGCACGCGGAACTCGCCTGCCTTGTCCTTGTAGATCTCGAACTTGTGAGCCATCGATTTTCCTCTCCTGACACTGACACCTGTCGCGGAGAGTTTTCGCCGTTCCCATGACGGCGTCAATATTTCGCGATGAAAAGACCAAACTATTCGTCGTTTTTACCAGGTTTCCTGCGCGAAATCGCCCAATATCGCCACGGCAAGTACCAGACATAGCGCGCATCCAGCGTTTCCGGCACCAGATCGATGCCATGCGTGCCGCCCGGACCGCAGCGCGCGACACGAAATGCGCCCATGAATCCACCCGCCCACAACCCATGCCGCGCAATCGCTTCGTATGCATATTCGGAACAGGTCGGATAATGCCGGCAGGAATTGCCGATGAAACTCGACAAGGTCAGCTGGTAAAAGCGTACAAAAACAGCGCCAAACACCCGGCCCGGCGTTTTTCGCCACGGTCCCTGCCAGTTGCGGCTGCGCGCGGTGTTTGCGATTTTCGGCTTCCTATCCACGTTTGAAGACAATCCGTTCTCAGCGTCGGCCGTTTGAACGCGCCGTCGGAACCTATATCTGTGCATCGAACCACACAAATGCCACGCCGACGACGAAACGGCAGCAAGGATTTTGACATGAGCGACAGAATTGAACTCGGTCTCGACACCTTCGGCGACGTGACCGCCGACGCCAATGGAGCCCTTAAGCACCAGGCGCAGGTGCTGCGCGAGGTCGTTGAGGAAGGCGTGCTGGCCGATCAGGTCGGGCTCGATTTCATCGGCCTGGGCGAGCATCACCGCGACGATTTCGCCATCTCGGCACCGGATGTGGTGCTGGCAGCGATTGCGGCGCGGACGCAAAAGATCCGGCTCGGCTCGGCCGTAACCGTGCTCAGCTCCGACGAGCCGGTGCGGGTGTTCCAGCGCTTTTCGACGCTCGACGCGATCTCCAGCGGACGCGCCGAAGTCATTCTTGGCCGCGGCTCGTTCACCGAGTCGTTCCCGCTGTTCGGTCTGGCGCTCAACGATTACGAGAAGCTTTTTTCGGAAAAGCTTGACCTGTTTGCGGCGCTGCTGAAGGGCGGCACCATCAACTGGAAGGGTAGCGTCCGGCCGGAGATCATCGACCAGATCGTCTATCCGCCGATCGAGAATGGCACGCTGAAGACGTGGATCGGCGTCGGCGGCAGCCCGGAATCAGTCGTGCGCGCAGTGACTTACGGCCTGCCGATGATGCTGGCGATCATCGGCGGCGACCCGAAGCGCTTCCTGCCGTTCATCGACCTCTACCATCGCGCGGTCGACCAGATCGGCGGCGACGTGTTGCCGCTCGGCGTTCATTCGCCGGGGCACATTGCAGAGACCGACGAGCAGGCCCGCGAGGAATTGTGGCCGGGCTACGAGGTCCTGCACAACCGCATCGGCGGCGAGCGTGGCTGGGGCCGCACGACGAAGGACCGGATGAACATGGAAGCCGATATGGGCTCGCTCTATGTCGGTTCGCCGGAAACGGTGGCAACGAAGATCGCCGCGACGATGAAGACGCTCGGCGTCAAGCGGTTCGACATGAAGTATGCCAACGGCACAGTCTCGCACGACAAGCTGATGAAAAGCATCGAGCTTTACGGCACCAAGGTCGCGCCGATGGTGCGCGATCTTCTCGCCAGCAAATGACGCATCAGGCGGGGCGGCTCAGGCCGCCTCGCCTGCCCGCTTGCGTTCGATCTGGCCGATGGCGTCGACGACAGCGTCGAAGGTCAGCATCGTCGAAGTATGCCGCGCCTTGTAGTCGCGCACCGGCTCGAGATATTTCAGGTCGGCAAAACGGCCTTGCGGCGGCGCGCCGTTTTCCTTCAACATCTTCAGCATCGTCTCGCGCACGGTGCGCAGTTCGGCTGACGTTGCCCCGACCACCTGCTCGGCCATGATGGCGGACGACGCCTGCCCGAGCGCGCAGGCTTTCACGTCATGGGCGAAATCGATGACGACATCGCCCTCCATTTTCAGGTCGATGGTCACCGTCGACCCACACAGCTTGGAATGCGCGGTGGCGGTCGCGTCAGGATTGTCCAGACGCCCGATCCGCCCGATATTGCCGGCAAAACCAAGAATTTTCGCGTTATAGACGTCGTCGATCATGGTTTTTCACTCTGCTGCTGCGCAAGAAGGACTGTTTACCCCTTCGGCATCTTCCAATCCGGACCCTGAACCATATATAAAGGTCATACCCCACCCTCGACAAGCAGGACAGCGTCGAGAGCGGGTGCAGTGCCGGCCGGTTTCGGAAGCCTGACAACAGGATTTCGTGAAAGGCTGTGATCCGTTCAACTCGTTCCTTCTTAGAAAGGGACTACGGGAGACGCTTTTTCATGGACGCCGTCGTCAAGAACCTTCCACTTCGCATGTCAAACTCCTCTTCACCAAAGCCCAAAGAGAACCAGACCGACACCCGCCCGTCCCAGGACGAGGTTGAGGCTGCGGTCAGCGTCCTTTTGCGCTGGACCGGAGACGATCCGCAGCGTGAAGGCCTGCTCGACACGCCCAAGCGCGTCGCCAAGGCCTATCGCGAGATGTTCTCCGGCTACGATCAGGACCCTGCCGACGAACTCGGCCGTACCTTCGAGGAAGTCGAAGGCTATGACGACATGGTGCTGGTGCGCGACATCACGTTCCATTCGCATTGCGAGCACCACATGGTGCCGATCATCGGCAAGGCGCATGTC
>JBEBXE010000392.1:0-3448 GCA_040391705.1 Aerobium aerolatum
CAACGGCGTGCTGATCTCCAACGATCAGGGCGAAGCCGTGGCCTATGCGATGTTCAACCTGGAAGATCGCGGGCCGATGATCATCGAGCCGGGCGTCAAGGTCTATCAGGGGATGCTGATCGGCATTCACTCGCGCGACAACGATCTCGAAGTGAACGTGCTGAAGGGCAAGAAGCTCACCAACGTCCGCGCCTCCGGCAAGGATGAAGCGGTGAAGCTGACCCCGCCGATCCGCATGACGCTGGAGCGCGCGCTGTCCTGGATTCAGGATGACGAGCTGGTCGAAGTGACGCCGAAGACGATCCGTCTGCGCAAGCTTCATCTCGATCCGAACGATCGCAAGCGTTCGGAACGGCAGAAGGTCGGCGTGGTCTAAACCCGCGCCCCCCGAAGCAGGAAATTTTCCAGAAACGGCGGCCTTCGGGTCGCCGTTTTGTTATTCATCTCATTCTCATGAAAGGAGACAGCCAATGGCCAAGATGATCCACTCGATGATCCGCGTTCTTAATGAGGAGCGCTCGGTTGCATTCTACAAAACGGCGTTCGGGCTCGACATCGCCGAGCGGCTCGATTTCCCGACCTTCACGCTGGTCTATCTGTCGAATGCGGAAACCGGTTTCGAACTGGAGCTGACGATCAACAAGGATCGCGTCGAGCCGTACGAGCTTGGCCAGGGCTATGGCCATCTGGCGGTGACCGTCGCGGACGTCAACGCCGAACATGCACGCTTTGAGCAGGCCGGCCTGAAGCCGCGCAAGCTCGTCGACTTCGCGCCCGGTGGCGAGGTGCTTGCGCGCTTCTTCTTCGTGCAGGACCCCGATGGCTATGAGATCGAAGTCCTGCACCGGGCTGGTCGTTACGCCTAAATAACGATCACCGCGCCATGGCGTGGTATTCCGGGTTTGGCCGCATATCGATGGCTGCGGCCACCCGGTTCGACATGTTGAAGAACGCGGCGGTCGAGGCGATGTCCCAGATGTCGCGGTCGGTGAACCCGACGTCGCGCAGCGCCTGGCGGTCGGTTTCCTCGATCGTGTCCGGGCGCTCGGTCAGCTTGACGGAGAAGTCGAGCATCGCTTTCTGCTTCGGCGTCAGATCGGCGATGCGGTAGTTCATCACCATCTGCTCGCCCAGTTCGGGGTTGCCGGACAGCTGGCGCACCGCCGCGCCATGCGCCGTCAGGCAGTAATAGCAATGGTTCACCGACGACACGGCGACCGCGATCATCTCGCGCTCCAGCTTGCTCAGGGCTGAATCGCCCAGCATCAGGTCGTTGTACATGTCGGTGAAGGCGCGCAGCTTCTTTTCGTTGAAGGCGTAGGCCTGCAGCACGTTGGGAACCAGCCCGAGCTTCTCCTGACATTTGGCGAAATACGCCTTGGTGGCGTCCGAAAGTTCGCCTTCCTGTTCGAGGACCAGAGCCGTCGCCTGTTGAGTCATGATTTTCATCTCCGTTGCGTCGCCGTGCAGCATAGTCCAGACGCTCAGCGCGTCCAGATCGTCATGCATCCTTTTGAGGCGCAAGAGATTATCTGGATATTGTCGGCGCTTCGGCCTATGCCGCTTCTGGATTTATGGTTCGGGCCCATGCTCCAGTTGGCTCGAAAAACCGGCAGTGTCTGTTAGGATAGCGGCATATGACTGAATTCGGGGAGAAAAATTCCATGGCTTCGGGAACCGGAAGGCCGACGAGCTCAAAAGGCGACGCGGCGGACGTGGAAAAACTCGCAGCCTTCTTCACGGCGCGGACCCCGGCCGAAGACCTTGTCCACTATGACGCCGATGTCATGGAGCAATCAGCAGCACTTGCGTTCCGGGCGCTGAAAAAGCACCGTCGCGGCGGAACCGTCATTGCCATCGACAACGACCCGGCCCTGCAGCGCGCCGGCAGGCCGGTGACGGCGATCACCATCATCAACGACAACATGCCGTTCCTGTTCGATTCGACCACCGGTGAAATCGCCGACAGTGCGGGCGAGGCTTCGCTGGTGCTGCATCCGGTGTTGCTGGTCAAGCATGACAAGACCGGCGTTGCCAATCTGATCGGCGAGAGCGTGCCGGGCAAGATCGAGGCGGACGCCGACAAGATCAGCCTCATTCACGTTCATGTCGGCCGGCTGAGCGACACGGCCATCGAGGCGCTGACGGCGAAGCTCGAGACCGTGGTGGCGCAGGTTCGCGCCGCGGTTGACGACTGGAAGCCGATGCTGGCGCGGCTGGACGAGGCGATCCACGATTTTCGTTACGCACCGGTGCCGCTTGACAAGGCGGACGTTGCCGAGGCGATCGAATTTCTTGAATGGCTGCGCGACGACAATTTCACCTTCCTCGGCATGCGCGAATTCAAATATGTCGGCGGCGAAAAGACCGGCGGGCTGGAACGCACCGCCAAGCCGGGCATCGGCATTCTTGCTGATCCCGACGTGCGCGTGCTGCGCCGCGACAACGAGCCGGGGGTCGCCACGACACCGGAGTTGCGCGCGTTCCTGCATGGGCCGGACCCGCTGCTGGTCACCAAGGCGAACGCCAAGTCGGTGGTCCACCGCCGCATCTATCTCGACTACATCGGCGTCAAGACTTTCGACGAAAAGGGCAAGTTGAGCGGCGAACTGCGCATCGTCGGGCTGTTCACCATGACGGCTTACACGCGGTCGGTGATGACGATCCCGTATCTGCGCTCCAAGGTCGATGCGGTCATCGCCAAGTCCGGTTTCGATCCGAACGACCACTCCGGCAAGGCGTTGATCAACGTACTGGAGTCCTATCCGCGCGACGAACTTTTCCAGATCAGCGTGCCGGTGTTGCGCAAGCATACCGAGGCCGTGCTGGCGCTGGGCGAGCGGCCACGGGTGCGCGCGCTGGTGCGCGTCGACCAGTTCGACCGCTTCGTCTCGGTCATCGTCTTCGTGCCGCGCGACAACTATGATTCCGTCGTGCGCGAGAAGATCGGCGTTTACCTCAAGACCGTCTTCGACGGCCGCGTCTCGGCGTATTATCCGGCGTTTCCGGAAGGCGCGCTGGTGCGCGTCCACTTCATCATTGGCCGCTCCGGCGGCGCGACGCCGAAGGTCGAGATTGCGGAGCTTGAAGCCGGGTTGCGCGCCATCGTGCGCACCTGGGAGGACGAGTTGCGCGAAGCGGCATCCGACGCGCAGGCGCGCCCGGCGCTGATCGCCATCGCCAACCGGCTGCCGCAGAACTATCGCAACTCGTTCACGCCCGAAACCGGGCTTCTGGATGCCGGCAACATCGTCGCGATCACGGCGGACAATCCCATCGCCGTCGATTTCTATTTCGACGCCGGCCAGTCCGGCACGAGCGCCTCGCTGAAGATTTATCACTACGGCGAGCCGGTGGCGCTGTCCAAGCGCGTGCCGCTGCTGGAAAATATGGGCTTCCGCGTCATCAGCGAGCGCACCTTCGAGATCGCCGGTGAAGCCGGGCAGCC
>JBEBXE010000393.1:0-3448 GCA_040391705.1 Aerobium aerolatum
TGACGCTGCTGGTGACGCTGGCGCTGATCGACGGCAATCTGCGCCGCCAGATCGCTGGCAATCTGCCCGAACAGGCCCCGAACTTCTTCTTCGTCGATATCCAGAGTGGCGACGTCGATGGTTTTTCCGACCTGATCAAGGCGGAGTCGCCGGCGGGAAAACTGATCCGCGTGCCGATGCTGCGCGGCCGGGTGATGGAGCTGAACGGCGTCGACGTGCGCGAGGTCAACGTGCCGCCGGAAGGCGCGTGGGTGCTGCGCGGCGATCGCGGCATCACCTATGCCCGCAACGTGCCGGAAAACTCGACGCTGACCGAAGGCAATTGGTGGCCGCAGGACTATGACGGCGAGCCGCTGGTGTCGTTTGCCGCCCGCGAAGGCCACGAGATCGGCCTCAAGCTCGGCGATACCGTCACCGTCAACGTGCTTGGCCGCAACATCACGGCGCGCATCGCCAATTTCCGCGAGGTGCAGTGGGAATCGCTCGGCATCAACTTCGTCATGGTGTTTTCGCCCAACACATTTGCCGGTGCGCCGCATTCGTGGCTGGCGACGCTGTCGGATGACAGCGCCTCCACCGCCGACGAGGCGAAGCTCCTCAATGCCGTCACCCGTACGTTTCCGGGCGTCACCAGCGTCCGCGTCAAGGATGCACTCGAAATCGTGAACGACATCGTCGCCCAGCTGGCGATTGCGATCCGCGCCGCTGCCGCCGTCGCTCTCGTCGCCTCGGTGCTGGTGCTGTCGGGCGCGTTGGCGGCGGGCAACCGGGCACGGGTGCACGACGCGGTGGTGCTGAAGACGCTTGGCGCGACGCGGCGCACGCTGATTACCGCGTTTACGCTCGAATACGCCATCATCGGGCTGGCAACAGCGGTGTTTGCGCTGCTGGCCGGCGGGGTCGCCGCCTGGTTCGTGGTGGCCCGGATCATGTCGCTGCCATCGGCCTTCCTGCCCGAAGTGGCGGTGTCGACGGTGGTGCTGGCGCTGGTGCTGACGGTCGGGTTCGGATTGATCGGGACGTGGCGGGTGCTCGGCCACAAGGCGGCTCCGGTGCTCAGAACCCTCTGACGCGGACCAAAGCATGACGAAATTTGCCGCTCACGTCGCATTTCGTCATGCAACAGTCTTGTCCTACGGGCCAAGAATGCGCATATTCCACTGAAGGCTTGCTGGGGTTCCGCCAGCGGCGCCTGGGTTCTTGCCCGACACCCGACGGAACATACAGACAATGAGGAATATTATGGCTGATCTTCGCAACTATCAGGCACGCGTCGCGACCGCCGGTTCGCGCGCAGATGCCTCGATCGACGAAGGCCTGCGCGCCTACATGATCAAGGTGTACAACCTGATGGCGCTTGGCCTTGCAATTACCGGTCTTGCCGCGCTCGGCACCGTGGCGCTGGCAACCACCACAGACCCTTCCGTCGCTGTCGCCCAGCTGGGCAACGGCAAGATGCTGACCTCCGTGGGCGCTGCCCTTTACGGCTCGCCGCTGCGTTGGGTCGTCATGCTCGCGCCGCTGGCAATGGTGTTCTTCCTGTCGTTCCGCGTCGAGAAGATGAGCCTGTCGGCCGCACAGGCGACCTTCTGGGGCTTCGCCGCCGTGATGGGCATCTCGCTGTCGTCGATCTTCCTGGTCTACACCAGCGGCTCGATCGTGCAGACGTTCTTCATCACCTCGACGGCCTTCCTCGGCCTGTCGCTGTTCGGTTACACGACCAAGCGCGACCTGACGGGCATGGGTTCGTTCCTGATCATGGGCGTCTGGGGCTTGCTGGTGGCGATGGTCGTCAACATCTTCCTGGGCTCGCCCGCGCTGCAGTTCGCCATCTCGGCGCTCGGCGTGCTGATCTTCGCTGGCCTCACCGCCTACGATACCCAGAAGATCAAGGAAATGTACGCCGAGAGCGACGGTACGCTGGTCATGGGCCGCAAGGCGATCATGGGCGCGCTGCGTCTCTACCTCGACTTCATCAACATGTTCATGTTCCTGCTGCAGTTCCTCGGCAACCGCGAGTAATTCCGGCACACCAGACAGACATGCAAAAGGGCGGCCTCGGGCCGCCCTTTTTGTTGGCTGCGGCAGGTGGATAAACCAGCGCCGCGTGATTTTGAGAACCGTTTGAGATCAAGGCTTTAACGCAAATGTGCGCCGAAACGGCGCACAATCTATGCACTTCACGTCTGGCGGCGGCTTTTTCAGCGTCTGCGTGGGTGCGCCGGGCCAAGAAACCAGCAGATTATTCGCTGAGATCCTGCAGCGCCTGCCACTTCAGCACCTCGACGCTGCGCAGGCCGGGCAGCCGGACGATGCCCTTCTCCCGCAGCCGGGTGAACGCCCGCGACACGGTCTCGATCGTCAGGCCAAGATAGTCGGCGATGTCCATGCGCGACATCGGCAGCTCGAACTGCTCCAGTCCACCCTGCCGCTCGGCCATGTCGACGAGGAACGCCGCGACCCGTTCGATGGCGTGCTGGCGGCCGAGCACCAGCAGATGCTCCTGCGCCCGCACCAGGCTCTGCAACGCCAGCGGCAGCAATTTGTGCGACAGATCGGCCGAGGACGACAGCCGCAGCATCCGCACGCCGGTCGCGCCGATGGCTTCGGCGAAGAAATGGTGGCTGCCGTCGGCCTCAAAGCCGAACACTTCGCCGGCCATGTGGAAGGCGGAAATCTGGCGGCGGCCATCGGCCAGCAGGCGATAGACGCGCACCGCGCCGTACTCGACCTGATACAGCGCCGTCGCTTTGTCGCCCTGACCGTAGATTTCTGCGCCGGGCAGAAGGCAGGTGACCGGCTGCACCGCAGACGCCTGACCCAGCCCAAGGCGCGCGCCCGTGGGGAGGGCTACGGCTTTGAAATCGGCGGGAAATTTGTGCACGGTCATCGGTCTCTCCATCGGCTCGGACGAAAGACCTGTCGCGCGAATCGCGCGCGGGCGAAATGCGGTTATGTCCCTACGGGAAACTACGTAGAGCGCGGGCCGGCCGCGCGGCGTGGATGAAGCCGGCGACGGTCTCGACCAGCCGCCGTCCAAGCAGCGGCTTGGTCAGCACCGTCAGGCCGTCGATGGCCGGCAGGGTGCGCAGCCGGTCGGCCAGCACGATCAACGGCTTGGCGACGCTGCCCAGCTCCACCGTCGCACCCTGGCGCGGCCCCAGCGCCGCCTCGTCGACGACCAGACAGGCCACGTCGCAACGTCCGCTGGCGGCGATGGCGGCCGCGAGGCTGGCATGCGGCTCGATGCACACGCCTTCGGCCTCGAACGCAAACGCGATCGATCGCCGGAGTTCATCGTCCGGAACGACGATCAGAACTGTGTGGCCCGAATGCAAGCTGTTCTCCCGACGCTCGACGCGATGCGTGTCCTCTCCCATGCCGCCTGCTTAGACAAGGCGCGCCGCCCGCGCTTTGCGCCAAGTCAATTCGTCGCAGGTTGGGGAGG
>JBEBXE010000394.1:0-3443 GCA_040391705.1 Aerobium aerolatum
TGACGGTCAACCTCAGGTCCTGACGCTCACGCGTCGATGCCGCGCACCAAGGTGGTGCTTTCAAAGCCCTCGCCCGCTGACACGATGCAGCTCTGGCCGTCGGTGCCGGTGGCAAGGATGGTCCAGCTGCCGGTGTCGGAGACCAGAATCTCGACCACCGCGTTGTTATCGACCTGCCCCACGGCCAACGGCTTCTCGCGGAACTGCTGGGCGAGTTCCGACAGCACGTCGGCGCGTTCGCCGCACATCGCCATCTCCAGCATGTTGGCGTTGAGGGCCTGCGCGAATACCGGCTTGCGCGTCTCCGTCCTGTCGGTGGCGGACGCCAGCGGCGACGCGACAAACACCACTGCGGTCATTGCAGAAACGAGAAACGGAACGCGTGCCATGGCAGCCTCCTGTTGCCGGCATGGTCATCCTCTGCGCCGGCGTTGCTGAGAGTTGCCCGGCCGATCCCCAGGCACCCATCAAATCAAGAGTCTGGCCTTAACTTCGTTCCATCAAATGTTTGTGGTTTGCTAAAAACGCAGCGTCATTTCCCGACGGTCGCCAGCAGCGGCCGCAACGTCAGAAGCCCCGAGTCGACCCGGCGGCGCAGCACGTCATTTCCGGCCCCCGCATCCTCGCACAGATGGAAGCGTCCGGCGCAGCGTTGACGCATTTGCGTCATGTCGTCGATCACCCCGCCTTGGGCTACTCCGGCGGCCTCGATCAGCCAATAGCCGAGAAAC
Source organism: Aerobium aerolatum (assembly GCA_040391705.1). Taxonomy (GTDB): domain Bacteria; phylum Pseudomonadota; class Alphaproteobacteria; order Rhizobiales; family Rhizobiaceae; genus Aerobium; species Aerobium aerolatum_A. The sequence goes on from JBEBXE010000394.1 coordinate 732, forward strand.
GCCGCATCCATCCGCTCCGGCGCGACCAGCGGCCGGGCCGCCGCGCCATAGCCGTTGAACGAAAAATAGGTGTCGTAATCCCCGGACCGCCAGTCGGCGAGATCAACGGTTCCATTGTCCAGCTCGATCATCGGCCGGTGGTCGCCATATTCGAGCACGATGGTGCCATTGTTGCCGGGATCGCTCGCGATCTGCGCCTTGAAGGCGTCAAGGTCGCGGCGCGCAATCACCAGCCGGCGCAGATATTCGTTCTCCACCGCATCAGCGCTGAAGGGCTGATCGTCCAGCGCCAGCGCGGGCTCCAGCGTCTCGTCATAGGGCGAGTGGGTGAACATGGTTTCGACGTAGAGAAACTGCGGCCGCCCGGAAGCCGCGCGCTTGTCGCGCATCCGCGCCAGCATGGCGTCGAAATACCCCTTGTCGCGCGCCGACATCGATGCGATCCCCACCTTGGCGGGATCGTTGACCTCTTCGACACCCAGACTGGTCAGCAGCGGCCCCAGCGAGAACTGGTCGTAGTCCATGCCGAGCAGCGCCGTCGTTTCATACCCGCACTGCGACAGGATTTCGGGAACGCTGGCGCGCACATTGCCGACCAGCGATTTGGCAATGAACTGGCGCATCCAGCCGAAATCGGCACCCGACACCCCGGTCATGACGCTCGACACCGTGATCCACGACCCGCCGCCATAGGTTTCCGTGCCGAAGCGACGGACGATGCCGTCCTGCGATTTGAATGTGTCCTGCAAAGCCGCGATCGGCGCCGCCCCCATCCATTCCGGCGGCAGTTGCGATTCCGCGTGCACGATCACCAGATCGGGTTTGCTCGCCTGCGCGTCGCAGACGAACGGCGCGGCATAGGTCTCGACTTTCGCCGCCCGGCGCACCCGCGCCGTCAGCGGATGATCGGCCCACAGCCGCGGCAAGTCCTGGAGCGACACCATCCACGCCGAGATATGGCGGCCTTGAAACAGGTAGCTGGCATCGGATGCCCATCCCGGCCGTGCCACCGGAACCAGCAGGATCGGCGCGGCCACCAGCACGGCAATGCGCGGCAATGTCAGCGTCACCGGCTGCTCGTAGCGATAGATCAGCACCATCACGGCGATGATGCAGGCCGCGACGGCCAGCACCGGAACCGCATAGGCGCCAAAGCCTGCAAGGAAGAACCCCAGCATCTGCGGATCGGCGAGCAGCGCCAGATCGAAACTGTGCAGGCTCATCCCGGTCATATGCGCCTTCACCATCGAGGGCAGTGCGACCAGCACGCCGACGGAGAGCGCTGCATAGACGGAAAAAGCGATCCGGCTGCTGGCAGCCAGCAACAAAGCGGCGAGAAAGCCGACCCCGCACAGCGCGAACACGGCCGAGGCAAGATCGTTTTCAAGCCGGCTCAACGCCAGAAAAGCCACGACGGCCACACCACCGACCGTCACCGGCGACGTCAAGAGACGCAGCACAATATTCATCAGCTTCAGCAACGCCCTGCACCCTCCCCCAGACATCAAGCGGCCCATGATGAACGGCAAGATGAATTGCAGGGATGAATATTTCCTTAGTCAAGCTGAAGACAAATAAACCGCAACAATAGCTTTGGAAGAAACCTCTTCGTCTCAGTACAACAAAAACAGGGCCCGACTTGCGTCGAGCCCTGCTTGAAGATCATGTCCGATCAATCGGATCCGATGCGTCCACAAGGACGCATCAAAATCAGTTCATCGTCGGAATAACGAACTCGGCACCGTCCTTGATGCCCGACGGCCAGCGCGAGGTAACCGTCTTGGTCTTGGTGTAGAAACGGAACGCATCGGTGCCGTGCTGGTTGAGATCGCCGAAGCCCGAAGCCTTCCAGCCACCGAAGGTGTAGTAGGCGATCGGAACCGGGATCGGCACGTTGATCCCGACCATGCCGACCTGAACGCGGCTGGCGAAATCGCGCGCTGCGTCGCCGTCACGGGTGAAGATCGCGACGCCGTTGCCCATCTCGTGGTCGTTCGGCAGCTTCAGCGCTTCTTCGTAGTTCGCAGCGCGAACCACCGACAGCACCGGGCCGAAGATCTCTTCCTTGTAGATGCTCATGTCGGCGGTGACGTTGTCGAACAGGCAGCCGCCCATGTAGTAGCCATTCTCATAGCCCTGCAGGCTGAAATTGCGGCCATCGACCAGCAGCTTCGCGCCTTCCTTCACGCCGGCGTCGACGTAGTTCTGGATGCGTGCCAGCGCTTCCTTGGTCACCACCGGGCCGAAGTCAGCCGATGCGTCGGTCGACGGACCGACCTTGAGGCTTTCGACGCGCGGGATCAGCTTTTCGAGCAGGCGTTCCGCCGTGTCGTGCCCAACCGGCACCGCCACCGAAATCGCCATGCAGCGCTCGCCGGCCGAACCGTAGCCCGCGCCGATCAGCGCGTCGACGGTCTGGTCCATGTCGGCGTCCGGCATGATGATCATGTGGTTCTTGGCACCGCCGAAGCACTGCACGCGCTTGCCGTTGGCGCAGCCGCGGGCATAGATGTACTGCGCGATCGGGGTCGAGCCGACAAAGCCGATGGCCTTGATATCCGGATCATCGAGAATGCCGTCGACGACTTCCTTGTCGCCGTTGACGACGTTGAGGATGCCGGCCGGCAGACCTGCTTCAAAGAACAGTTCGGCGATGCGCATCGGCACCGACGGATCACGCTCCGATGGCTTCAGGATGAAGGCGTTGCCCGC
>JBEBXE010000395.1:0-3438 GCA_040391705.1 Aerobium aerolatum
CAACCTTCCGACGCGTTGTAGAGACGGCGGCGGTGCAGCAGATAGAACCGCACATGGCCGCCATCGCCGGGATGGCGGGCGTTGAGCATGGCGATCTGTTTGTGCGCGTGGTCGAGAAGCTCGGTGTCGCCGTTCTTCTGCTCGGTCGGATTGTCCGACCAGTCCGACAGAACCGCGAAGTGGACCGCGCCGCTGCGGTTGGACAGATAGTGGACTTCGATGTTGTCGATGGCCTCGTCGACGTCGTCGCGGCTGCCCAGCAGCACCGGCACGACCACCAGGGTGCGCGCGGCGTCGGGAATGCCGTCCTTGTATTCGTAGCCGATCAGCCGCGTGGGCTTCACGAACAGCGAGATCAGGGAGCTGAACAGGCCGGTCGCTGCCTCGCTGGCCGGAATTGCAAACAGCGCCACCAGCACGGCAATCGACGTGCTGGCGAGACCGTAATCGGCCAGCGCGGTCGCGGTCGCTGCCAGCAACAGCACCGTAAACACCAGGATCGGCAGCGCCATCGCCGGCCAGCCGATGCGGCGCATGGCCCGCAGCGTCCGGGTGCGAATGGGCTGGCGACATCCGAGATCTGCTTCCAGCTGCGCCCGCGCCGGGCCGACGAGAAGACTGCCGATGTCGATGTGGGGCGCGGTCGCCGTGGGCAAGGCCGAGACAGAGTCCGCCGCCAGCTCGATGGCGCGCAGGGCGACGTCGTATTCTTCCTTCCCACAGCGCTTGGCCAGCTTTTCGATGGCGCTGCGGTAGGCGTCGCGGGATGGGAAGTCGAGCGAGGCAAAATCGGTGCGCTCGCGCAGCAGCGCATCGATGCGGCTGACATCCTCGAACCAGGCGGTCCAGTCGATGTCGTCGATCTTGCGCAGGCCCTTGATGATGTTGCCGGTGGTGACGTTGCCGCCAGACAGGTTGGCGTGCTCGGCGAGCGTGATTTCCTCGGCGTCGGTGTCGACCGCCTCGAGCTCGCCCTCGAGCCAGGTCAGCGCCCGGCTGGAGATGTGGGAGCCATCGCGCAGGCGGTGCAGCAGCTGGGTGGCGAAGGTATGGTCGCGCGCATGGATGGCGTTTTCCGTGAGCACTGCGGTCTGCTGCTCTTCCGGCGCGGTGGCCAGCAGGTCGGCGACGCTGTTGGCGGCGAGCCGCATCTCGCGTGCGCGGCCGACGCGCTGCGCCAGACGCTGGAGATTTTCGACCAGCACGAACCGCAGGATCGATGGCAGCGCCCACAGCTCGCCGATGCGCAGCGGCTGCTCCTCCTGAAACCCGGCGACGATCGACTTGAAGCTTTCGGGCGAGACCGAACTGTCGGTGTGCGCGACATAGGCCCAGGCGATCGCCATCACGCGCGGAACGTCGAGGCCGGTCAGCAGCGGCAGCTGGCGATAGAACCGTGGCGGCAGGTCGCGACGGATGCCGGTGATTGCCTCTTCAACGACATAGGCGTTGTCGAGCAGCCATTCGGCGGCCGGCGTGACGTTCTCGCCGCTCTGCTGGGCCAGATTGAGAACGTGGACGACCTGGCGGATGCGGTCGGCGTTTTGCTTGGTCCGGGTGCGCGGTTCGAAGTTCTCCAGCCCCTCCAATTGATCGTGCATGCCACGCGCCAGCGCTGCGCCAAGAACGCGAAGATCGCCGTAATGGGTGACGGCGGATCGGATCGGGGTGGTTTCGTCGCGTGCTGAAGGCGCTGGGGGGGTACGAAACACAGGGCCGGCCTGAATATTCATATCGCGTAGGACTCGCAAATGGATGACGGCCGCAAGGCCTGAATGTAGCGGAATGTTGTTTAATCGTTTCAGGCGCGAAAGGTTCCCCCCTGGGGTGGCTTTGGCCGGACAAGTTTTATTGCGGCCCGATACACGGCGCTGCCATACCCATCCCTTGGCCACAAACGAAAATGCGCCGCGCACTTTTCGGTGCGCGGCGCATTTAAAGATCAGGAGATTGAGTAGGTTAAGCGCCGGCGTTGTAGGCCGCAAACGCCGCCATATTGACGATTTCGGAGTCCTTGGCGTTCAGCGGCACGATCTGGACCGACTTGTTGAGGCCGACGAGCAGCGGGCCGATGACGGTCGAGCCGCCCAGCTCCTGCAGCATCTTGGTGGCGATCGAGGCCGAGTGGAACGCCGGCATCACCAGCACGTTGGCCGGACCTGACAGACGGCAGAATGGGTACTGCTGCATCAGGTCGGCGTTGAGCGCCACGTCGGCGGCCATTTCGCCGTCATATTCGAAGTCGGCGCGGCGCTTGTCGAGGATGCGCACCGCTTCCTGAACCCGCGCCGAGCGCTCGCCCTGCGGATGGCCGAAGGTGGAATAGGCCAGCAAGGCGACGCGCGGCTCGTAGCCCATGCGGCGGGCAAAGCCGGCGGCTTCCTCGGCAATGTCGGCGATCTCGTTGGCGTCCGGCATGTCGTGGACGGCAGTATCGGCGACGATGACCGTGCGGCCACGGCACAGCGCGATCGACACGCCGATGACACGATGGCCGGGGCGGGCGTCGATGACGCGACGCACGTCGTCGAGCGCGGTCGAGTAGTTGCGGGTCACGCCCGTCACCACCGCGTCGGCGTCGCCCAGCGCCACCATGCAGGCGGCAAAGTGGTTGCGGTCATTGTTGATCAGCCGCTGGCAGTCACGCAGCAGGTAGCCTTTGCGCTGCATGCGCTCATACAGATAGTCGGCATAGACCGCGTTGCGGCGTGACAGTCGTGCATTGATGACCTCGATGCCGGGACGGTTGAGGTCGATACCCGAATTGCGCGCATTCTCCCGGATGACGTCGTCGCGGCCGATGAGGATCGCGGTGCCGAGCCGCTGGTTCACATAGGACACGGCGGCACGCATGACCTGCCCTTCCTCGCCCTCGGCGAAGACGACGCGCTTGGGCTGGCGGCGCACCCGCTCATGGATGCGCTGCAGCGTCGATGCGATCGGATCGCGGCGGGCCGAGAGCTCGTGATGGTACTTTTCCATGTCGAGGATCGGCCGGCCGGCGACGCCGGAATCCATCGCGGCGCGGGCAACAGCTGTCGGGATCGCCGAGATCAGGCGCGGATCGAACGGCACCGGAATGATGTAGTTGGGGCCGAATTTGGGGCGGTTGCCGCGATAGGCAGCCGCCACGTCATCCGGCACATCCTCGCGCGCCAGCGCCGCCAGTGCTTCGGCTGCCGCGACCTTCATGGCATCGTTGATGGTGGTGGCGCGCACGTCCAGCGCCCCACGGAAGATGTAGGGGAAGCCGAGGACGTTGTTGACCTGGTTCGGATAGTCGGAGCGCCCGGTCGCCATGATGGCGTCGGTGCGGATTTCGGCGACTTCCTCCGGGGTGATTTCCGGATCGGGATTGGCCATGGCGAAGATGATCGGGTCCTTGGCCATCGATTCGATCATCGCATTGGTGAACGCGCCCTTGGCCGACAGGCCGAA
>JBEBXE010000396.1:0-3438 GCA_040391705.1 Aerobium aerolatum
CCTCGGCTCCACCATCCCTTTCCCCATCAGCCCATGTGCGGCGCCAGGGTGTGGTCGATCAGGTCCAGTACTTTTTTCGCATCGATGCCGACGCAGGCGAGTTGGTTGGGGTGGTTGTCCCACGGGCTTGGCGGGAAGAAGCGGCCGTCGGGTTTCTGGATCGTCTGGCCAACGGCGATGCCGTCGGTGACGACGCGCATCGCGCCGCTTGACGTTTCGAACAGCTCCGGCGCGACGAGATAGGCGCAGGCGCAACTGTCGTGGATCACCATCGCGTTGTCGACGAAGCGCGAATAGAAATCGATGTAGAAGTCTGAGATCGCCGCCAGAAGTTCGACGCGGCGGCCACCGCGCGCGGCGAGCCCCGCAAGGTGAGAGCGGCTCATAGACGTCTGCATCGTCACGTCGAGACCGACGACGACGAGTTTCCATGGCGCGGTAAAGACCGCATCGGCTGCCTCCGGATCGCCCCAGATGTTGGCTTCCGCCACCGGCGTGACGTTGCCCGGCACGGTGAACGCGCCGCCCATGATGATGACCTGTTTCACCAGCCCGGCAATCTCCGGATCCTCGCGCAACGCCAGCGCCAGATTGGTCATCCGCCCGACCGCGATGATGGTGATGTTGCCAGGGTCGGCGCGCACCATATCGATAAGGAAGCGATGGGCGAGACGTCCGTCAGGTTGCGCGATCGTCGCGTCGGGCACCTCGACATTGCCGAGGGCATTATCGCCGTGGACGATGCGTGGCGGCTCGCCATACTGGCGCGCCGGGTTCAGCGCTGTGCCAGCGCCCTTGGCGACCGGCGCAGCAATATTCCACACATCCTTGAGATAGAGCGCGTTGTGCGTCGTCGTCTCAACGGTGCCGTTGCCGAACACGGTGGTGATGCCGACGAGATCGATCTGCGGATGCTGATGCAGGAAAAGCAGCGCCATGGCATCGTCGATGCCCGGATCCGTATCGAATATGACCTTATGCATGCGCTGCTCCCATGTTTGCCGTCGATCCTTCAAAGCAGATACTGTCCGCAGCGTCGATCGGCAACTGCTGCCGGGACCGACACGTGAGATGGCGGCTTTGCGAACGACCTCATCTTATTGATTGCATTTTATTGCAATCGTTTCTATTTAATCATAAGCTGGCAAATCAGCTGTTCAATCTGCTCGAAGGAGCGGCACGGGATGATATATGGAACAACAGGCGCTAGGCCCGGTCGCAGAGATGAAGGAGCAGGTTGCGGAAGCTTCCGGCTTTCTCAAGAAGCTCTCGAATCCGGACCGCTTGCTGGTCGCCTGTGCGCTGGTCGACGGCGAACGGTCGGTGCGCCAACTGGAAGACATGCTTGGCATTCGCCAGCCGGGGCTGTCGCAGCAGATCGCCGAACTGCGCACAGCCGGCCTGATTGCCGGCCGCAAGGAGGGCAAGCAGGTGTTTTATCGCCTCGCCGACCCGCGCGTCGAAACCTTCATCATCACCATGCATGGCTTGTTCTGCCAGCAGCAACCGACGGCCGGCAACGGCCCCACCACACAGCCCGCCCTACAGGGAGCGCGATATGACCTTTGATTGTGGAACATCCGCATCCGGAAAGTGCCCGTCATGACCGAATTCACCCCCTGGCTGTCCAGCCTCGGCGGGGCGCTGATCGGCGCTGCTGCCGTCCTCCTCATGGCCCTGAACGGCCGCGTCGCCGGCATGACCGGCATTGTGTCGGGATTGATCCCGCCGGTCGCGTCCGACTGGCTGTGGCGTCTTGCCTTCGTGCTCGGCGCGGTCGCCGCGCCGATGCTGGTGGTGACCGTGCTTGGCCAGCCCGTGCCGTTTTCCAGCACCACCCCGGCCCCGTGGCTGGTGGCGAGTGGCGTCATTGTCGGCGTCGGGGTCTATTTCGGCTCCGGCTGCACCTCTGGCCACGGCATATGCGGCATTGCCCGGCTGTCGCCACGTTCGATCGTCGCCACGCTCACCTTCATGGCCACCACCGCCATCACAGTCTTCACCATTCGCCATGTGCTGGAAGGTCTTTGATGACCCGCGCTCCGTCTATCCTATCCGCCCTGTTCATCGGCCTGCTGTTTGGCACCGGCATCGCGCTGGCCGGCATGGCCAACCCTGCCAAGGTGCTCAATTTCTTCGACTTTGCCGGCACCTGGGACCCGTCCCTCGCCTTCGTCATGGGGGCTGCCCTTGTCGTCACGGCGCTCGGCTACCGTTTCGTGCTGAAGCGGCCGGCACCGGTGTTCGCGTCGCGATTTTCCCTGCCAACATCGCATATCATCGACACCCCATTGCTTGCCGGGTCGGCTGCCTTCGGCGTCGGCTGGGGCATCGCCGGCTTCTGCCCGGGCGGCGCCATCCCGGCGCTCGGACTGCTGCAGCCCGACGCATGGCTGTTTGTCGGCTCGATGGTCGCGGGCATCGCCCTGGCTCGAACCCTCAACACGATGAGCGCGCGCCGCGTTGCCAAGGGCAGCGCTTTCTAAGACAGCGCCGCAAGGCGTGACGACAAGCGCTGCATTTCGCTGCGGCCTGCTGTACACCGCCTGACAGCCAATCTGGTCACCCCGACCTGACGCATCCGCCAACCGGCGGCAGCGTTGCTTCCCTCTGAACCCGCATTCGATACGCCATGTCCCGTCTTGCCCAGTACCTTCCGATCCTTCGCTGGGGTCGCACCTACGACAACGCCACGCTGTTGAGCGATGCGCTGGCTGCCGTCATCGTCACGATCATGCTGATCCCGCAATCGCTGGCCTATGCGATGCTGGCGGGACTTCCGCCGGAAGTCGGGCTCTACGCCTCGATCCTGCCGCTGGTCGCCTATGCGCTGTTCGGCACCAGCCGCACGCTTGCCGTCGGTCCCGTCGCCGTCGTCTCGCTGATGACTGCCTCGGCCGTCGGCCACATCGCAACGCAAGGCACCGCCGGCTATCTCGAAGCCGCGATCATGCTGGCGCTGCTGTCCGGTGTCATGCTGTTGGCGATGGGGATATTCCGGCTCGGCTTTCTGGCGAATTTCCTGTCGCATCCGGTGATTTCCGGCTTCATCACCGCCGCCGGCGTGCTGATTGCCGCCGGGCAGCTGAAGCACGTTCTCGGCGTCAAGGGCGGCGGCGACACGCTGCCCGAGATCGTTCATGCGCTGGCCGGCCAGATCACCACCATCAACGGCACGTCGCTGGCCATCGGCCTTGGCGTGCTGGCATTTCTCTACGGTTCGCGAAAACACCTGAAACGACTGCTCGGCTACATCGGCATCTCCGGCTATCCGGCCGACATTCTCGCCCGCACCGCGCCGCTTGTCGCGGTCGGCGCCACCATCGGCGTTGCCATCTTCTTCGATCTCGGCCGCCATGGCGTCGCCCTCGTCGGCGCGATTCCCGCCGGGCTGCCGGCGTTCGGCGTCGCGTCGCTGTCGCTCGATCTCGCCACCGC
>JBEBXE010000397.1:0-3422 GCA_040391705.1 Aerobium aerolatum
TACTTCAAGGAGCGCGCGATCGAGCTTGCCTGGAACCTGATCACCAAGGAATACGGGCTGTCGCAGGACAAGCTGCTGGTCACCGTCTATCACACCGACGATGAAGCGGCGAATTTGTGGAAGAAGATCGCCGGGTTCTCCGACGATCGCATCATCCGCATCACCACCAACGACAATTTCTGGGCGATGGGCGATACCGGTCCGTGCGGCCCGTGCTCCGAAATCTTCATCGACCGCGGCGAGCACATCTTTGGCGGCCCTCCCGGAAGCCCGGATGAGGATGGCGACCGCTTCCTGGAGTTCTGGAACCTCGTGTTCATGCAGTTCGACCAGCCGGAGCCGGGCGTGCAGGTGCCGCTGCCGCGCCCGTCGATCGACACCGGCATGGGCCTCGAGCGCATGGCGTCGATCCTGCAGGGCGTCGAAAGCGTCTTCGAGACCGATCTGTTCCGTCACCTGATCGACACCACGGCGTCGGTGCTCGGCAAGGGGCCGGACGCTGCGACGGTCGCGTCGTTCCGCGTCATCGCCGATCACCTGCGCTCGTCGTGCTTCCTGATCGCCGACGGCGTGCTGCCGTCCAACGAAGGGCGCGGCTATGTGCTGCGCCGCATCATGCGCCGTGCCATGCGCCACGCGCAGCTGCTCGGCGCTGGCGATCCGTTGATGCACAAGCTGGTGCCGGCGCTGGTGCGCGAGATGGGCCAGGCCTATCCGGAACTGGTGCGCGGCCAGCCGCTGATCGAGGAAACGCTGAATCTTGAGGAAAGGCGCTTCCGCACGACGCTGGCGCGCGGCCTTGGCCTGTTGTCGGATGCGACGCAATCGCTCGACAAGGGCGACCGTCTCGACGGCGAGACCGCGTTCAAGCTCTACGACACCTATGGCTTCCCGCTCGACCTGACCCAGGACGCGCTGCGCCAGCGCGGCATTTCGGTCGATCTCGACGGCTTCAACGCGGCGATGCAGAAGCAGAAGGCCGATGCACGCGCCAGCTGGGTCGGCTCGGGCGAGGCAGCGACCGAAACCGTCTGGTTCGGCGTTCGCGACCGCGTCGGCTCGACCGAATTTCTCGGCTACGACACCGAAGTCGCCGAAGGCGTCATCACCGCGCTGGTCCGGGACGGGGCCGAGATCGCGGAAGCCGCTGCCGGCGACAACGTCTCGATCGTCGTCAACCAGACGCCGTTCTATGGCGAATCGGGCGGTCAGGTCGGCGACACCGGCACGATGACCGGCGAAGGTTTCGCGATTGAGATTTCCGCCACCCACAAGAAGGGCGACGGCGTTTTCGTCCATTCCGGCACGGTCGTGTCCGGTTCCGTCAAGGTCGGCTTGCCGGTGGAGATGAAGGTCGACCACGCGCGCCGCGCCAAAATTCGCGCCAACCATTCCGCCACTCACCTGCTGCATGAAGCGCTGCGCGAGGTGCTCGGCACGCATGTCGCCCAGAAGGGCTCGCTGGTCGCACCCGATCGTCTGCGGTTCGACTTCTCGCATCCCAAGCCGATCACGCAGGAGGACCTCGATGTCGTCGAGGCCTATGCCAACGAGATCGTGTTGCAGAACGCACCCGTCACCACGCGTCTGATGGCGGTGGACGACGCGGTTGCCGAAGGCGCGATGGCGCTGTTCGGCGAGAAATATGGCGACGAGGTGCGTGTCGTGCGCATGGGCTCGGCGCTGCATGGCGACAAGGCGGGCAAGGCCTATTCGGTCGAGCTGTGCGGCGGCACCCACGTGTCGGCGACCGGCGACATCGGTCTGGTGCGCCTGGTGTCGGAGAGTGCGGTTGCCTCCGGCGTACGCCGTCTTGAAGCGCTTACCGGCGATGCCGCGCGGCTGTATCTCGACGAGCAGGACAAGCGCCTCAAGGCGGCGGCTTCGGCGCTCAAGGTTTCGCCGGCGGATGTGGTGTCGCGTCTGGAAGCGATTCTCGACGAGCGCAAGAAGCTCGAGCGTGAACTCGGCGACGCGCGCAAGAAGCTGGCGCTCGGCGGCGGCTCCGTTGCAGCCGAAGGTGAGGCCACCGAAACCGTTGCTGGCGTCGGCTTCCTTGGCCGGGTGGTGTCGGGCGTCTCGGCCAAAGACCTGAAGCCGCTTGCCGACGAGGGCAAGAAGTCGCTGGGCTCGGGCGTGGTGGTGTTCGTCGGCACGTCGGAAGATGGCAAGGCCAGCGTCGTCGTCGGCGTCACCGACGACCTGAAGGACCGTTTCTCCGCCGTCGATCTGGTGCGCGCCGCGTCGGCTGCGATCGGCGGGCAGGGCGGCGGTGGACGGCCGGACATGGCGCAGGCCGGCGGCCCCGATGGCGAGAAGGCGGCAGATGCCGTCAGCGCCGTGAAGACCGCAATGGGCGGCTGAACCACGCCGGACTGATCAAGAAAAAGGGCCGCTTCGAAGCGGCCCTTTTTTGTTGTCGGGAAATTAGTCGTCCCAGGTCGGCATCTGGCCGACGGTGGCCGCGTCGGCGTTGAGAATTAGACGGTTGCCTTGCAGGCTGAACTGGTCGAGCGGAATCACCACATCACGGTCGCCGTAGGCGGATTTGCTTTTGAAATCGACCACCAGCGCGGTCGGCGTGTTGGCGTCGGTGCCGACGACGTCCTCGACGTCGCCGATTTCCGTGCCGGACGCATCGTAGACGTCCCAGTCATCGACCTCGTCGGCGGTGGCGTTGAACGGGACGACCTGGACGCTGTCTTTGACTTCGACCAATGCCCCTTGCGCGAAGGCGGTGCCGGCCATCAGGGCAGCGGCGGCAAGGGCAAGGGAGAGTTTTCTGGCAGTCATGGGAGGCTCCTTGAGTGAGACATGCGCGTGATCGCCACGAAAACAGACAATCTGGCGGCGCATCTTGCGATGCTCTGCCAACGCGCGTGCTGCCGTTAAGGTTCGGCAGCAGGGCTACTATTTCGATGTAGGCAACAAAAAAGGCGGCACAAGGGCCGCCTTTTTCAGTTTTCCGGGTGAGGGGAACCTCAGGCAGCCATTGCCTTCTGGAGGTTCTCGTCGATCTTGTCGAGGAAGCCGGTCGTCGACAGCCACGGCTGGTCGGCACCGATCAGCAGCGCCAGGTCCTTGGTCATGAAGCCCGATTCGACGGTGTCGATGCAGACGGCTTCCAGCGTGTTGGCGAAGTTGGCCAGCGCGTCGTTGCTGTCGAGCTTGGCGCGGTGTGCGAGGCCACGCGTCCAGGCGAAGATCGAGGCGATCGGGTTGGTCGAGGTTTCCTCGCCCTTCTGGTGCTGGCGGTAGTGACGGGTCACGGTGCCATGTGCAGCTTCGGCTTCGACGGTGTTGCCATCCGGCGTCATCAGCACCGAGGTCATCAGGCCGAGCGAGCCAAAGCCCTGCGCGACGGTGTCGGACTGCACGTCGCCGTCGTAGTTCTTGCACGCCCAGACGTAGCCGCCGGACCA
>JBEBXE010000398.1:0-3409 GCA_040391705.1 Aerobium aerolatum
TCGAGATCTTCGTGGCCGCCGGCAAACATCACGTCCTGCTTGCCCCACTGGATCAACTCATAGGCATTGCCGATGCAATGCGCCGAGGTCGAGCAGGCCGACGAGATCGAGTAGTTGACGCCGTGGATCTTGAACCAGGTCGCCAGTGTCGCCGACGCGGTCGACGACATCGCCTTCGGCACCGCGAAGGGTCCGATGCGCTTCGGGCTGCCGTTCTTCATGGTGATTTCGGCGGCTTCGACGATGGTCTTGGTGGACGGGCCGCCTGAGCCCATGATGATGCCGGTGCGCTCGTTGCTGATGTCGCTGTCTTCGAGGCCGGACGAAGCGATCGCCTGCTGCATGGCGACGTGGTTCCACGCGCCGCCCTTGTGCAGGAAGCGCATGGCGCGACGGTCGACCAGATCGGTCGGGTCGAGTGTCGGCATGCCCCAGACCTGGCTGCGGAAGCCGTGCTCGGCAAAATCATTCGAGAATGAAATGCCGGATTTCGCATCCCGCAGAGATGCCTGGACTTCGTCCGCATCGTTTCCGATGGCGGAAACGATCCCGATCCCCGTTACGACTACTCGTCTCATGTGAGGCTCCCTCATTGGGCTCATGCGTTGCCAGCCTGTGCCGAAGCTCAGGCTGCCGCTTCCTGCTTGGAAAGGCCGACCCGCAGGTCGGTGGCCTTGTAGATCTGTTCGCCGTCGGCCTTGAGCCAGCCATCGGCCGTGCCCAGAACCAGACGTCCGCGCATCACGCGCTTGAAGTCGATGCCGTATTCGACCTTCTTCACCGAAGGCGTCACCATGCCCTTGAACTTCACTTCGCCGGTGGACAGCGCCATGCCCTTGCCGGGCTCACCGAGCCAGCCGAGGAAAAAGCCGGTCAACTGCCACATGGCGTCGAGGCCAAGGCAGCCCGGCATGATCGGGTTGCCGGGAAAATGGCACGGGAAGAACCAGAGGTCCGGGTTGATGTCGAGTTCGGCGCGGACAAAGCCCTTGTCGAAATCGCCGCCGGTTTCGCTGATCTGCGTGATGCGGTCGAACATCAGCATGGGCGGTGCGGGCAACTGCGCATTGCCTGGACCGAACAGTTCGCCCCTGGAGCAGGCAAGCAGGTCTTCGTATTCGTAGCTCGATTTCTGTTCGAACATGGTCCTCGTTCTTTCGTCCGCTGGGGCCGGTCGTGGCCGCTTGGCTGCGACCGCTGGCCGCCTTTCGTGGCATTTCCCTATCACAGACTGTTTCGGACAGGAAACCGTCGAGGGCTGTATTCCGCAGCTATTGCGGGGTCAATGTCCTGCTATTGATCGAATAAGCCCGAACGAATATATGTTGTCATGATGGCCGCACCAAGAAAATGGCGTTGGCCGTCGGAAAATGATCGAAAAGGACGAGCGCCGACTTGATTGAAACACCCTTTACGCAGTCTGACAGCACGGAAAAGCGTGTGCGCGAGGCCGGTTTGCGGCCGACGCGTCAACGTATTGCGCTTGCTGGTCTGCTTTTCGCTCAGGGTGACAGGCATCTCTCGGCGGAAGAACTCCACGAGGAAGCCGTGCAGGCGGGCGTCGCGGTGTCGCTCGCCACGGTCTACAACACCCTGCACCAGTTCACCGGCGCGGGCCTGTTGCGCATTCTCGCCATCGAGGGCGCGCGCACCTATTTCGACACCAACACCTCGGATCACCACCACTTCTTCATCGAAGGCGAGAATCGGGTGATGGATATCGGCTGTGGTCCGGTGTCGGTCACCAACCTTCCCGAGCCGCCCGAAGGCATGGAAATCGCCAACGTCGACATCATCGTCCGGCTGCGCCCCAAGTCGGTCTGAGGCGCTCGCGCAAGCCGATCTTCTCCTGGCGGTTGAAGCTCTGTCACATAATCCTGCGATTGACCCCGCGTGCCGGTCATGGTGAAAGCGGCGAAGACCTAATCGCCTGCCTGCATCATCGGAGGAATAAAGATGACGGAGTTTGTCGAAATTCACGGCCTGAAAGTTGCCCGCGCGCTCCAGCAGTTCGTGGAAACCGAAGCGCTTCCCGGAACCGGTGTGGCGGCGGATGCTTTCTGGTCCGGATTTTCGGCCATCGCCCACGAGCTTGCGCCGAAGAACAAGGCGCTCCTGGCCAAGCGCGACGAAATGCAGGCAAAGATCGACGCCTGGCACCGCGCCAATGGCGCGCCATCCGATCTTGATGTCTACCAGAACTTCCTGCGCGAGATCGGCTATCTGCTGCCGGAAGGCCCGGCCTTCACCGTTTCGACCGACAATGTAGATCCTGAAATCGCCACGATGGCTGGACCGCAGCTGGTCGTGCCGGTGATGAATGCACGCTACGCGCTCAACGCCGCCAATGCGCGCTGGGGTTCGCTCTACGACGCGCTGTACGGCACTGACGCCATCTCCGAGGAGGGCGGCGCTGAAAAGGGCAGGGGCTACAATCCGGTGCGCGGCGACAAGGTGATCGCCTGGGCGCGCAATTTCCTCGACACCAGCGCGCCACTCGACCGCGCCAGCTGGGCGGATGTGAAAAGCTTCGACGTCGCCATGGGCCGTCTGGCAGTGACGCTTGGCAATGGCGAAGTCACCGGCCTCGTCGATGGCGCGCAGTTTGCCGGCTATCGCGGCGAAGCGTCCGCACCGACGTCGGTGCTGCTGCGCAAGAACGGCCTCCACGCCGAAGTGGTAATCGATGCATCCAGCCCGATCGGCAAGACCGACAAGGCCGGCATTGCCGATGTGCTGCTCGAATCGGCGCTGAGCACGATCCAGGACTGCGAAGATTCCATCGCCGCCGTCGATGCGGAGGACAAGGTTGTCGTCTATCGCAACTGGCTCGGCCTGATGAAGGGCGATCTGGCGGAAGCAATCGAGAAGGGCGGCAAGACCTTTACCCGCACGCTCAATCCCGACCGCGACTACACTGCCGCCGATGGCTCGACGCTGACCTTGGCCGGCCGCTCGCTGATGCTGGTGCGCAATGTCGGTCACCTGATGACGAACCCGGCAATTCTGCTCAAGGACGGCAGCGAGATTCCGGAAGGCATCATGGATGCCGCCATCACCGCGCTGATCGCGCTGCACGACATCGGCACCAACGGCGTGCGCAAGAACTCGCGCGCGGGTTCGATGTATGTCGTCAAGCCGAAGATGCATGGCCCGGAGGAAGTTGCCTTCGCTGTCGAGCTGTTCGACCGCGTCGAAAAGCTCGTCGGCATGGCTCCCAATACCATGAAGATGGGCATCATGGACGAGGAGCGCCGGACCACGGTGAACCTCAAGGAAGCAATTCGCGCTGCCAAGGAGCGGGTCGTGTTCATCAACACCGGCTTCCTCGATCGCACCGGCGACGAGATCCATACCTCGATGGAAGCCGGCCCGATGATCCGCAAGGGCGACATGAAACAGGCGGCCT
>JBEBXE010000399.1:0-3398 GCA_040391705.1 Aerobium aerolatum
CGCCAGCTCTGGGAAGATCAGGATCCGATGCTCTAGAGTGGCCGCCGATTCGGATTTTCGGGAGTTTTCAATGCGCGCGCTTGTTCAACGGGTTTCCTCCGCCTCCGTCACCGTCGACGGCCAGATCACCGGCGAGATCGGGCCGGGCTTTCTGGTGCTGGTCTGCGCCATGCAGGGCGACACCGAGGCGGAATCGGACTGGCTGGCGCAGAAGATCGTCAAGCTGCGCATCTTCGCCGACGAGAACGGCCGCATGAACCGCTCGCTCGCCGACACCGGCGGCGCGGCGCTGGTGGTCAGCCAGTTCACGCTGGCGGCCGAGACCAAGGGCAACCGCCCCGGCTTTTCGACCGCGGCCGCGCCGGACGACGGCAAGCGGCTCTACGAGCATTTTTCCGGCGTGATCGGGGCGCAGGGCGTCACCGTCGCCAACGGTATTTTTGGCGCCGACATGAAGGTGGCGCTGGTCAATGACGGCCCGGTCACAATCTGGCTCGATACGGCTGCGAAATAACGCCGATGCAGCATCGCCCCGCCCTCCTCCTGCTCCTCGGCCTCGCCTTTCTGCCGGCTTGCGCATCACCGCGCGCGCCAGCGCCGCAGCCAGCACCTCAGCCCGTCGCCGAGCCGGAGATCGTGCCGTTGACGCTGGAGCAGGACCGCGACATCAGCGGCGTCAGGCGGGGTTCCTGAGCGCGGCGGCCATCATCGCGCGCACGCACGCCTCGATCTCGCGGGCGACGTCCTTGCGGCTGCGACCGGGACTGAACGTCACCGGCGCACCGAAATGCACCTCGACATCCACCGCGCCCTCGCGCAGCAGCGCGGTCAGGTGCGGCACCAGCGTCTGCTCGCCGATCCAGGCGGCGTGCGGACGCAGGGCGCGGCCCATCGGCATGCCCTGCAGGCGGGTGTAGGCGATGGCGACGGGCTGGATCGCCACCGGCGTGCCGCCAGCGCCATCCAGCGCCATCGCAGCGGCGGCAAACAGCGTCGACTTGAACGGCAGCGGCACATTGCCGTCGCCGGTGCTGCCCTCGGCAAACAGCACCATCGGGTCGCCATTGGTGATGCGGGTGGCGATCTCGCCGGCCTGCGCGCCGGCCTTGCCGCGCGCGCCGCGCTCGACGAAGACGGTGCGCTGCAGCCGTGCCAGACGGCCGAACACCGGCCAGCCCGCCACTTCCGATTTGGCGATGAAATGCACGTCGGCCAGCGACCCCAGCACCATGATGTCGGTCCACGAGATGTGGTTTGCGGCAATCAGCAGCGGGCGCTGGGTGGCGAGGTTTCCGTGGACATGGATGCGCAAGCCCAACAGCCGGGTCACCAGACGGTGCCACAGCCGCGGCGCGGTGCGCTCGTTGACCCAGCCGGTGCGCAGCGCCATCGCCTGCCACAGCGCCAGCGGCGGCGTGGCAAGGCCAGCGACCAGCAGCGCGAGGGTCAGCCGCGCCCAGCCGATCATCGCAGCGCGCGCCGCATCACCAGCGCGTCGGTGCGCTTTGTCGTGCCGGTGTGTTCGTAATAGCCGGGACGTCGCCCCACCTCGCGAAAGCCGAGACGGCGGTAGAGCGCGATGGCGGCACCATTGGTTTCGTCGACTTCGAGAAACAGCGCCTCGGCGCGCTGGGCGTGCAGTTCGCGCAGCACCGCTTCCATCAGGTCGCGGCCAAGGCCACGGCGGCGCTGGGCGCGGGAGACGGCAATGGTGAGGATTTCGCCTTCGTCGGCGGCATGCCGCGCCAGCACGAACCCGGCCAGCACCGCCTTGCGGCTGCCGACCTGCCAGACGCCAAAGCCGAACACCGGCTCCTGCTCCAGCAGGCTGGCGAATTCATGCTCCGACCATGGCCGCGAAAAATCCTCGGCGTGCAGCGCCGGCAGATGGCGGACATCGTCGTCGCCCAAAGCCTCGACCACGAATTCTGTCGTTGCGCCAAGGAAGGGCAGCTTCATGCGCCGGCCTTTCGCGCCAGGGCAAAATTGCCTTGCGGCTTGGCGTCGGCGTCGCGCAGGTACAGCGGCTTCGGCCGTTCCGGCGCGACATCCGGATGGGCGGAGAGCTTGTCCGCCGCCAGCCGCGCATAGGTTAGAATATCGGCAGTCGACAGGCCGGTCACCACCAGAGTCTGCGGGTCGACAACCCCTGCCAGGTGTTCCGCCTCGTCGAGGGTCAGCGCAACGGGAGGACGGGTCTGGGCACCATCGGCGGCAAATTCAGCGACATAGGCCTGTCCCCTGCCCGCCTCGATGCGCACCAGCGTTGGGTGGGCTCCGTCCCGGTCGCGCGCGGCGAGCGCCAGCGCTTCCAGCGTAGTGATGCCGATGGCAGGCTTTCCCAGCGCCAGCGCCAGGCCGCGTGCGGTTGCCACGCCGACGCGCACGCCGGTGAACGAGCCGGGGCCGACAGCGACAGCGATGGCGTCGAGATCGGCATAGACATGGCCTGCCGCCGCCAGCGCGCTGTCGATCACCCCGATCAGGTGCTCGGCATGGCCCTTGCCAAGGTCGAGCACGGCACGGCCAAGCTCGCCGGCCTGCGTGTCAAACACACAGGCCGCGCAAAGATTTGCTGCCGTATCGATGGCGAGGATGCGCACCGGCGTCGTCCAGTTTCTTCAGGCGTTGTCGCGGGCCTTGAGCTCGAGCCGGCGGGCGTGGAGCACAGGCTCCGTATAGCCGTTGGGCTGCTCGCGGCCCTTGAAGACGAGATCGCAGGCTGCAAGGAAGGCGATCGACTGGTCGAAGTCGGGCGCCATCGGGCGATAGAGCGGATCGTCGGCATTCTGGCGATCGACGACCGCCGCCATCCGCTTCATCGTTTCCATCACCTGGTCGTGGCTGGCGACCCCGTGGTGCAGCCAGTTGGCCATGTGCTGGGCCGAGATGCGCAGCGTGGCGCGATCCTCCATCAGGCCGACATCGTTGATGTCCAGCACCTTGGAGCAGCCGACGCCCTGATCGATCCAGCGCACGACATAGCCGAGGATACCTTGCGCGTTGTTGTCGAGTTCGAGCTGGATTTCCTCCGCGCTCCAGTTGGGCCGCGTTGCGACCGGAATGGAGAGAATGTCGGAGAGTTTCGCCCGTTCGCGGCTCTTGAACGCGTCCTGCACCGCCTGCACGTCGACGGTGTGATAGTGCGTGGCGTGCAGCGTCGCTGCCGTGGGCGACGGAACCCATGCAGTGTTCGCGCCGGCCTTGGGATGGGCGATCTTCTGCTCCAGCATCGCCGCCATCAGGTCGGGCATGGCCCACATGCCCTTGCCGATCTGAGCGTGGCCGGACAGGCCGCATTCGAGGCCGATATCGACGTTCCACTGCTCGTAAGCGCCGATCCAGGCCGCCTGTTTCATGTCGCCCTTGCGGATCATCGGGCCGGCTTCCATCGAGGT
>JBEBXE010000400.1:0-3385 GCA_040391705.1 Aerobium aerolatum
TTAGCGCGTCAGGCGCTTGTAGGTGACGCGGGTCGGGTTGAGGGCGTCGGGGCCGAGGCGGCGCACCTTGTCCTGCTCGTAGTCCTCGAAGTTGCCTTCGAACCATTCGACGTGGCTGTCGCCTTCGAAGGCGAGGATGTGCGTTGCCAGACGGTCAAGGAACATACGATCGTGGGAGATGATGACGGCGCAGCCGGCGAAGTTTTCCAGCGCATCTTCAAGCGCCGCCAGCGTCTCGGTGTCGAGATCGTTGGTCGGTTCGTCGAGGAGGAGAACGTTGCCGCCGGTCTTCAGCATCTTGGCAAGGTGAACGCGGTTGCGCTGACCACCCGAGAGATTGCCGACCTTCTGCTGCTGGTCGCCGCCACGGAAGTTGAACGACGAGCAATAGGCGCGCGTGTTGGCCTCGAACTTGCCGAGCTTGACGACTTCGGCACCGCCGGAAATCTCTTCCCAGACGGTCTTGTCGGGATCGAGCGTATCGCGGCTCTGGTCGACATAGCCGAGCTGGACGGTCTCGCCGACGCGGATCGAGCCGCCGTCAGGCGTTTCCTGGCCGGTGATCATCTTGAACAGCGTGGTCTTACCCGCACCGTTCGGGCCGATGACGCCGACGATGCCGCCGGGCGGCAGCTTGAAGCTGAGATCGTCGATCAGCAGCCGGTCGCCAAAGCCCTTCGACATGCCCTCGACTTCGATGACGACGTTGCCGAGACGCTCGCCATAAGGAATGACGATCTGGGTGTCGGACGGACGACGGCTGTCGGCTGCATCCAGAAGGTTCTGGAACGCCTGGATACGCGCCTTCGACTTGGTCTGACGCGCCTTCGGGCTGGACGAAATCCACTCGCGTTCGCGGTTGATCGCGCGCTGGCGGGAGTCGTCTTCACGACCTTCCTGCTTCATGCGCTTGGCCTTGGCTTCCAGATAGGCGGTGTAGTTGCCTTCGTACGGAATGCCCTTGCCGCGGTCGAGCTCGAGAATCCAGCCGGTGACGTTGTCGAGGAAGTAGCGATCGTGGGTGATCAGGATCACGGAACCCTTGTAGGCCCGCAGATGCTTTTCCAGCCACGCCGTCGTCTCGGCGTCAAGATGGTTGGTCGGTTCGTCAAGCAGAAGCAGGTCCGGCTCGGACAACAGCAGCTTGCACAGCGCCACGCGGCGGCGCTCGCCACCCGACAGCGTCGTGACGTCGGCATCCTTGGGCGCGCAAGCCAGCGCTTCCATGGCCATCTCGACCTGCTGCTCGAGATCCCAGAGATTGAGACGGTCCATCTCGTCCTGGAGACGACCGGATTCTTCCGCCGTCTCGTCCGAGTAGTTCATCATCAGCTCGTTGTAGCGCTCGATGATCGCCGTCTTCTTGGCAACGCCGGCCATGACGTTGCCGAACACGTCGAGCGCCGGATCGAGATGCGGTTCCTGGGCGAGATAGCCCACGGTCGCGCCGTCTGCGAGCCAGGCTTCGCCGCTCCAGTCCTTGTCGATGCCGGCCATGATCTTCAGAACGGTGGATTTACCGGCGCCGTTGGGGCCGAGAATACCGATCTTGGCGTCGGGGTAAAATGAGAGGTGGAGGTTCTCGAGAACCTTCTTTGCGCCGTAAGCTTTGGTGAGCCCCGACATGTGATAGATAAACTGGCGTGCCATGGCGCGCTAAAACTCCATTGTTCCTGTACGGGAAAAATCGTTGGCGCGTATGTAGGCGATCCGGAGCCGAAGGGCAATCGTTGCGTCAACCAGGCACCTATCAAACTCTCGCCACGGTCGTGGTGCATGGCGGCATCATGAAGCGGGTCTCCTTTCCAAAATCGACAGCAATCCGAAGCAGCGCGCTTGCCGTGCTGGCGCTTGCCCTCGCCGCCTGCCAGGCGGGTACTGGCGGCAATCCACTGGGCCTGGCGCAGGACGGGTCCATCGGCCCGCGCCAATGCGCGATCCCGCTGCGCGACGGCCCGCCGGCCAAACCCGACAAACTGAAAGCGTTCGGCACCGCCACCGCGTGGAATGTCGGGCGCACGGTCGGGCGCAACGCCATTGCCGGGGCCGGCAGCTTCGTTGCCGGGCCGGTCGGCGGTGCAGTTGCGGGCAATCTGGCCGCCCGTGCGCTGCCCTCCGAATTCGACATTCGCGGCAACTGGACCATCACCGACGGCCTGCCGGATTGCGGCTGCACGCTGGCGTTCACCGCGCCGGGCACATGGTCGGGCGCCAACACGCCGCGCGGCGATGCGCGCACCAGCGGCTGCAACAATGCGCTGCTTGCCAGCGCCAACGATTTCCGTCTCGACGAGACGATGACCGGGCTCGACGCCGAATTGCTGCTCTATGCGAAGAACGGCAATCGCATCGCCGTGCTGACGCGCGACGGGCCGGATTACTATGCCGGCAAGCTGGCGAGCGGCCAGCCGATCACGATCTGGCGCGAATGATTTTCGCGTGAACGCCGGCTGAACATCCGGTTCAGGTCTGGTTCGAGGGGCTGGGGAGATAGTGGCGTTGTTCTCGAAACGAAAGCCAACCCCAGAGACCGGAGCCAAGGACATGAACAAGAACTTCTTTCTCACCGCCGCCATCGCAGCAGTCATGGGCTTTTCCGCAATCCCCGCCATGGCCAACAGCGTCTGGCTCGACCAGTACGGTGTGCGCAACGAAGCCGGCGGTCGTCAGACCGGCATCAACAACGACATCGGCATCTATCAGGACGGCCGCCGCAACAGCGCCATCGGCAACCAGTTCGGCCGCAGCAACACCATCGCCATCGGCCAGAACGGCCGCCGCAACACCGCGCAGGCGCATCAGACCGGCCGCTACAATCAGGCTGGCGTCGGCCAGTTCGGCTCCAACCACAACGCCGTCGTGGTGCAGGACGGCAACGGCAACATCGCCGCGGGCGTTCAGGTCGGCAATGGCTGCAGCGGCAACGTCGCCCAGACCGGCAGCGGCAACGTCGCAGCCTTCGTCCAGACCTGCCACTGATCGAGGTTCACCGCCGCATCGGAACTCCCTGTTCCGGTGCGGCATCGACCGAAAGGAACAGAGCGATGACCAACGGCAAGCAATTTTCGATCTGCGCAGCGCTCATTGTGGCAGGCCTTGGCGCAGCCTTTAGCGCTGCCAGCGCCAGCCAGGCAGGATCGCAGCCGGTGCAGTGCGAGATCGCGACCAAGAAATCGTCGGGCGGCATGACCGTCATCGAGGGCCTCGTGCATGCGCCCAAAGCGATCAGCGGCACCTACAGAATGAAGATCAGCGGCCCCGGCACCAACATCAGCCAGGGCGGCGACTTCGACGCCAGCGCCGGCAAACCGGCGGTGCTGAGTTCCATCATGCTCAGCGGCAGCGGCCAGCGCATCAACCTCGACGTGACCGCAGACGGACACAC
>JBEBXE010000401.1:0-3384 GCA_040391705.1 Aerobium aerolatum
CCGACCTCCGGATCCACAATCCGGCGCTCTAACCAACTGAGCTACAACCGCACATCGGTAAGCCTAGGGCTTGGCGTGCCTATTACGGGCTATCGGCGGGGATTTCAAGCGGCTATTGCGACTTGTTCCCGCAAAAAAAGAAAAAGGCCGGGGGGAGGAGGTCCCGGCCTTTTCTATTGGAGACCGGCGGGAGGAGGTGCCGGTCTTTTTTCCCGCGACTTGGAAGGGAGGAGGAATCCGCCTCGCGGGGAAATCAATGTCTCGCGTATCGAGCCTAAACGAATCAGGCGACCTTGAGTTCCGTCGCTGCCTTTTCGAAAACGTCCTTGAACGGCTTCGACAGGTCTTCGGCGGCCTTGGTGGTCGAGACCTGGAAGTCCTTGGCCTGCTCGACAACCGTTTCAAACGAACGGCGCATGAACGAGGTCTGCAGTTCGATCACTTCGGAAAGCGACTTGGCGCCGACCAGAGCTTCGAGATGCGAGAAGCCGGCTTCGGCATTGGCGCGGGCCGCTGCGATCGACTTCAGCGACAGGTCGCCGCCGGTGGTCTTGACGGTTTCGAGGGTTGATTCGATGGCCTTCTGCGCGCTCTCGGCACCAACCTTGAGCTTGGCATAGGCTTCCTTCGACTGCTCAACGCCCTTCTCAGCGAAGGCACGGAACTGGTCGGACGCTTTGTCGGCGTCGAAAGTCGGGAATTCCACGGTGTTTGCGGCAACATTCGTCATTGCTGGCTCCTTTACACTGGACCGCCCAACGTCTTAACGTTGCACGATGACCTGAATTGCCTCTTAAATAGGCGATCTTTTTGTGCATTGCAACATAAATAGTGCGATGCAGCAAAAAACTTAGCCCCGGTTAACCACGGTGGCAAATTCACCCGTCCCGGAGACAGGCTGTTCTGGACTGCGGCCCGCGTTAATTTTATTAACAATGCGTTAATTGACCGCCGTATACTTGGACGAAAGGTTTCAGGATCCCGCATGGCCTCCGGCCCCTACTCTTTCATCGATATTGCCGTGTTGGAAGATGTGCGCGCGCGGTTTGCCGCGGGTGACGCGCTGGCGATTCTGACCATCAACCTCGACGAAGTGATCTGGGCCAATGGCGCCGGTGCGCTGCTGCTCGGCCAACCCGACATCGAATCGGTGATGGGCGCGTCGTCTGGCCTGACGCGGCCGGCGCAGCGCCAGCTCGCCTCGGCTCCCGGCTTTCCCCGCACCGTGCGCAACCGGACGCTCGCCGTGCGGCTGGCCAACGGGCTGCTGAGCCGGACGGTGGCGGTTGCAGTCAATTCGCTGACGCTGCCCGGCGGCGAGCAGGCGCTGCTTTTGGCGGTGCCCCGCCATGAAGCGGCTGGCAGCGATGTGCATTCCGGTATCGTCGAGGGCTTCAAGGAAGCCGGGTACTTCGCCGCGCTGCTCGATGCGGACGCGCAGATCACGGCTGCCTCGCAAGGCTTTGCCGAACTCGGCATCACCGAGGAAACGCTGCAGGGGCTGGTTGCCGACGTCGCCCATGAGCGCGACCGGCTGGTCAAGCGCCCGATCCCCGCGCATGGCGGACGCATTCCCGCCGGCATCGCCCGCCTCACCGACGAACCGCGCCTGCATCTGCTGATCGCCATCGACGAGATTCTCGAAGAGGAAGTCGTCGCCGCGCCAGAGATGGAGACGGAAGCGGAGGCGGAGATCACGCCGTTCCCCGAGCCGTCGGAAGCCGACCTGATCGACCGAATCAGCGAAGACAGCGCGGTGGCTGCCGATGAGCATGACCGCGACCACTGGTATTTTGGTCCCGACAAATCGGCTGCGGCTGACGTTGTGGTGGAGACGCCGCCGGTCGCGCCGCGTGACTTTGCCAATGCCGCACCGGTGCGCTTCGTCTGGCGCACTGACGCCGACGGCAATCTGAGCTTCATGTCGCCTGAATTCGTCGACGCCGTTGGCCCGACAACCGCAACGCTGGTGGGGCAGCCGTTCCTGCAGGTGGCGGATGCGTTGAACCTCGACCCGGACGGCGAAATCGCCGCGCTGCTGGAGCGTCGCGACACCTGGTCGGGCCGCACGGTGCAGTGGCCGATCAGCGACACCGACCTTGTCGCGCCCGTCGACCTTGCGGCGCTGCCGACCTACAGCCGCGACCGCAGCTTTGAGGGCTTTCGCGGCTTCGGCGTGCTGCGCCTGTCCGAGGTAAAGCCTGCGCCGGCGCGCGTGGTGAAGGTGGAGGAGCCTGCCGCCCCCGTCCCGCCACCCGCCGCAGACGATCCGTTCCACGGGGAATCACCGGCCTTGACGATCGCCGACACGCCCGAGCGGCGGTTGAGCGACAAGGTCATTCGGCTGGCCGAACGGCGTCCGTCGTCGCACGAACTGGCAACGACGCAGCAGCTTTCGCCGGGCGAGCGCAACGCGCTGGAAGAAATCCGCGTCCGGCTGAGCCAGGATTACGAACGCGCGCAGGCCGAAGACGCACCGCAGGACGAGGTGGTGGACGACACGCCACCCGCCGTGGAGGCCGAAGCGGACGCACCTATCGCGGCCGAGATCGATACACCGGATGCAGAGATCGTCGCGGCCGACGTCGTGCCCGAGGTCGAGCAGCCGCCGGTTGCCGAGGAAAGCACGCCGCCCGCAGCCGTTGCGTGGACACCGGAGATTCAGGGCGTCATCCCGTCGGCGTTTTCGCTGGGCCGTCACCAGCAGGCGATCGATCAGGACCTGATTTCGGGCCTGCCGCTGCCGATTCTGGTGCATGCCGGCGATGAATTGTATTTCGCCAACCGCGAATTCCTCGACCTGACGGGCTATGCCAGCCTCGACCAGATTCGCCGCGAGGGCGGGCTGGACCGGCTGTTCGTTGACAATGACGACGACGCCACGTCCGGGTCGGAAGATCACAAGCCGCGCCTGCGCACGCTGGGCGGTGACGAGTTTGCCGTCGACGCCCATCTGCAATCGGTGCGCTGGAACGACCGTTCGGCGCTGCTGCTGTCGGTGCGCAAGCTGGGGCCTGCGCCGGCAGCGGTCGCCGTTGCGCCCGCGCCCGTCGTGGCGCAACCGATCGTCGAGACCGCAGTGTCGGACGATGTCGCGGCGATGGAGCGGCGCGTCGATGAGATGCGCACGATCATCGACACCGCCACCGACGGCGTCGTGCTGATCACCAGCAACGGCACCATCCGCAGCATCAGCCATCCGGCAGAAGCGCTGTTCGGCCTCGACAGCGCCGCCGTCGAAGGCGAGCCGTTCACGTCGCTGTTTGCCATCGAGAGCCAGAAATCGGCGCGCGACTATCTCAACGGGCTGGCCGAAAACGGCGTCGCCAGCGTGCTCAATGACGGGCGCGAAGTGATCGGCCGCGAGGCGGAAGGCCGCTTCAT
>JBEBXE010000402.1:0-3373 GCA_040391705.1 Aerobium aerolatum
GGATCGAGTGCGACGTCGAGCAAGCCGCCCTGCCCCGCCGCCGCGACCTCCGGCACACCGCGCAACGGCGCGGACAAGCGGCCATCGGCACTGACAGTGCGCAACGCGCCGGCGCGTTCGGTGACCAGCAGGCCGCCGTCAGGAAGAAAGGCGATGGCCCATGGGTTGGCCAGCCCATCGACAAACGTCGTCACCTGAATCGACCCGGTCTCCGTTTCAAACACCTCGTCCACTGCCGCAAGAGTGGGACCGGCCATCATCAGGGCGAGGCCGGCGGCGAACGTTGCGACGGAAAATCGGGTCATCGGCATTCCTCCAGGGTCTGTCGTCACGTCGGCCCCCGCTCACGCTGAAATGAGTTCGGGCTCGTCGCGCAGTCGCTCCAACGCACTGGCAACCGTGGTCTCGTAGCTGACCAGTGGCGGACGAACACCATTTGCCATCAATGTGTGGCGAACCGACGACGATGCGCCGGTGACGAAAATCCGAACGCCGGAGCGCTGCGCCTTTCTGGCGGCCCCTTCGACGACATTGGCCGCCGTCGAGTCGATGAACGGCGCCTGGCTGAAATCCAGCACAAAATTGCCCTTCTGGCCGACAATGCCGTCAAGTACGGAGCCGACAGTTGCCGCCGCGCCGAAGAAGAACGCGCCCGAGATGCGGTAGACAGCCGTTTTTGACTCGGCCGCCGCCTCCGCCTCCTCCGAAGCCGGTTCAGCCTCGGCGCTGTCGGCAATGTCTTCCTCGACCGCGATGGACGTGGCCATGCGGTGGATGAACAGCAGCGCGCCGAGCGCGAACCCGACGACGATGCCTTCCGTCAGGTCGCGGAAGACCACCAGCAGGAAGGTGATCGACACCACCGCGGCGTCGCCCCACGACGAGCGCAGCAACGACGCGATGGCGGGCTTTTCGATCATGTTCCACGCCACCACCGCCAGCAAACCGGCAAGGGCGGCCAGCGGGATGTAGGCCGCCAGCGGGGCGGCGATCAGCATGAAGCTCAGCAGGAACAGCGCATGCAGGATGCCCGATACCGGGCCGACCGAGCCGGAGCGAACATTGGTGGCGGTGCGGGCGATGGTGCCGGTGACCGGCACCCCGCCGAACAGCGACGCGCCGATATTGGCGACGCCTTGCGCCACCAGTTCGCAATTGGAGCGGTGGCGGCGGCCGGTCATTCCGTCGGCCACGACAGCCGACAGCAACGACTCGATGGCGCCCAGCAGCGTAAACGCTATTGCGTCGGGCAAGACGGCCTGCACTTTCTCCAGCGAAAAATCCGGCAAGGCCGGGAACGGCAGCGTGCGCGGAATGCCGCCGAAGCGCGAGCCGATCGTCTCGACGTCCAACGCCAGAAATGCCGCCGCCACGGAAACCGCCGTGATCGCGATCAGCATCCCCGGCCAGTTTGGCCGCAGGCGCTTGGCCGCCACGATGATGACAACGGTAGCGAAAGCGACGACGACGGCCTGCGCGTTGATGGTGCCGGACACTGCCGCCAGCGAGCCGAGCTTTGCGATCAAGGCACCCGGCTCCGGCCCATCCAGCGTCAGGCCGAAAAGGTCGCGAATCTGGCTGGCGAAGATGATCACCGCGATGCCGGCAGTGAAGCCGACCGTCACCGGATAGGGGATGAACTTGATGTAAGTGCCGAGCCGAAGAAAGCCGAGCGCCATCAGCATCAGGCCCGACATCAAGGTTGCCAGCACCAACCCGTCGATGCCGTGCCGCTGGACGCTGGCAGCGACGAGAATGATGAAGGCCCCGGCCGGCCCGCCGATCTGGAAGCGGCTGCCGCCAAGCAGCGAGACGATCATCCCGCCGACGATGGCGGTGTAGACGCCGCGGTCCGGCGACACGCCTGACGCGATGGCGATGGCCATCGACAGCGGCAGCGCGACGATGGCGACCGTCAGCCCGGCGATGGCGTCGGCGCGCAAATGCGCCAGCCCGTAGCCCTCGCGCAGCACCGTCACCAGCTTGGGCGTAAACAGATCGCGGAAACTTGCCGCGGGCACCGCACGCGTCGTGCGCGACGCAGAGATTTTGCTCATGTTGTCGAGGAGTCCTTCGCAGCGCTGCTGACGACTTTCAAGCGAACCCCACGCCCGCCGCCATCGCTTGGCTGGTTGTCGCCGAGCAATTCGACGCCGGCGTTGTTCAGCGCTTCAACGATTTTCACCAGCGAATCCACCGTGGCGCGCACCACGCCATCGCTGGTTTCCATCCGCTGGACAGTCGGCAACGACACGCCGGCAAGCGCTGCCAGCGTCTTCTGATCAAGGCCGACCAGCGCGCGCGCTGCCCGCATCTGCAATCCGGTTATCAAGATCTATGTCTCATACTGCTATGATGATGTTTTAAACATACATCCACTGACATTGATCGTAAACCGGACTGCTGCGCGAAAGACGGATACAGCAGCGATAGTGTCGCCCTCTTCATCATATCCCGCTTATTTAACTGTCGCTTAATTACGTAGCGTTAGCCTAAACGCGCTGCAACTCGGCCAAAGCCGTGTCGCGGCATGAGGGGTGTGGAAGCATGTGTCAGCGCGCGAGCCGTTGCAGGTTCGCACACGCGGCTGTGCGGACACGTGGGGGGATGAGCCAAGCATGGCTGGACAATCAATGCGACTGCCA
The DNA here is from genome assembly GCA_040391705.1 of Aerobium aerolatum. Taxonomy (GTDB): domain Bacteria; phylum Pseudomonadota; class Alphaproteobacteria; order Rhizobiales; family Rhizobiaceae; genus Aerobium; species Aerobium aerolatum_A. The sequence continues at coordinate 2,646 of JBEBXE010000402.1, forward strand.
GAACAGAGCGAGCCGCGCGGCGGCCAGCCTTGCGGTCAACGGCCCGATACCGCCACCTCTGTGGTTCACACCATGCGCCAGCTCGGCGTCGTCGGACTGCCGCGCAACTACGAGCTGTTTTACGAAGCGATGACCGCCGGCGCGAAGGAACTGACCGATGCGTTGTCGGCGCTCGGCAGCCGTCCAACACAAAAGCAGCTGGATGAGGTCGCGCACGCTTTCCTCAAGCACAGCGATGACAGTGTGGTGACTCAGGCGCATCGCGACGTCACCCACCGGCTCGACGAAATCCTGGCGCTTCTCAAGAAGGAGCGCCACTCGCTGGAGGTCTACGGCAAGATCCTCGGCGAAACCACGACCGGGCTCACCAGCCGGCAGGAATTCTCCCGCGAGTTTCTGGAAAAGATCATCAGCGTCACCGCAACGGCAACGCAGACGTCGCTCGACCATCGCGACAAGACGGTCCGCTCGATCAACAGCAAATCCAGCGAACTGCACGACGTGAAACTGAAGCTGGAAGAGTACAAGCACCTCGCCGAGACCGACGCGCTGACGCAGCTGAGCAATCGCCGCGCCTTCGACCGTCGCCTCACCGAGATCTATGACAACAACCGCAACGTCGCCTTCAGTGCGCTGATGCTGATCGATATCGACCGGTTCAAGGCGATCAACGACCGTTTCGGCCATCCGGTCGGCGACCGCATCATCCAGATCGTCGCCAACATCAT
>JBEBXE010000403.1:0-3366 GCA_040391705.1 Aerobium aerolatum
TCGAACCGCATCTGCCAGCCGAACACGCCGCGCGTGCCCGTGCCGGTGCGGTCGCCACGGTCGACGCCATTGTCGAGGACGTGCTGGAGAAGGTCGAGGTACTGACGCATAAATTCACTGCCTGAGGGAATCGGGGCCTGAGGGATTCGGGAGAGCCCACCTTAACCGAGCGCAGAGCGCGCAGACACAGATTCTTGCGCGCAGCCTGTGGATAGAAATGTGCGCGTCAGGTGATGAGCTTGAACAGCCGCAGCACCGTCTCGAACTTCGCCCCGTAGGGTGGCCGCAGCATGCCGCCGGCGCTGAATTTCGACTGGATAAGGATCGGCTTTTCCTTGCTGAAGGTGCGGAAACCCCATTCGCCGTGATAGGCGCCCATGCCGCTGGGACCGACGCCGCCGAATGGCTGGTTTTCCTGCGCGATGTGCATCAGGCAATCGTTGATGGTGACGCCTCCCGCCGCCGTCTCGCGCAGGATACGGTCGCGCCGCGCCGCGTCCTCGCCAAACCAGTACAGCGCCAGCGGCCGGTCGCGCTCGTTGACATAGGCGATCGCGGCGTCGAGCCCGTCATATTCGACGATCGGCAGGATCGGGCCGAAGATCTCTTCACGCATCACGCTCAAATCGGGATCGACGTTCTGCAACAGCGTCGGCGCGAACTTGCGGCCCTTGCTGGCGAGGTCTTCCTGCGCCGGGTTGATCTGCGTCACCATCGCGCCGCGCTCGCGCGCTTCGTCAACCAGCCCTTGCAGGCGCTGGTGATGGCGCGGTGAGATGATCGCGGTGTAGTCGGGATTGTCGGCCAGCGTCGGATAGAGTTTGCGCATCGCCGCTTCGATGCGGGCGGCGATTTCGCCCGCCTGCCCCTTCGGCACCAGCAGATAATCCGGCGCGATGCAGGTCTGGCCGGCATTGAGCAGCTTGCCGTAGGCAACGCTGGCAATCGCCCGGTCGAGATTGCACGACGCATCCAGAATAGCCGGCGACTTGCCGCCCAGTTCCAGCGTCACTGGTGTCAGGTTTTCCGCCGCGGCCATAGCGACATGACGGCCCACCGCAGTCGAGCCGGTGAACAGCAGATGGTCGAACGGCATCGCCACGAAGGCCTTGCCGACCTCGGCATCCCCAGTGATGACATGCACCTGATCGGCGGGGAAATAGCGCGCGACCAGTTCGGCCAGCAGCGCGGAAAAGGCCGGCGTCAACTCGGATGGCTTGAGCAGCACCCGGTTGCCGGCGGCAAGGGCTGCGGTTGCCGGCGCAATCGCCAGCTGGAACGGATAGTTCCACGGCGACACGATGCCGACCACGCCCAGCGGCTGCGGCAACAGGCGGTTGCGTGCCGGCCAGAACGCCATCGTCGTGGCGATACGTTTTTCGCGCATCCACCCCGACAGATGCGACAGCGCATGGCGAATGCCGGCGCGCACGATGACGATCTCGGCCATGCGTGTTTCATGCGCCGAGCGGCCGCCGAAATCGGCATCGATGGCGGCGCAGAATTCGGCCTCATGGTTTTCCGTCAGCGCGAGCAGCTGTTTCAGGCTGGCCTTGCGGGCGTCGAGCGACGGATACGGATCCGCGTCGGCCGCCGCCTTCATGGTGCGATACGCCGACGACAGCGCCTGCTGATGTGTCTGAAGCATGTTGCCTGCCTCCCTGAAGATTTCTCTTGTGCGCCGAAGAACAGTTTGCTCGTCGCCCGTAACTGCCAGCCGATAACAGTCAATTGACAAGACCATCGTTTCGACGACCATATCTATGCTATATAGGGAGGAGCATTCCCGCGTACAGTCAAGGAGCAAGCTCGGGAGGAACCGATGAGTGCGTCCGCACACGCTCAGCATGCCGAAAGAATTCAGGCCGCTGTCGGCTCCAGCCAGGCGGCAAAGTCCGCGCTTGTCGCCTCGTGGCGGCGCTCGGCTGCCCTGCATCATCTCGACCCGTCCGAACGCAAGCCACCGCTGCGGCTGACCGAAACCGAACTGGCGCATAGCCGTGAGCGCGTCGAACCGCTGATCCACGCCGCGCAAGCCAATCTCGACCGGCTGTATCAGGCGGTCGGCGGCAGCGGCTGCTGCGTGCTTCTGGCCGACAAGCACGGTGTGCCGGTGGAACGACGCGGCGCGATTGCCGACGACGTGACATTTCACGAATGGGGCCTGTGGACCGGAGCGGTGTGGAGCGAGGAAAGCGAAGGCACCAACGGCATCGGCACCTGCATCGTCGAAGGCCGTCCGCTGACGATCCACCGCGACCAGCATTTCTACTCCAAGAACACCCTGCTGACCTGCTCGACCGCGCCGATCTACGACCATGAAGGCAACCTCGCCGCCGCCCTCGACGTGTCGTCGTGCCGCTCCGACATCACCGAAGGCTTCGTGCATCTGGTCGCCATCGCGTTGGGCGATGCGGTGCGGCGCATCGAAGCCGAAAACTTCCGCCTCGCGTTTCCCGAGGCCCGGGTGATGATCGCGCCCACCCCCGACAACGCGTCGGGCGCACTGCTGGCGCTCGACAAGGACGACCTGGTCATCGGCGCCACCCGCGCCGCACGTCTGGCTCTTAACCTGACGAACGAGTCGTTTGTCCGGCCGCTTCCGGCAGCAGAACTGCTCGGCGGCGGAGACTGCCTCACCACCGATCTTCGCGACGCAGAGCGGATGATTCTGGAGCGCGCGCTGCTGCGGACACGTGGCAACGTCACCGAAGCCGCCCGGATTCTCGGCATGTCGCGTGCGACGCTGCACCGCAAACTCGCCAAGCTTGGCGGTCGCGGCGTTCACTGAGCTTTATTGCACTGCACAGTGTCGCAAGAGTGAGACAGTTGGGCCGAGCGATCCTGTGTCGGGCGGCTGACAATCCGGCACAACGGTAGAAACTACCTCCTGACGCGTTCGTATCCCGCGACGCCAATCTTCTGGGAGGAAGCCATGAATAAAGTCGAATTCCACCGCGCGGCCAAAAGCCCGTATGCGAAGCATTACGACAATTTCATCGGCGGCAAATATGTGCCGTCGAAGTCGGGAAAAACCTTCGAAAACTATTCGCCGGTCAACGGCCAGCTGCTGTGCACCATGGCCCGTTCCGAGGCTGCCGACATCGAGGCGGCGCTGGACGCTGCCCACGCCGCCAAGGATGCCTGGGGCAAGATGAGCCCGTCGGCGCGCGCAGTCCTGCTCAACCGCGTCGCCGACCGGATGGAAGAAAACCTCGCCACGCTGGCGCTGGCCGAAACCTGGGACAACGGCAAGCCGATCCGCGAAACGACCGCCGCCGACATTCCGCTCGCCATCGACCATTTCCGCTATTTCGCCGGTGCGATCCGCGCCCAGGAAGGCTCGATCTCGGAAATCGACCACGA
>JBEBXE010000404.1:0-3359 GCA_040391705.1 Aerobium aerolatum
CGCATGTCTTTATCCCGAAACCGATTCTCACTTTCGGGAGACATGCTTAGCCACAGAATACCGGAACTCAGTCAAAATAAAATGGACCGTACCGGCGAGTACTCCTCCGATACGGTCCAAACTTGCGCGCGTCAATAGGGCCGGACGCAGCGTCAGACGCTGCCGGTCCCGCCCTCCTGCGCCTTGCGTTCGATTTCGGCGAGTTGCGCCGGAGTCAGTTCGTCGTCGTCGGTCTTTTCCTTGAAGACGATGGAGGCAACCACCGAGCCGAGGATGAGCAGACCGACGATGCCGAGCGAGAGTTCCGACGGCAGCTTGTACCAATGCTGGACCAGCATTTTGGCGCCGACGAAGATCAGCACCAGCGACAGGCCGTGCTTGAGGAAGCGGAACTCGCGCATCATGCCGGAGAGCACGAAGAACAGCGCGCGCAGGCCCATGATGGCGAAGACGTTGGACGAGAACACGATGAACGGATCGTTGGAGATCGCCAGCACCGCCGGGATCGAGTCGACGGCGAAGACGAGATCGGTGATCTCGACCGTTGCCAGCACCAGGAACAGCGGCGTCATGAACAGGACGCCGTTGCGACGGGTGAAGAACTTCGACCCCTCATATTCCTCGGTAACGCGGCCGGTGGAGCGCAGCCACTTGACGATGCGGCTGTTGCCGGGATCGGCCATGTCGCCGTCCGACGTCATCATCTTGTAGCCGGAGACGAGCAGCACGATGCCAAGCAACGCGCCGATCCACCAGAACTGATCGACCAGCTTCACGCCGGGCACGATCAGCGACAGGCGCATGACGATGGCACCGACGATGCCGTAGAAGAGAACGCGGTATTGCGCCTCTGCCGGCACCTTGAAGTAGGCGAAGATCAGCGCCATCACGAAGATGTTGTCGAGTGACAGCGCCTGCTCGACCAGATAGCCGGTCAGGAACTCAGACCCTCTCTGAGCGCCTTCGAAGTAGAAGATGGCCGCAGCGAACACCATCGCCAACGACACATAGCCGCTGACGGTGAGAAGCGCTTCGCGGGTGGAAATCACGTGGTCCTTGCGGTGAAGGACGAACAAATCGAGAAAAAGGATCAAGGCGACGAACGCCAGGAATCCAGGCCATAGCCATTCATGGGTAAACATGGTGCGGATTTTCGGTAGCGCTGCGTTGGCGCGGCGTCGATCGGTCCGACATCACAGACGACGCCTCGCCTGCCAGAGGGGCCCGGCCCGGGTGACCAGACCAAAATGAGGCAGGATCGCCACTATTTCAAGGGGGCTTCACGGTTGCGAACCGACAAAAGCAGAAAAGCCCGGGACGAACCCGGGCTTTTCATCAATCCATCTCGGAAAGAACGGATCAGAAGGCCAGCTTGTAGCCGAGGTTGAAGGCATAGGCCCAACCTGAGTCGACAGCGCTGTTGGCACCCGGTGCGTATTTGTTCTCTGCAGCGGAGGTCAGGTAGGTGAAGCCGAGGCCACCGCGGAACTCGCCGCCAATGGTGTCCTTGATCGAGCCGCCCAAGGCCAACGTCCAGGTGTCGCTCGACAGATCCCAGCCGGTGCCGACGCCCTTGTCCCAGGTCACGCCGACCAGACCCGACACACGCTCGTTGAACGCATGGCCGATACCGCCCGAGACGGTCCAGCCGTCCTGCCAGTTGTAGACGTCAGCAGTGGTCCCCGACAGCGAGGAATTGACGATCAGCGCGCGCTGGACGCTCCAGTCCGACCACTTGACCGAACCGAACGCCAGCCAGCCCGGTGCGATACCGCTCTGGACCTTGAGCTCGACGGTCTGCGGCAGGTTGCCCGTGCCCGTTGCATCGACGGTCTGCGGACCGCCAGCCATCGCCGGAAGGCCAAGGGTGAAGGAGCCATTGGCACCGAACGACGTACCGGAGCGATACATCAGCTGCGTGCGGAACGCGATTTCCGGAATTTCATAGGCGACGCCAATACGGTAGCCGTAGTCCGTGCCATTCAGGTTGAGGCCTGCACCAATCAGAACCGGGACCGGCGCGCCAAGCATCGGTCCGATATCGGCAAGCTGCGACCGGTTGTAGTTGAACTTTTCAACAAATCCGCCGCCGATGATATGAAGCTTGCCGCTGCCCATATCGAAATTGACCGAGCAGGTCAGCGCATATTCGTCGACGCCCATCTTCTCGACAAGCTTGCCGGCGGTCGTGCGGCCTTCGTAGCTGGTGTCGCCGCCATGGACCTGCACATAGGTGCCGGCGCAGGCGAGCTGGTCTGCCAGCTTTGCCTTCACCGCAACCGAAGGCACGGTGTAGCTGGAGGTGTAGCTGTGCCCGACGAGCGCGGGATCCCCATGGGCGTTAAATTTACGCGTCGGGGTGACATAGGTGAAGCCGGCGCGAACGTCGAAATTCCCCTGCTCGAACAAAATATCAGTGTCGGCGTTGCCGCGCGCGAAGCCACCAGCCTGTGCGGCGACGGCAGTAAAAAGCAGACCGCTACCCGCGGCGATTGCAAGAATATGTTTGGATGCCATGAAAATCCCCTCCACCCATGCCCCTCATTCAAGGCATACTGTCAGAAGTCTGCATGTATAAGAGCGCAATGTGAAGTGTTTTCACATCCGGTGGGCGATCTCGCCGGGAACGTGTTGCATTATGGCCGCAATACGGCGCTGACCCCGGCGAATTCTGCCGGTTCGGCAACAAAAAAGGGGCCGCGCAGCGCGCGACCCCCTGATTTCAGAGGCGACTCACCTCACCCGGCGTCGCGCACACGCGCCAACGCCGTTTCGAGTCGTGCTTTTGCTTCAGTGAGTTCTGCCAACTTCTCGCGTTCCGCTTCGACCACGTCTTCCGCTGCTTTGGCAACGAAGTTCGGGTTCGACAGCTTCTTGTCGATCCGCCCACGCTCATCGGCGTTCTTGGCCAGTTCCTTCGACAGTCTTGCGTCCTCAGCCTTGATATCGATCAGCGCGCCGAGCGGCAGGCACGCCGTCGCCTCGCCGATGACGATCTGGGCTGCACCCTTCGGTGCGGCCGCGTCGAAGCCGACTTCGGCAACCCGCGCCAGACGCTGGATCGCCGGCTGGTGCCGGGCGACGCGTTCGCGGGTGGCGGAATTTGCGCCGACCATCACCAGCGGCGCGACGGCCGATGGCGGAACGTTCATCTCGGAACGCACCGAACGGATGCCGGAGACCAGGTCAACCAGCCAGTTGATCTCGGCTGCGGCGTCCGCATCCTCAAAGTCCGGCGTCGGCCAGGCGGCGTGGCACAGAAGCGTGTCGCGGGCAGCGCCCTCGCCGACGGTCTGCATCCACAGCTCTTCCGTCATGAACGGCATCATCGGATGCAGCAGCTTGTAGATCTCGTCGAG
>JBEBXE010000405.1:0-3336 GCA_040391705.1 Aerobium aerolatum
TGGCGGTCTTGATGCCGCGATTGGCGAGATAGATGCTGGTCGGCGTCTTCGAGGTCCGCGAAATGCCGATCAGGATGACGTCCGCCTCCTCGATATCGATCGGCAGCTGGCCGTCGTCATGTTCCATGGTGAAGTTCAGCGCATCGATGCGCCGGAAATATTCGGCGTCGAGCACGTGCTGTGCACCGACACGCCGCCCAGCCGGGGCGCCCAGGTAGGATTGAAACACCGACAGCACCGGCTCGAGCACCGACACGCAGGGCAGGCCCATCGCGGCGCACCGCGCGTCGATGATGCCGGCCAGCGCTTGATCCACCACCGTGTACAACACGATGCCCGGCGCCTCGTCGATCTCCTCCAGCACCTTGGCGAGCTGCCGTTCGGTGCGGATCAACGGATAGATATGCTCGATCGCCCGCGCGTCCTTGTATTGCGCCGACGCAGCACGCCCTGCCGCGAGCAGCGTTTCGCCGGTCGCATCAGAAATCAGGTGCAAATGAAAGAAGCTTCTGGGTTTGTTCACAGCGACGACCTGGGCCTGTTAGCAAGTGTGGACAACCAGCGGGGTTTTCCCGGCCCGCCGGCCGCGACTGTATGAAACCGCGTTTTATCCACAATTCGATCTGATGCGGAGAGAGAACCCGCTCTGTGGGTCAATGTGGGGATAAACTGCCCTTGTCCCGCGCCCTTCACAAGGCCAGCATTTTAGGCCAACATCAAGCCCTTGTTTTTAAATGCCCTTACGAGTTTTCCCCAAACTTAACAGGGGCCTGTACAAATGCGGTGCGTCGCTTTGCGCATTGAGTTGCAGGGCGAGGCAGGGGAAGACACAACAATTGCCGCTACCCACAGACTCATAGAATCAACAGATTCCTTTATAAGAATCTTTATTGGTGTTTTACCCTCAGCCTGGAGAAGCCCCATGACGAAGAAAATCGTCCTCGATGTCCTGAAGGGAGAAACTGTTTTCCCTCCACCAATCTGGATGATGCGTCAGGCGGGACGGTATCTCCCCGAGTACCGGGAAGCGCGCAAACACGCCGGTGGCTTCCTCGATCTCTGCTACAACCCAGATTTTGCGGTTGAGGTCACCCTTCAGCCAATCCGCCGTTTTGGCTTTGACGCCTCCATTCTGTTTTCAGATATCCTCGTCGTGCCCCACGCGCTCGGTCGCGATCTTCGCTTTGAAGAAGGACGTGGACCGCTGATGACGCCAATCAGCAGGGACGAAATCGGAGCGCTGTCGACGAACCGTTTTCACGAACATCTCAGCCCGGTCTATGAAACCGTCCGACGGTTGCGCAGCGAATTGCCGGCCGAAACCACGTTGCTCGGTTTCTGTGGCGCGCCATGGACGGTCGCGACCTACATGATCGCCGGTCACGGCACCCCCGACCAGGCACCGGCCCGGTTGTTTGGCTATCGCGAACCCGAAGCGATGGACGCGCTTTTGGCGCTCCTGGCCGATTGTTCCGCCGAGTATCTGATCCGCCAGATCGACGCCGGCGCGGATGCCGTGCAGATTTTCGACTCCTGGTCGGGCGTTCTCGATGAAGCCAGCTTCGAGCGCTATTGCATCGCGCCGGTCGCCCGGATGGTCGAGAAGGTGCGCGCCCGCCATCCCGACACGCCGATCATCGGTTTCCCGAAAGGGGCAGGGGTGCTGTATCAGTCCTATCGCCAGAAGACCGGCGTTGGCGGGCTTGGGCTCGATTGGACGGTGCCGTGGAGCCAGGCGCGGGCCTTGCAGGCGCAAGGGGCTGTGCAGGGCAACCTCGATCCGCTGCGGCTGGTTGCCGGTGGCAAGGCGCTGGACGAGGGCGTCATGGCAATCCTCGACGAGCTTGGGGCAGGGCCGCTGATTTTCAATCTCGGCCACGGCATCACGCCACAGACGCCAATCGAACACGTCGAACGGATGATCGAACTGGTGCGGAACGCTACGCGATGAGTGCAACCACATCATCCGGAAACGCCGCCGGCAGGGCGGTCGTAGGGCTGGCCATTGCGGCAGCGCTCGTCGCTGCCCTGTTCTGGTTTGACCCACAGGGGCTGTACCCCTGGGTCAAGGCGCTGCACGTGATTGCCGTGATCTCGTGGATGGCCGGCATGCTCTATCTGCCACGGCTGTTCGTCTACCACGCGCAAGCCGAGGTCGGCTCGGACAAGTCCGAAACCTTCAAGGTGATGGAACGCCGGCTGCTGCGGGCGATCATCAATCCGGCGATGACCGTCACTTGGGTGTTGGGCCTGTGGCTGGCCTGGCGCGGGTTCGGCTTTTCGGGCGGCTGGCTGCACGCCAAGATCGCCGCTGTGCTGCTGATGTCCGGTGTTCACGGCTATCTGTCGGCGTCGGTTCGCCGCTTTGCCAATGACCAGAACGTTAAACCGTCGCGGCACTGGCGCATCGTCAACGAGATTCCCACGGTGTTGATGATCGTGATTGTCATCCTCGTGGTGGTAAAGCCGTTCTGATCGGCTCACCTATTTCCTATATTGCGCTTTGGCGTGATGGGGGGTAAGAGTCTCATCCTCTTCCCCCGTATGGTGTCGTGGTTCTAATCGTTGAGGCGTCTCTTCGCCGCACAAACCGCCGCCATCCCTTCTTCCTACCGCCGATCCAGAGCCTCAATATGCAGGAAATGAAACTACAGGAGCTCAAGAGCAAGGGTCCGACCGAGCTGATCGCTTTTGCCGAATCGCTCGAAGTCGAGAACGCCAGTGTACTGCGCAAGCAGGAATTGATGTTCGCGATCCTCAAGAAGCTCGCAGCTCAGGACGTCGAGATCATCGGCGAAGGCGTTGTCGAAGTATTGCAGGACGGCTTCGGCTTTCTGCGCTCGGCCAATGCGAATTACTTGCCCGGCCCGGATGATATCTACATCTCGCCGTCGCAGATCCGCCGCTTCTCGCTCAAGACTGGTGATACGGTCGAAGGCCCGATCCGCGGACCGAAGGAAGGCGAGCGTTATTTTGCGCTTCTCAAGGTCAACACGATCAACTTCGAAGATCCCGAGAAGATCCGCCACAAGATTCACTTCGACAATCTGACGCCGCTCTACCCGAACGAGCGTCTGCGCATGGAAACAGACACGCCGATCGGGAAAGACCTTTCCGCGCGTGTCATCGATCTGGTAGCGCCGCTCGGCAAGGGCCAGCGCGGCCTGATCGTTGCGCCGCCGCGTACCGGTAAGACCGTTCTGCTGCAGAACATCGCTCATGCCGTCGCGACCAACCATCCGGAAGCCTATCTGATCGTTCTTCTGATCGATGAGCGTCCGGAAGAAGTGACCGATATGCAGCGTTCGGTGAAGGGCGAGGTCGTTTCCTCGACGT
>JBEBXE010000406.1:0-3317 GCA_040391705.1 Aerobium aerolatum
GGCGGCGGCCCGCGCGCCACGACGCTGGAAGTCGCGATCTATCAGGCGCTGCGCTTCGATTTCGATCCCGCCCGCGCCGTGACGCTGACGGCGCTGCAGATCATCCTGACGGCGGTCATCGTCATCCTGCTGATCCGGCTGGGCGCCAACATGGCGGGCGACGCCAACCTGTCCGTCTCGCCGCGCCGCCCGGTGCAATCGGGCAAGGTCGAGCGCGTCTTCAGCGCCGTGCTGCTGCTTTCCGCGCTGGTGTTCGTCGCCGGCCCGCTCGCCGCCATCCTGATCTCCGGCCTGCAAGCCGACCTGCTGCGCCTTGCCGCCGACCCAGCGGTGCACGCGGCAACGCTCACCAGCCTGTCGCTTGCCTTCTGCGCCGCTGTGCTATCGATCGCCCTGTCGCTCAGTCTGGTGATGGCGCGACGGACGATGGAATTGCGTCGCGCGCGCCAGAGCGCGCCACCGTTCCTCGAGCGGCTGTTCGACACCGGCGCGGGCTTCGTGCTGGTGATCCCGCCGATCGTGCTTGGCGCCGGCTGGTTCGTGCTGATGCGCAACACCGGGCTGGTGTTTGCCATCGCGCCGCTGATGGTCGTCACCGTCAACGCCGTCATGGCGATGCCGTTTGCCATCCGCGCCATTCGCCCGGCCTATGACGCCGCCAGCGCCCGCCACGAGCGCCTGTGCGCCTCGCTCGGCATCTCCGGCCTCAACCGCTTCCGCCTGATCGACTGGCCATCGCTGCGCCGGCCGCTGTTGATGGCGCTGGCCTTCGCCATGGCGCTGTCGCTGGGCGACCTCGGCGTGATCGCGCTGTTCGGATCGGATTCGGTCCAGACGCTGCCCTATCTGCTGCTCGGCCGCATGGGCAGCTACCGCACCGCGGATGCAGCCGGCATCGCGCTCTTTCTGGGCGTCATCTGCCTGGCACTGATGATGATCGTCGACAGGACGGGGAACAAGACATGACTGGTGGCGCATCGATCCAGCTCGACAAGGTGACGTTTGCCTATGGCGACACAAGGATGGCGTTCGACCTGTCGGTCGCCGCCTCCGACATCGTCGCCGTGATGGGGCCGAGCGGCTCCGGCAAATCCACCCTGCTCAACCTGATCGCAGGTTTTGAAACGCCAGCCTCCGGGCGCGTGCTGATCGGCAGCAGCGACGTCACCGCGCTGACACCGGCCCAGCGCCCGGTCTCGATGGTGTTTCAGGAAAACAATCTGTTTGCCCATCTCAGCGTCACCCAGAATATCGGCCTCGGACGCTCACCGTCCCTCCGCCTGACCCGCCAGGATCACGACGACATCGCCGCAGCGCTGGAAAATACCGGCCTTGCAGGCAAGGAAGATCGTCTGCCGGCGGAATTGTCGGGCGGCGAGCGCCAGCGTGTCGCGCTGTCGCGTGTGCTGGTGCGCGACCGGCCGGTGCTGCTGCTTGACGAACCCTTTGCCTCGCTCGGGCCGGCGCTGCGGCGCGAGATGCTGGATCTGGTGCGCCGGCTCCACGCCGAGCACGGCATGACCGTTGTCATGGTGACGCACCACCCCGACGACGCCCAGGCGCTTGCCGCCACCGTCGCCTTCATCGACAATGGCCGCATTGCCGCCGTAGCCGACACCGCGACGATGTTTTCCAGCAACGCACCGGAAAGCTTCAAAGCCTATATTGGCGCTTGACCCGCCGGCAATTCGCCCGGATGCGAACACAATTACGCGGCAAACGGGAAAAGCGGCGGAGCAGGTTGTTTCGAGCGACCACGATGGTTTCGCTCGCGTGCAACTTTTTGCCCGCTCGAGAGTTTGATGCTTTCAGGCACGACGAAAGGACGCGATTCTGCCAACATCAACGCAGGACATGCCCAAGGATCGGACGATGATTTCGCCGGCCCCTATCTTTCGGCGCGGCGCGAGCATGCTCGCGCTGGCGATGGCGCTCGCCTCGTGTCAGGTGCTGGGTGGCAGCGAAGGCGCCGACGCGTTCCGGCCGTCCAAAAATCCCGTCACCGTCGACAGCGTCACCCGCAACGACCGCATGGCCACCATCGCGCGCGAGCAGCATCCGCGCATTCTGGCGACCTATGGCGGCGAATATTCGGACCCGAAGCTGGAGCGCATGGTCGCGCGCGTCGTCGGCTCGCTGACGATGGACCCGGACAATCCGAACCAGACCTATCAGATCACCATTCTCAACTCGCCCAACATCAACGCCTTCGCGTTGCCGGGCGGCTATCTCTACGTGACGCGCGGCCTGTTGGCGCTGGCCAACGATTCGGCCGAACTTGCCGCCGTGCTCGCCCATGAAATGGCCCACGTCACCGCCAACCACGGCATGCAGCGCCAACAGCGCGAAGCCGAGGAAGTGCTCGCCAGCCAAGTCGTCAACGACGTGCTGGGCGGCGATCCGGCAGCGCGCGTCGCGCTCGTGCGCGGCAAGCTGCGGCTGGCGCAGTTCTCGCGCAATCAGGAGCTGGAAGCCGACGCCATTGGCATCCGCGCCATTGCCCGCGCCGGCTACGACCCGTTTGCCGCGGCGCGCTTCCAGCAATCGATGGCCTCGAACGCCGCCTTGCGCAGCGTCAACAGCACGGTCGACGAAAGCCTCGACTTCCTCGCCAGCCACCCCAACGCGCCGCAACGCATCGAGCTGGCCTTGCGCCATGCCCGCCAGTTCGGCACGCCTGGCTCCGGCAACCGCGACCGCGACACATTTCTGGCCGGCATTGACGGACTGCTGTTCGGCGACACCCCACAAGAAGGCTTCGTGCGCGGCCGCACCTTCATGCATCCGAAGCTCGGGGTCTCTTTCATGGTTCCGGAAGGCTTCGTCATCGACAATTCGGCTGCCGCAGTCACCGCCGCCGGCCCCGGCGAAATCGCGGTGCGTTTCGACGGCGTGTCGATCAACCCGCGCGCGTCCCTGTCCGACTATGTCCGCAGCGGCTGGGTCGCAGGCCTCGAGCCCGGCAGCATCCGCCCGATCACCATCAACGGCAACGAAGCCGTTCAGGCCCGCGCCAAGGCCGAAAGCTGGCAGTTCGACGTCACCGTCATCCGCTCCGGCGGGCAGGTCTACCGCCTGTTGACGGCAGCGCCCGCCGCAAGCACCGCGCTCGAAGGCATCGCCGCGCAGGTCCGCTCCAGCTTCCGCACCCTCAGCGACGCCGAGAAGGCCTCGCTGAAGCCACTGCGCGTGCGCGTGGTGACGGTTGCGCCGGGGGAATCGATGGCAGCCCTTGCCGCCCGCATGGAAGGCGTCGACCGCAAGCTGGAAACGTTCAAGCTGATCAACGCGCTCAGCACCGGCGCGACCGTGTCGGC
>JBEBXE010000407.1:0-3316 GCA_040391705.1 Aerobium aerolatum
TCGTGATGATGGTGATCGTCATGCTTCGTTTCGCCAAGCCAGCGGGCCAGGTTGGCCTCCTTGCGCTTGGGGTCGTAGAGCCCGCAATCGATCAGCGCGGTCGCTGACGCCGCGTCCGCATGAAGGAACGTCGCACCGGGATTGAGTGCCGCAAGCCGCGCCGTCAGCTCGTCCAGCTGGTCGGCATCGGCAAGGTCGGCCTTGGCGATGACGATGCGGTCGGCGACCGCCACCTGGCGCACCGCCTCTTCATGGGCGTCGAGCGTCGAGGCAGCGTTGACCGCATCGACGACGCAGATCACGCCGTCGAGCCGCAGCGCCTGCACCAGCACCGGATGGCCCATGACGGCCTGCAGCACGGGGACGGGGTCGGCAAGGCCGGTGGTCTCGATGACGATGCGCTTCAGCGGCGCGATGCGTCCGGTCTGCATCCGGTCGATCAGGTCGGCCAGCGTGTCGACCAGCTCGCCGCGTACGGTGCAGCAGAGGCAGCCGTCGGCCAGCTGGATCAGGCCGTCCGAAGCCTCCTCGACCAGCATGTGGTCGATGGAAATCTCGCCGAACTCGTTGATGATGACGGCGGTCGATTCCAGCTCCGGATCTTTCAGCAACCGGTTGAGAAGCGTCGTCTTGCCGGCGCCGAGAAAGCCGGTGAGGATCGAAACGGCGACGGGAGCGTGCGACATGGTTCAGCCACCCTGTGCGGTTGCGGAGACCGGCATGTAGTCGGTCGGGCGCGGTGTCGGGATCGGCACGTCGGCAAAGCGTGGCGCCGTCGATTCCGGTCCGGTCGCGCCGCCGAGCGCGACGGTGACCGAAACCGGGGTACGGGTCGGGGCCTGCAGGTTTTGCGACTTGAACAGCGGCTTGCCGCCCGGTCCGCGCGCTTCGGTGACGGCTTTCCAGTGCGCTTCCGTGCAGATCGTCGAGCGCAGATTGGTGGCCTGCTTCGGTTCGTTGCCGCTCGGGCGCAACTGGATGAGGGATGGCGCATCGGCCCCTGACTTGGCAAAGCCGCGCGCCAGCATGTCGGCGGTCTTGTCGCCGCGCGCTTCTACCGTCGGCTCGCCGATGACGACGGCGAGCAGGTTGCGGCCGTTGCGGCTGGCGGTGGCGACCAGGTTGAAGCCGGACGGGCAGGTGTATCCAGTCTTCATGCCGTTGGCGCCGTCGAACCGCATCATCAGCTCGTTGGTGTTGTCGATGGTCTTGCCGTCGGCGACGATCGCTTCGAGCTCGTAATATTTGTTGTACTGCGGAAATTCGTTGCGCAGCGCCATGGCGAGAAACGCGAGGTCGCGCGCGGTGGTGACCTGCTCGTCGGCATGCAGGCCATGCGGGTTGACGAAGCGCGTGCCCGTCATGCCCAGCCGCCTGGCTTCGGCGTTCATCCGCGCCACGAAGGCCTGCTTGGAACCGGCGACGCTTTCGGCGACGGCGGCAGCGACGTCGTTGGCCGATTTCACCATCAGGATCTTGATCGCGTTGTCGACCGTCAGTACCGATCCGGGCTTGTAGCCCATCCGGCTCGGCGGTTCCTTGGCGGCGCGTTGCGACACGCGCACCGGCGACAGCATGGTAATTTCACCGGCCTTGATGGCGCGGTAGGTGACATAGGCCGTCATCAGCTTGGTCAGCGAGGCTGGATACCACGGCGCAAACGCGTCTTGCTGCTCCAGCACCTTGCCGGTGTCGAGATCGAGGAGCACAGCAGGCCCCGCCTGGGCCATGCTGGTAAAGCATAGCATTGCCGCAACTGCGGAACAGAACGTCATTCCCCGCATGGTCAAACTCAATCGCCTCTTGCCGGTTTCGTCCCGAGTTCATCATGGCGTCCAGAAAACGGATCGAACCGCTTCTTCCAGCCGCACAACGGGAGCCTGTGGTTAGGTCCTGCTATTTAGCCTATGTGACGTCATAATGGCAAAGCGTTGCCAGTGCACGAAGGTGTTATTACGATGCCGCGACTTCAATGATGAGGAATACAGCGCATGCCCATCCTTAACCGCGTTGCCGAACTGCACGAAGAAGTAACCGAATGGCGCCGCCATCTGCATACGATTCCCGAATTGCTGTATGATGTGCACCAGACGGCTGCCTTCGTCGCGGACAAGCTGCGGGCGTTCGCTTGCGACGAAGTTGTCACCGGCATCGGGCGCACCGGCGTCGTCGGGCTGATCAAGGGCAGCCAGGGCGATGGACCGGTCATTGGTCTGCGCGCCGACATGGATGCGCTGCCGCTGAACGAGATTACCGGCAAGCCCTACGCCTCGCAGACGCCGGGCAAGATGCACGCCTGCGGCCATGACGGCCACACCGCAATGCTGCTCGGCGCAGCGAAATATCTGGCCGAGACGCGCAATTTCGCCGGTTCGGTGGCGGTGATCTTCCAGCCGGCCGAAGAAGGTGGCGCCGGCGGCAAGGCGATGATCGACGATGGCCTGATGGAGCGTTTCGGCATTGCCCGCGTCTTCGGCATGCACAACATGCCGGGCCTGCCGGTCGGCCAGTTTGCCACGTGTCCCGGCCCGCTGATGGCGGCGACCTGCGAATTCACCATCACCGTTCGCGGCAGGGGCGGCCATGCCGCGATGCCGCATCAGTCGATCGATCCGGTGGTCATCGCCAGCCAGATGGTGATGGCGCTGCAGACGATCACCTCGCGCACGATCGACCCGCTCGATTCGCTGGTGATCTCGGTCACCAAGTTCCATGCCGGCGATGCCTACAACGTCATCCCGCAGTCTGCCGAGCTTGCGGGCACGATGCGGACGTTGCGCGACGAGGTCGGCGCGCAGGCGCGCGAGCGCATGGTGGAAATCTGCAACGGCATCGCGGCGGCCAACGGCGCCGAGGTCGACGTGCGGCTGAACATCAACTACCCGGTGACGTTCAACAATGCGCAAGAAACCGAGTTCGTGGTGGGGATAGCCAGCGATATCGCCGGTGCGGCGAATGTCGATGGCGCGGTGAGGCCGACGATGGGCGGCGAGGACTTTTCCTACATGCTGCAGGCCCGCCCCGGCGCGTTCATCTTCGCCGGCAACGGCGACACTGCCGGCCTCCACCACCCCGCCTACGACTTCAACGACGAGCTGATCCCGCACGGCATTTCCTACTGGGTCAAGCTGACCGAAACCGCACTGGCGCGGTAACGTTTCCGGATCGCAAATGCGCGGGCGGGCGGGTCTCCCAAAAGTGTTGGCGAACCCGCCCGAACCGTTTATACCGCCCTCAACGGTCCCGTAGCTCAGCAGGATAGAGCACCAGATTCCTAATCTGGGGGTCACAGGTTCGAATCCTGTCGGGATCACCA
>JBEBXE010000408.1:0-3303 GCA_040391705.1 Aerobium aerolatum
GGCACGGTGATCGACCGCTTCAGCCAGATCGAGCCGAAACTGGTGTTTGTTGCCGACGGATATCGTTATGGCGGCAAGAACTTCGACCGACGCGGCGACATTACCGCAATCATCGCCGCCCTGCCCTCGGTGGAAACCGTCGTCTGGATGGATTACCTCGACGCCGATGGCAGCGTTCCGTCGATGCGCCCGTCCGTCCTGCGCTGGGACGATGCACTGTCTGGCCCGCCGGTAAGTGCGGCCGAGTTCCAGTTCGAGCATGTGCCGTTCGATCATCCGCTGTGGGTGCTGTTTTCGTCCGGCACGACGGGTCTGCCGAAAGCCATCGTGCATGGCCATCTCGGCATCCTCCTCGAACATTACAAATCCGCCGCGTTCCATATGAACATCAAGGCGGGACGGTCAGTATATTTCTACACCACCACCGGCTGGATGGTCTGGAACACGCTGATGTGGGGACCGCTGATGAACGGCATCGCCGTGCTGTACGACGGCGACCCGGCCTTTCCGCGCGCCGATTCCGTCTGGGAAATCGCGTCGCGTACCAAGGCGCAGCAGATCGGCATCAGCCCAACGCTGGTGCTGACCATGCAGAAGCTGGGGATCCGGCCGAAGGAGCTTTACGATCTCTCCGCGCTGGACGGCATCTTCCTCGTCGGCTCGCCGGCAACACCTGAATCGTTCGCCTGGCTCTATGAGAACGTGAAATCCGAACTGTGGGTGACATCCCAGTCGGGCGGAACCGAGTTCTGTTCGGGTCTGGTCGGCGGCTCGCCAACGCTGCCGGTCCATGCCGGCGAGATCCAGGCGCGCACGCTCGGAGCCGACATCATATCGCTGGACGACGCCGGCAACGAAGTGATCGGCGAGCCCGGCGAACTGGTGATCCGCAGCCCGATGCCGTCAATGCCGATCCAACTGTGGGGCGACACGGACTTCACCGCCTATCGCGCCGCCTATTTCGACGTCTATCCCGACCTGTGGCGTCATGGCGATTCCTTCACCCTCAATGCGCGCGGCGCGTGCTTTGTCCATGGCCGCTCCGACGCAACACTGAACCGCTACGGCGTGCGCATCGGCTCGGCCGAAATCTACCGCACCCTCGACGCCATGCCTGAACTTGCCGACAGTCTCGTCATCTGCATCGAGGACAAGGCTGGCGGTTTCTACATGCCGCTGTTCGTCCAGATGCGCGACGGCGCGCAGTTCGACGACGATCTGGTTGCACGCATCCGGCAAAGGCTGCGCAGCGAGCGCAGTCCGCGCCATGTGCCCGACGAGATCATCGCGGTGCCCGCCATTCCCTACACGCTCACCTCCAAGAAGATGGAGGTGCCGGTGCGCAAATTGCTGATGGGGGTGGCGCCGGAGAAGGCTGCCAGCAGCGGCTCGATGAGGGACCCGCGCGCCCTCGACTGGTTCGCCGCCTTCGCTGCGAAGCGCATCGCCGGCTAGCGGTTCCGGATGCCGGCTTGAATGTTTCAACAGAATGTTGATTCATTCAACAAAATGTTGTTGTTTGGCGTTCTACGGCGTCGCCGTCACTCTGGGAGCAACAATCATGACATACAATCGGGTTTTGAAGGCGTGCGCGCTGGCGGGCGGTTTGCTTGGCGCCTCTGCCGCATTTGCGCAGGACGCAGCCCCTGCCTCATCCAAAACTTTGGAGACGGTGAAAAGCCGCGGAACGGTGATCTGCGGCGTTATCGGAACCAGCCCCGGCTTCTCGCTGCCGGATAGCAAGGGCATCATGCGCGGCATCGATGCCGACCAGTGCCGTGCCGTGGCAGCTGCTGCCCTTGGCGATGCCGAGAAGGTCCAGTGGGTGCTCCTGTCGCCCCAGCAGCGCTTCACCGGCCTGCAGTCCGGCGAAGTCGACGTCCTGTTTGCCAACGTGACCTGGACGATGACGCGCGAGAGCCAGCTTGGGCTCCAGTTTCCCAGCATCTACTACTATGACGGCCAGGCCTTCATGGTGAAGAAGGCGCTCGGCGTGGAAAGCGCGCTGCAGCTCGACGGCGCCAGCGTCTGCATGCTGACCGGCGGCACCTCGGAACTGACCGTGCAGGAATATTTCTCCGCCAACAACATGACCTACACTCCGGTGGTTCTGTCCGAGGGCGAAGAAGCGCGCGCCGCATTCCTGGCCGACCGCTGCGACGCCTACACCATCGACAGTTCGTCGCTGGCGGGCTTCAAGGCGTCCCAGGGCGAGGCCGGCGCAGACTTCGTCATCCTGCCCGAGCGCATGACTGCCGAGCCGCTGGGCGGCGTGGTCCGCAAGGGCGACGATCGCTGGTTCGATATCGTGCGCTGGACCCATTATGCTGTCGTCAACGCCGAAATCCTCGGCATCAACAGCACCAACGTCGAGAGCTTCCTCGATAGTGAAGACCCACGCGTCCGCCGCTTCCTCGGCGTCGAGGGCGAACTGGGCGCGACATTGGGTCTGGCAAACGACTACGCCAAGACAGTCGTGAGCCAGGTCGGCAATTTCGGCGAGATCTGGGACCGCAACGTGGTTGGCGTCGATCGCGGCTACAACAACGTCTGGACCAAGGGCGGCCTGCAGTACGCACCTCCGTTCCGCTGATCGTCAGCACTGCGGCGATGACCTCGTGTCATCGCCGTTCCTTTCCCTGATGATGATGCGTGGCCCATGACGCGAGGAACGATGACACGCTTCCGGCAAGCGATAGCAACGGCAGACCTGCGGTCGCTTGTGTTTCAGGGCGCGGTTATCCTTGGCGTCGCGGTGCTCGGCTGGTTTCTCATCGAAACGACGCTCGCCAATCTGCGCGCGCGCGGCATCACCACCGGTTTCGCCTTCCTGTTCCGGCCCATCAACATGCCGATCGCGCATAGTTGGCTGGAATTTGTCCCAGGCTTCCACACCTATGGCCGGGCGGTCGTCGTCGGCTTCCTCAACACACTCACCGTGTCGTTTTTCGTCATCGTCGTGTCGACCATCGCCGGCACCCTGCTCGGCATTGCACGACTGTCGCCGAACTGGCTTCTCGCCAGAACCAGCGGCGCCTATGTCGAGGTCATCCGCAACGTGCCGGTGCTGCTGCAGCTGGTGTTCTGGTATCAGATGCTGCTGCAACTGCCCTCGCCCCGCAACGTGATCATGATCGCCGAGGGGCTCTACATTTCCAATCGTGGCGTCCGCTATCCAAGCTTCATCGAAACCCAGGGCGGCGGTGCGGCCGTGGCGGCCTTTGTGCTGGGTGGCGGATTGCTGGTTGCCATTGCCTGGCTGCGCAACCGTCGCGCGGGACCTGCCCAGCCAAAACGCTCGCT
>JBEBXE010000409.1:0-3299 GCA_040391705.1 Aerobium aerolatum
CCTACTCCCGTCCCCTCCGATCCTGCGCTATGTTGCGGATCTGAAAGCTGATGGCGCGAAAGGAAATCCTATGACCTGGCATCCCGCTGAAAACCGTTACGAGACGATGCGTTACAATCGGTGCGGGCGCTCCGGTCTGAAATTGCCGGCGGTCTCGCTCGGCCTGTGGCACAATTTCGGCCACGACAAGCCGCATCAGCTCAAGCGCGATCTCTGCCGCCGCGCCTTTGACCTCGGCATCACCCATTTCGACCTCGCCAACAATTACGGCCCGCCGGCGGGCTCCGCCGAAGAGGCGTTCGGCGAGATTTTGCGCACCGATTTTGCCGGCTATCGCGACGAGCTGATCATCTCGTCGAAGGCGGGCTACGACATGTGGCCGGGGCCGTATGGCGAATGGGGCAGCCGCAAATATCTGCTCGCCTCGCTCGACCAGAGCCTGAAGCGGCTTGGCGTCGACTATGTCGACATCTTCTATTCGCATCGTTTCGACCCCGAAACGCCGCTGGAAGAAACGATGATGGCGCTCGACCACGCCGTGCGCTCCGGCAAGGCGCTGTATGTCGGGCTGTCGTCCTACAACGCCAAACGGACGCGTGAAGCGGCGGCGATCCTCAAGGATCTCGGCACGCCGTGCCTGATCCATCAGCCGTCCTATTCGATGCTCAATCGCTGGGTTGAGGAAGACGGGCTGCTCGACGCGCTTGACGATCTCGGCGTCGGCTCGATCGTGTTTTCGCCGCTGGCGCAGGGCATGCTGACCGACAAATATCTCGGCGGCATTCCCGAAGGCGCGCGCGCGGCACAGGGCAAATCGCTGCGCCCGACCCATATCAACGAGGAGAATCTCGGCAAGATTTCGGCGCTCAACGAGATCGCCAAACGGCGCGGCCAGACGCTGGCGCAGATGGCGCTGGCGTGGGTGCTGCGCGGCGGCCGGGTGACGACGGCGCTGATCGGCGCCAGCCGTCCCGAGCAGGTCGACGATTGCGTCGGGGCGTTGAAGAATCTCGATTTCACCGCCGCAGAACTGGCCGAGATCGACACCTATGCCAAGGATGCCGGCATCAATTTGTGGGCGGCCTCGGCGGAGCGCGCCGGACCGAAGCGCAAATAAAAGGCGCAGGCTGAACCAGCGGATTCGATTGTTTTGGGAGGAACACACGAAATGCCAGCAACGATAAAGGGGCCGGGGATTTTCCTGGCCCAGTTCGTCGGCGACGAAGCGCCGTTCAATACGCTGCCGTCGATCGCCGCATGGGCGGCGGGCCACGGCTACAAGGGCATCCAGATCCCGAGCGGCGAGGCCAAGCTGTTCGACCTCGACAAGGCCGCGGCGTCGAAGGATTATTGCGACGAGATCAACGGCGTCTGTGCGGAGGCGGGGGTCGAGATCACCGAATTGTCGTGCCATCTGCAGGGCCAGCTGGTGGCGGTGCATCCGGCCTATGACGCGCAGTTCGACGCGTTTGCGCCAAAACATCTGCACGGCAATCCGAAGGCGCGGCAGGAATGGGCGGTCGATCAGGTCAAGAAGGTCGCCAGGGCGTCGAAGCATCTTGGGCTGCCGGGCGCGGTCGGCTTCACCGGCGCGCTGGCGTTTCCGTATCTCTATCCGTGGCCGCAACGGCCTGCCGGGCTGGTCGAGGAAGCGTTTGGCGAACTGGGCCGGCGCTGGAAGCCGATCCTCGACGTCTACGAGGAGTGCGGCTGCGATCTCGGCTTTGAAATCCATCCGGGCGAGGACGTGTTCGACGGCGCGACGTTCGAGATGTTCCTCGACGCGGTCGGCGGCCACAAACGCTGCACGATCAACTACGACCCGTCGCACTTCCTGCTGCAGCAGCTCGATTATCTCGCCTTCATCGACATCTATCACGAGCGCATTTCGGCGTTTCACGTCAAGGATGCCGAGTTCAATCCGACCGGCCGGCAGGGCGTCTATTCCGGCTATCAGGGCTGGACCGATCGCGCCGGACGGTTCCGCTCGCTGGGCGACGGACAGGTCGATTTTTCCGGCATTTTCTCGAAGCTGACGCAGTATGGCTACGACCGCTGGGCGGTGCTGGAATGGGAATGCTGCCTGAAACACCCTGAGCAGGGGGCGGAAGAAGGCGCGCCGTTCATCGAAAGCCACATCATCCAGGTGACGGAACGGGCGTTCGACGACTTTGCCGCCGGCACCACCGACCGCGCGGCGCTGCGCAAGATGATGGGGATCGGCTAGAGGGAACTAACTGCGGCGTCGGGACGCTCGACATTGCCGCACGCACAGGCTAGGGGGCGCTGAGATCAACGAAGGCCGCGCCATGACATCTCCAACTCTCATCGCCCCATCCGTGCTCTCTGCCGATTTCTCGCGTCTTGGCGAGGAAGTCGAGGCGGTCGTTGCCGCTGGCGCCGACTGGATTCACCTCGACGTCATGGACGGCCATTTCGTGCCCAACATCACGTTCGGTCCGCAGATCATCAAGTCGATCCGCAACCGCACCGACAAGATTTTCGACTGCCATCTGATGATCACGCCCGCCGACCCGTATCTGGCGGCGTTCGCCGATGCCGGTTGCGACATCATCACCGTGCACGCCGAAGCCGGCCCGCATCTCGACCGCTCGCTGCAGGCAATCCGCGCCCTGGGCAAGAAGGCTGGCGTGTCGCTCAACCCGTCGACGCCGGAATCGGTGATCGAATATGTGCTCGACCGGCTCGATCTGGTGCTGCTGATGACCGTCAATCCCGGCTTTGGTGGCCAGGCGTTCATTCCGGCCGTGGTCGACAAGGTGCGCCGCGTCAAGGCGATGATCGGCGACCGCCCGATCGACATCCAGATCGACGGCGGCGTGACGCCCGAAACCGCGCCGCTGGTGGTCGCCGCCGGCGCCAACGTGCTGGTGGCTGGCTCGGCCGTGTTCAAGGGCGGCTCGACGGAAGCCTACGCCAAGAACATCACGGCGATCCGCACTGCCGCCGATATTGCTGCGGGCGTGGCGGTTTAGGCGCGCGAACGTCGTGCGTCCTTCGAGGCTCGCGAAGGCTCGCACCTCAGGATGAGGACGGTGGGGTGAACACCGCCGCCGTCATCCCGGAAGCCGGAGGCTATCCGGGACCTATTCAGTGAGCGCGGCCGGGGTTTCGTCGCGTGCGACGGGCCGCCAGTGCTTGACGATTATCCCACCAATGGGTCCCGGCTCTGCGGGAGCAATGCTCCCTTGTCCGGGATGACGGAGGTGGGTGATTATCTACGACGCGCGTCATCCCGGAAGCCGTAGGCTATCCGGGACCTATTCAGTGAGCGCGGT
>JBEBXE010000410.1:0-3298 GCA_040391705.1 Aerobium aerolatum
GCAAGTGTCTGCCCGTCCGCAGCAACGTCCATCAGCCGCGTCTGCAGCGCCGTGCCGATCGCTGCGGTAAACCCTACCAGAAAGACGCTGAGGCAGGCTGTGGGCCAGTACAGGGCCGTCCAGGGCAGAACTGCCAGGCTGATGATGTTGAACACCAGCATGCCGCCAATCGTCGGCATCAGCGACCTATCGGCCATCGACGCGCCAAGGATGTTGCCGAGCGTCATGCCGACGCCGAACAGCGCAAGAATCACCGGCACCCACACCACCGGGACCTGTGTCACCTCGGTCAAAAGCGGCACCACATAGGTGAACACCGAGAACATGCCGCCGCAGCCGGCCGCTGCAATGCCCAGCGTCAGCCAGACCTGGGCACGTTTCAGCGCACCGATCTCCTGAAGCGGGCTGGACCGATGTTTGCTGGCGATGCCGGGCACGAAGCGGATGATCATCGCCAGCGTCACAAGCCCGATGATGCCGACACCGGTGAAAGTCGGACGCCAGCCCCAGCCCTGCCCGATCCAGGCCGCCAGCGGCATGCCGATCAGCGTCGCCAGCGTCAGCCCCAGCATGACGCGGCCAACGGCGCGTGCGCGATAGCCGTGATCCACCATCGAGGCCGCAATCAGCGCTGCGATCCCGAAATAAGCGCCATGCGGCAGGCCTGAGGCAAAGCGCAGAGCAATCAGCGACCAGTAGTCGGGGGCCGCCGCGCTGGCGAAATTGCCGAGCGTGAACAGAGCCATCAGCACCAGCATGAGCGGTTTGCGCGGCGCGCGCGCAAATAGAATCGCGAAAATCGGTGCGCCGACAACCACCCCGAGCGCATAGGCGCTGATGACATGGCCCGCGTCCGGCTCGCTGATGCCGAGATCGGCGGCCAGATTGGGCAGCAGTCCCATGATGGCGAATTCGCCCGTGCCGATGCCGAAGGACCCGATCGCCATCGCAAAAATTGCCAGGCGGGTCGAAAGGGAGCCCATGCCAGCTGGCGCAGGGGTTGTGGACGTCATCGTGGGTACTCCAACAGAAGGTGGGACTGTCATCTTCCGGCCAAGACGTGCCTGCCGTCTGAGACCCCGCGCAAGCGCGAACGGAAAGGATGCATACTGAATGCATGGGCGCTGCCGTCGTGCACCGCAACAGGCGTTTTTGCAAACCAGCCTCGGCAATTTCGAGCAGTTTCGTCGGCTTACCAGCCATACGCCGTCTCCGGCGCTAGTGGCGCTCTGGTTCGAAAGAGCCTGACATCTTGTCTGCGTTTGTCTTTCGTGCGACCACGCTACAACACCCTTCCCGGAAGGATTTTGCGAGGCCCCATGCCATCGAATGCCATCGACCGCGCCTTTACCGCGCGCAGCAAGACCGGCAGCGAAGCCGAACCGACCTATGCCGGTGCATTGTCGTTCCTGCGCCGCAAATTCTCCAAGGACGTCAAAGGCGCCGACGCGGTCGTGTGGGGCATCCCCTTCGACGCGGCGGTGTCCAATCGTCCCGGCGCCCGGTTCGGTCCGCAGGCGATCCGGCGCGCTTCGGCGATTTTCGACGTCGACCCGCAATATCCGTTCGGCATCGACCTGTTTGAGGACATGGCCGTCGTCGACTACGGCGATTGCCTGCTCGACTATGGCAATCACCAGAAAACGCCGGCGACGATCGAGCGTGAGGCCACCAAAATCCTCAAGCAGGCCGACTTCCTGCTGTCGCTCGGCGGCGATCACTTCGTTACCTGGCCGATCCTCAAGGCGCACGCCGCCAAACATGGGCCGCTGGCGCTGGTGCAGTTCGACGCGCATCAGGACACCTGGTTCGACGACGACAAGCGCATCGACCATGGCTCGTTCGTCGCGCGCGCGGCACGCGCTGGCATCATCGACCCCGTGCATTCGATCCAGATCGGCATCCGCACCCACGCGCCGGACGATTTCGGGCTGAAGATCATCTACGGCCACGAGGTCGAGGACATGCGCGCCGCCGACATCGCCGCAGCAATCCTGGCACGGACCGGTGGCCGGAAAACCTATGTCACCTTCGACATCGACTGCCTCGACCCGGCCTATGCGCCCGGCACCGGCACGCCGGTCGCGGGCGGGCCGTCGACCGCCAAGATGCTGTCAGTGCTGCGCCAGCTGGGCGGGCTGGACATCGTCGGCGCCGATATCGTCGAGGTCGCCCCTGCCTATGACCACGCCGACGTCACGGCCATCGCCGGGGCGACGGTAGCAATGTACTATCTCGGCCTGCTGGCAGAAAAGCGGGCGCGACGATGAGGCCCGCGCGCAAGCGCTGAGGCACTGAATCAAGCGGCTGCCACATTGAATCAGCGGCCGCACGGAACCATTTGAGAAATTACGCAGTTTGGACGCAGACACATGAAACCCAAGATCTTCATCGATGGCGAGCACGGCACCACCGGTCTTCAGATCCGGCAACGGCTGGCCGGTCGTCAGGACCTCGAGGTGCTTTCGATTCCGGAAGCCGAACGCCGCAACGCGGCCCTGCGCGAAGAAATGCTCGGTTCGGCCGATGTCGCCATCCTCTGCCTGCCCGATGACGCGGCGCGCGAGGCTGTCGCCATGCTGGACGGCAACAACGCGACGCGGGTGATCGACACCTCCACCGCCCACCGGACCAACCCCGGCTGGACCTACGGCTTTGCCGAGCTCGAGCCGGCGCAAGGCGCGCGGATCGCGGCGGCACGTCTGGTCTCGAACCCCGGCTGCTACCCGACCGGCGCCATCAGCCTGATCCGCCCGCTGCGCCAGGCTGGCCTTCTGCCGGCTGACTATCCGATCACGGTCAACGCCGTCTCCGGCTATACCGGCGGCGGCAAGCAGTTGATTGCGCAGATGGAAAATGAAGCTGCCGACGATCACATCGCCGCACCGCATTTCCTCTATGGCCTAACGCTGAACCACAAGCACGTGCCGGAGATGCAGCAGCACGGTCTGCTCGACCGCGCGCCGATTTTCGCGCCCAGCGTCGGCAAATTTGCCCAAGGCATGATCGTGCAGGTTCCGTTGTATCTCGACATGCTCGACGGCGCACCGACGCTCGCCACCATTCACGAGACCCTTGCCGATCACTATGCCGGCCAGACCATTGTGGAAGTGGTCGCGCTTGCCGACAGCAGCGCCTTGCCGCGCATCGACCCGACCGCGCTCAACGACACCAACCGGATGCAGCTGTTCGTGTTCGGAACGGAAGGCAGCGGCCAGGTCAACCTGGTCGCCCTGCTCGACAATCTCGGCAAGGGCGCGTCCGGCGCAGCGGTCCAGAACATGGACCTGATGCTCGG
>JBEBXE010000411.1:0-3290 GCA_040391705.1 Aerobium aerolatum
TGCTGGCTACATCTCGACGCCGTAGAAGCCGAGTGCTTCTTCGAGCTCGTCCTGCTCGTAGCCGAAATGCGAGATGACGTAGCGTTCGAGGGTTTCGAACGCTGCGCGCAGCGTGGCGAAGGTTTCGGGGCCGGGGGTCTGCATCGCAGCCTCGGCCGCATCTTCCATGGTTTCGATGTAGGCGTGGATGATGCCGTGCTCGGCGACCAGCCGGTCGACCACCTTGCGCAACCCGTCCTCTGCCTGCGCGGCGATGGCGGGAAACAGATAGCGATCCTCGATGGTGTGGTGACCGGTCAGCATCCGGCATTCCTGCCCGCAGACATTGCCGAAGACGCGATAATTGTGGCGCATGTCGAGCTCCGACAGCGCGCCTTCGAGCGCGGCGATCTTCGCTTCGCCGGCGGCCACCTTTTCCATCACGTCGCGGGCATGCGCCATCTGGCGCAGATGCATCTCGTGGAACATCGCCAGCCGGCGGCCATGCAGCCGCTGCGCATGCGTCACACCTTCGATCTTGGGCGCTGTCGGGCGCGTGGAGGGGTCGAGAAGATCGATCGTGTGGGCCATGCCTGCGTGTCCTTTCCCTGAACGACGTGGGTACTCGTTGGAAACCGTGGTATAAAATGGAGACTTGGGGTAAGATGCGGTTCCCGTCATCGCGATACAAGTAGGCACATTTTCCTCACCGGAGGCACGTCGATGAAACCGCAGCACAACAGCGTCGATTGCAGGCATGTCAAACAGTTGCTCACCCGTATCGGTGGCAAATGGACGGTGCTGATCGTGACGCGGCTGAGCAACGGACCGATGCGGTTTTCGGAGTTGAAGCGCGATATCAGCGATATCAGCCAGAAGATGCTGACTTCGACGCTGCGCGATCTGGAGGAAGACGGCTTCGTGCGCCGGGCGGTGACGCCCAGCATCCCGCCGCGCGTCGACTATGAACTCACCGATCTCGGCCGCGACCTGCTGGTGCCGCTCGATATATTGGGAACGTGGGCGGTGAAGAACAAGCAGCGCGTCGAAGCAGCGCGCGAGCGCTACCGGGCAGCGCTGCCCGGCAGGTAACTTGGCGAGGGTGTCAGCGGCTGGTTAAGCCGCTTTGCCCTGATGTGCCTGCACGTAATTGGCAAAGCGCAGGAACAGATTGTGCGAATCCTGCGAGCCGGGCGAGGCTTCCGGGTGGTACTGCACCGAGAACACCGGCTTGCCAGCCAGCGCCAGGCCGCAGTTCGATCCGTCGAACAGCGAAACGTGAGTCTCGTCAACGCCTTGCGGCAGCGACTTCACATCCACCGCGAAGCCGTGGTTCATCGACACGATCTCGACCTTGCCGGTGGTGCGATCCTGCACCGGATGGTTGGCGCCATGGTGGCCCTGGTGCATCTTGACGGTCTTGCCGCCGAGCGCCAGCGCCAGGATCTGGTGGCCGAGGCAGATGCCGAACACCGGCAGGTCCGCCTTCAGCAGCTCCTGGATCACCGGCACGGCGTATTCGCCGGTGGCGGCCGGATCGCCGGGGCCGTTGGACAGGAAGATGCCGTCCGGCTTCATCGCCAGGATGGTGGCCGCGTCGGTCTTGGCAGGCACGACGGTGACCTTTGCGCCGAGCTCGGCGAGCAGGCGCAGGATGTTGCGCTTGACGCCGTAGTCGATGGCGACGATGTGCATCGACTGCTCACCTGATGTCTCGCCGTAGCCTTCGTTCCAGACCCATGGCGTCTGCGTCCACACCGACGTCTGTCCGGAGGTTACGTCCTTGGCGAGGTCGAGGTCGACCAGACCGCCCCAGGCACGGGCCTGCTGCTTGAGCGCCTCGACGTCGAACACGCCGTCCGGTGCATGGGCGATGACCGCGTTCGGCGCGCCCTTTTCACGGATCAGGGCGGTGAGCGCGCGGGTGTCGACGCCGCTCATGGCGATGATGCCGCGCTTCTTGAGCCAGTCGCCGAGATGGCTGGACGAACGGTAATTGGAGGGGTCGGTGATGTCGGCCTTGAGGATCGCACCGACCGCGCCGGAGCGGGCGACAGGGTTCAGGTCCTCGACGTCTTCGTCATTGGTGCCGATATTGCCGATATGCGGGAAGGTGAAGGTGATGATCTGGCCGGCATAGGACGGGTCGGTCAGGATTTCCTGATACCCGGTCATCGCGGTGTTGAAGCACACTTCGGCGACGACATGTCCGGTAGCGCCGAGGCCGAAGCCCTCGATCACCGTACCGTCGGCCAGCACCAGCAGCGCAGTTGCCGTCTTTTTCGTCCAGGGAGCGGTCTTGGTTACGTTGGTCTCGGACATCGCCGTTCTCCGTTGGTGAAGGGCGCGCTTGAAATTCTCCCGTGGTAGGAACATATCGCGCGTGCCTGTGCGCGGCTGGAGCCGTTGCTTCTGTCGCGCATCATTTAGATAGTGTCGCCCGGTCCATAGGTGAAGGCATCGGCGCGGTCAATCATCGGCGAGCACCGCTCAGTGAAGAAAAGGAAAAGACATGCGCGAGACTGTGGCCAACGCCCTCAAGGATGCCATGAGGAGCAAGAACAAGGAACGCCTGTCGACGCTGCGGATGGTCAGCGCGGCATTTCAGGATCGCGACATCGCCAATCGCGGCGTCGGCAAGGAGCCGGCCGACAAGGATGAGATGCTGCAGATTCTCACCAAGATGGTGAAGCAGCGCGAGGAATCGGCCAAAGCCTTCGACGACGGCCACCGTCCCGAACTGGCCGCCAAGGAGCGGGCGGAAATCGAGGTGTTGCGCGAATTCCTGCCGAGCCAGTTGAGCGACGACGACACACGCGCCGTCATTGCCGCCGCCATCAAGGATGTCGGCGCGGAAAGCGTCAAGGACATGGGCAAGGTCATGGCCGAGCTGAAGGCCAAGTACACCGGCCAGCTGGATTTCTCCAAGGCCAGCGGCGTCATCAAGCAATTGCTGGGCTGACGTCGAACGCGCATTGAACGCGCATTGAACTCTCGGCCCTTCCGGGCATAGGGTGGCGCGGGAGGTTGCCGTCATGAGCCATTCGACTGGAGATGACCACGGGCAAGGCGCTGCGCCGGAGCAATCCGGCGTCGATGTCAGATTATGGCGCAAGGCGGAGCGTGAGCGGCTGATTGCGGCGCGGCTGGCCGTCTCGGCGGATGACCGGGCGCGACATACGCTGCGCATCGCACAAAAACTCGACGCGGCGGTCGGGTCGGTAGAGGGCAAGATCGTCGCCATCTACTGGCCGTTCCGTGGCGAGCCCGATCTGCGCGGCTGGGCTGCCGACATCGGCGCGCGCGGCGGC
>JBEBXE010000412.1:0-3267 GCA_040391705.1 Aerobium aerolatum
TTTCGGCGACACCATGGCGCATTCGGCGCTGCTCGGCGTCGCGCTCGGCTTCCTGTTCGAGATCAACCTGACGCTCGGCGTCTTCATCGTCGCCGTGCTCGCCTCGCTGGCGCTGCTGGCGTTGCAGAAGCGCGGTTCGCTGTCGACCGATTCGCTGCTTGGCATCCTGTCGCACGCGACGCTGGCGCTCGGGCTGGTGATGATCGCTTTCATGTCGTGGGTGCGCATCGACCTGATGGGCTTCCTGTTTGGTGACATCCTGTCGGTGTCGCGGCTCGACATCGCGCTGATCTGGGGCGGCGGCGCGCTGGTGCTGGCCGTCATCGCGCTGTTCTGGCGCGCGCTTCTGGCCGCCACCGTCAACGAGGAACTGGCCGAGGCCGAGGGGCTCGCGCCGGACCGTTCGCGGCTGGTGTTCATGCTGATGATGGCGCTGGTGATCGCCATCGCCATGAAGCTGGTCGGCGTGCTGCTGATCACCGCGCTGATGATCATCCCCGCCGCCACCGCGCGCCGCTTTGCCGGCACGCCGGAGCAGATGGCGGTGTTTGCCTCGCTGCTCGGCGCTGTCGCCGTCGTCGGCGGACTGTTCGGCTCGCTGCATTTTGACACGCCGTCCGGCCCGTCGATCGTCGTCGCTGCCCTCGTGCTGTTTCTTCTCAGCCTGTTTCCGTCCAGGTCAGGCCGGGCAACCGGGAGTCCGCAATCATGACCCACCCCCAACGCGATCTCACCAAGAACCAGACCCTCGTGCTCGGCGCGCTGACGCAGGCCGACGGGCCGCTGTCGGCCTACACCATCCTCGACCGGCTGCGCGGCGATGGCTTTCGCGCGCCGTTGCAGGTCTATCGGGCGCTGGAGAAACTGCTGGAAGCCGGCCTCGTCCACCGGCTCGAATCGCTCAACGCCTTCATCGCCTGCGCCCATCCGCACTGCCATGAACACGACATGATCGCCTTTGCGATTTGCGGCGATTGCGGTCAGGTCAACGAATTCACCGACGACGCGATCCAGGAGCGGCTCGGCGTCTGGTCAGCCGCCAACGGCTTCAAGACCGACCGCACGATCATCGAAATCCGCGGCCATTGCGCCAGCTGCCTGGCGCATTAGCAAAATCGCAAGCCCTGTGGTGTATCGAACAACCTGCCAGATGATTCTGGCGGGGGCGTACTGACGTCAAGACTTTCTTGAGACCATCAAGAGTTGTGTTGGCAAAGATTTCCTGATCAGGGCAACGGGAGCAGGAATGACTGAGAACTATAATATAACGAACGGGTTTCTTCGCTCTGCAATGCAGATGCCGGAGCAACTGTTCTACAGCGACGCCGGCGCTACACTCACCTATGGCGACATGGCCGGTTTGGCGACACGGCTCGCCGCGCATCTGACCGCTGGCGCAAGGCCGCAGCGTGTCGGCATTCTCGGCACCCGCAGCGTTGAAGCCTATGCCGGCGTGCTTGCCGCCGGCATGGCCGG
Source organism: Aerobium aerolatum (assembly GCA_040391705.1). GTDB lineage: Bacteria > Pseudomonadota > Alphaproteobacteria > Rhizobiales > Rhizobiaceae > Aerobium > Aerobium aerolatum_A. Next base: position 1,477 of record JBEBXE010000412.1, read on the forward strand.
TGCCGCCTATGTGCCGCTCAATCTCAAATGGCCTGAACAACGCATCATCGAGCTGCTCGGCGTGCTCGGCCTCGACGCTCTCGTCGTCGATGCCAATGGCGCGGCCCTGCTCACCGATGCCGTGCGCGCCGCAGCGCCTGCACTGATCGTCGTCGCTGACGCCGCCGCGCCGCTGGCCGCGCGGCCCGGCCAGCACGTCTGCCGCTTTGCCGAGATCGACGCGCAACCGCTGAAGCAGCCGGCCGTCGTCGGTCCGGACGATCTCGCCTATATCATCTTCACCTCCGGCACCACGGGCACGCCCAAAGGCGTGATGATCTCCGCCGGTTCGCTTGCCAGCTACCTTGGGCAAAGCAGGCTGTGGACACAGCTGACGCCGGATGACCGTCTGGCCGAGACCTGCGATCTCACCTTCGACCTGTCGGTGCACAATCTGTTCCTGGCCGCCGACGCCGGCGCGTCGCTGCACATCCTGACGCCGCTCGACATGCTGGCGCCGGCCCGCTTCCTGCGCACCCACGACATCACGGTGTGGATGTCGGTGCCCACCCTTGCCGCAACCATGCGCAAGGCCGGCGCGCTGAAGCCCGGCATCTTCCCGCATCTGCGCCTGTCGATCTTCTGCGGCGAGCCCCTGCCGGCGGCACTGGCGAGGGCATGGGCCGACGCCACGGTCGGCGGCAGGGTCGAAAACATCTACGGCCCCACCGAAGGCACCGTCATCTGCCTGCGCCAGACGCTGACCGAGCCGCCGCTCGTCACCGGCGACCGCGGCATCCTTGCCATCGGCGTTCCCTACGACACCATGACGGTCGCCATCCTCGACGACCGGCAGCAGCCGGTGCCGGACGGACAGCCCGGCGAAATCGCGCTCAGCGGTCCGCAGCTGGCGCAAGGCTACCTCAACGCCTCGCCCGATCAGGATGCGCGGTTCTGCATCCTCGACGGCCAGCGCTGGTATCTCACCGGCGATCTCGGCATGCGCGACGCAAATGGCGTCTTCCACCACCTCGGCCGCACCGACAATCAGGTCAAGGTCAAGGGCAACCGCATCGAGCTGGAAGAGGTCGAGGCGCATCTGCGCCGGGCCTGCGACAGCGATGGCGTCGCCGTCGTTGCGTGGCCGCTGCTCGACGGCGTCCCGCAGGGGCTGGTGGGCTTCTGCACCAGCGCACGCACGCCGCAACAGATCAGCGACGCGCTCCTGACCACGCTGCCGCGCTACATGGTGCCCGCGCCGATCCACATCGTTGACACGCTGCCCGTCAACATCAACGGCAAGGTCGACAGGCGCGCGCTGGTCGACGGCCTCGCCCGGACGCCGGCAACGCCCGCACCCGGCCCCAGACTTGAACATGCCACGGAGACCAACACATGACGGCTTACGCAAGCAGTCGCGTGCGCGACACCATTTTTCAGATCCTGGCCGCGCGCAAGCTGGCGCCGGCAGGCGAGCACGATCCGCTGTTTTCCTCGGGCCTGCTGGATTCGCTGGCGGCCACCGAAGTCCTGATCCAGCTTGAGACCGACTATGGCGTCGACCTCTCCGACGAGGATTTCGACATTTCGCGCATCGACACCCTGCACGCGCTGGAACAGATGATCATCGCCCAGCCGGGAATGCGCCCGGGATGAAACTGCGGCCCATCGTTCGTGAAGACACCGCGGTTGCGACCGCTCTTTTGGCCGAAGGGTTTCCGGCTCTTTCCGCCGCCACATGGCAAGCCAGCCTGACGCGGATTTTCGACTATGTCGACGCGCGCGGCAGTGGCTCGATCGGGGGCTCGATCG
>JBEBXE010000413.1:0-3260 GCA_040391705.1 Aerobium aerolatum
ATCGCCTTCAACCGTCCCGCAGCGGTGGTCGATGGCAATGTCGAACGGGTGTTTTCGCGTCTTTTCACCATCAAGACACCGCTTCCGGCGGCAAAGAAAGAAATCCACCAGCTGGTGACGCAGGCGCTGCCGCATGACCGCCCCGGCGATTTCGCCCAGGCGGTGATGGATCTGGGCGCGACGCTCTGCTCGCCGAAGCGGCCCAAATGCATGCTGTGTCCGGTCAAGGAACTCTGTCTGGCGCTGCTTGAAGGCGAGCCGGAGTTTTATCCGGTCAAGGCTGCCAAACCCGAAAAGCCGGTTCGGCGCGGCGCGGCCTTCGTCGCCGTGCGCGATGACGGCGCCGTGCTGTTGCGCAAGCGCGGCCAGACCGGCTTGCTGGCCGGCATGAGTGAGCCGCCCAACACCGCATGGACCGCCCGGCAGGATGGCGAAACCAGCACGGATGCCGCGCCGTTTGCCGCCGACTGGCAGTATGCCGGCACGATCAAGCATGTCTTCACCCACTTCGAACTGCGGCTGGACGTGTTCCGAGCCAAGGCGGTAGAGGACGTGCGTCAAGCGGACTGGTGGTGGTCACACCCGGCAGAACTTTCCGGGGAAGCTCTTCCCACTGTCATGAAGAAGGCAATCGAGGCCGCTATACGACCTGCGACCTAACAAATGGAGCCATTCGAGATGACCGAAATCCACCATATCGTCTTCGATATCGGCCGCGTGTTGATCCATTACGACCCGGCCATCCCCTTCCGGCGTCTGATTGCCGACGACACGGAGCGGACGCGGTTCTTCAACGAAGTCTGCACCAGCGCATGGAATATCGAGCAGGATCGCGGTCGCTCATGGGAAGAGGCAGAGACGCTGCTGATCGCGCAGCACCCTGCGGATGAGGAGATGATCCGGGCGTTCCGGCGTCATTGGCACGAAATGGTCTCGCACGCCTATGATGATTCGGTCGTGATCCTGGAGCAGTTGATCGCGCAGGGACGCGACGTCACCATGCTGACCAATTTCGCCGCCGACACGTTCAAGGAAGCGCGCGCCCGCTTCGACTTCCTCAATCTGTCACGCGGCGTGACCGTGTCGGGCGAAGTCGGGCTGCTCAAGCCGGATGAAGCGATCTACCGGCTTCACGCCGACACGTTCGGGCTTGCGCCCGCTGCCACCCTGTTCATCGACGACAGCGAACACAATGTCATCGGGGCACGGGAAGCGGGCTGGAACGCCGTGCTGTTCCAGGACGCCGAAACGCTTGCAGACGACCTGCGTCGTTTCGGCGTGCTGTAGAGGGTAGCTTCAGCCGCCGGCGCGCTCGATGCCGAGTCGCGCGATGCGGCGCAGTTCGTCGATCGACGTCAGGCCGCCATTGCGCTCGTAGTGCCAGAACGTCCAGCCGTTGCACGAATCGAGATTCTGCACCAACGCGCCGACCTTGTGGATCGAGCCGGCCATGTCGCCGCACGCCAGGGTTCCGTCGGCGCGCACCTGCGCGCTCCAGCGGCGGCGTGAATCGTACAGCGTCGCGCCCGGCTGGATCAGGCCGGTGTCGATCAGGCTGCCAAAGGCAACGCGCGGTTCGGCGCGTTTGCCGGTGAGCATCTCCAGCGCTTCCTCGGCCAACGGCCGCACGTCGGCGATCCGCTCCATCGCGGCGTCGATATAGCTCTGCTGGCGCTCGATGCCGACGAAGTGACGGCCCAGGCGCTTGGCAACGGCCCCGGTGGTGCCGGTGCCGAAGAACGGGTCGAGCACGATGTCGCCCGGCTTGGTCGACGACAGAAGCACGCGGGCAAGCAGCGCCTCTGGCTTCTGGGTCGGATGCACCTTGTTGCCGTTCTCGTCCTTCAGACGCTCATGGCCGGTGCAGATCGGGAACAGCCAGTCCGAACGCATCTGGACGTCGTCGTTGGCGGCCTTCATCGAATCGTAGTTGAAGGTGTAGCCCTTCGCCTTCGGGTCGCGCGATGCCCAGATCATCGTCTCATGGGCGTTCTGGAAGCGACGGCCACGGAAGTTCGGCATCGGATTGGTCTTGCGCCAGACGACGTCGTTGAGAATCCAGAAGCCCAGATCCTGCATGATCGCGCCGACGCGGAAAATGTTGTGGTAGGAGCCGATCACCCAGATCGTGCCATTCGGCTTCAGCACACGGCGGGCCGCCAGCAGCCAGGCGCGGGTAAAGGCGTCGTAGGCGGCAAAGCTTTCGAACTGGTCCCACTCGTCGTCGACGGCATCGACCTTGGACTGATCCGGGCGATGCAGGTCGCCTTCCAGCTGAAGATTGTAGGGAGGATCGGCAAAAATCACATCGACCGACTTTTCCGGCAGGCGATTGAGTGCTGCGACGCAATCCCCCTTGAGGATCGTATCGAGCCAATCGGCAGACGCAGGAGCGTGGGAAAGATCGTCAAGAAGACGCAGAGCTGTCATGGACTCACCGAAACGCTTGAATGTTTACTGACTGTTATGGTTACCGTTTTGCGTAAAGAATTGGTGAACCACCCGGCGCGAATTGCCGTTCCGGCCCCCATGGTGTAGGCGACACGGGACTCCCACGCGTTTCAGAAGGCCTTTATTATGTCCGGTGTTGATCTCGTCATTTTCGATTGCGATGGCGTTCTGGTCGATTCAGAAATCATTGCAGCGCGCGTCGAGGCCGAGCTTCTCACCGCAGCGGGCTATCCCATCGAAGCCGAGGACCTGGCGCGGCTCTATGCCGGCCTGACTTTCCGCGACATCCTGCTGCGCATCGAGAAAGAGTCGCAGCAACTGTTCCAGGCGACCCTGATCGATGAAGCGGAAAAGCTGGTCGACCGACGGCTGCGGGCCGACGTGCCCGCCATCGAAGGCGCGCTGGAAGCGGTCGCGGCGGTTCAGGGCAAGAAATGCATCTGCTCGAATTCGAGCGCGGAGCGTCTGCAGGGCATGCTGACCCGCACCGGACTGCTGCCGTTCTTCGAAGGCCACGTCTATTCGTCGCTCGACACCGACTCACGCAAGCCGAAGCCGGCCCCGGATGTTTTCCTCTACGGCGCAGCGCAAATGGGCGCTGATCCGAAAAGAACCTTCGTCATCGAGGATTCGACGCATGGTGTCGCCGGTGCGCGGGCGGCCGGAATGCGGGTGATCGGTTTCACCGGCGCTTCCCACACCCATCCCGGCCATGCCGACCTGCTGATGGAAGCGGGCGCAGAAACGGTGATCCGCCGCTGGGCAGATTTCAGCGCCGTTCTCGCGGCCTTGGCGGAATGGTCGGACGA
>JBEBXE010000414.1:0-3232 GCA_040391705.1 Aerobium aerolatum
GCCCCCAACCTTGGGGCCGACTATGCGGCGCAGTTCGACCCGATCTTCGCGCGCCTGGCCGAGACCTACCAGCTGCCGCTCTATCCGTTCTTTCTTGATGGCGTTGCCGCCGAGCGGCCGCTGCTGCTGGACGACGGCATGCACCCCAATGCCGCCGGCGTCGACACGATGGTCGAGCGCTTCCTGCCGCTGATCGAGGACGTGCTGGCCGACGGGCCGAGTGGAACCTGAGGCACGGTTTGCGCGTAGTGCTCACGGCGGCTGTCCCCAGGGAACTCGCCGCAGCGCACAAAATTGCTTGCCCGATGGCGCTATCGATGTTTCGCTGGGCATGAACAGTCGATTCGAGGAGGTAGCAATGCCGCGACTTTTCACCGCCCTCGAGATTCCGCGTGACGCCACGCTTTCGCTCTCGCTGCTGCGAGGTGGCCTGCCCGGCGCGCGCTGGATTGATGTCGAGAATTACCACCTGACGCTGCGCTTCTTCGGCGATATCGAAGGCCATGTTGCCGACGAGATCGCCAATGCGCTCGACCGTATCCGCCGCCCGGCCTTCACCCTGACGCTGGCCGGCGTCGACGCCTTCGGCAAGAAACCGCACTCGATCTATGCCGGCGTCGCGCCATCGGCCGAGCTGTACGCGCTGCAAGCCGAGATCGAGCGCATCTGCCAGCGCCTCGGCCTGCCCGCCGACCCACGCAAATTCGTGCCGCATGTGACGCTGGCGCGGCTGCGCAACCCCAGCGTCGGCGATCTTGCTCACTATCTGTCGTCGCGCGGCAATTTCGCCACCGCCCCGTTCAAGGTCGGTCGCTTCGTGCTGATGTCGGCGCGTGATTCGATCGGCGGCGGTCCCTATGTCGTCGAGGAAACCTGGCCGCTGGACGCCCGCAGCACCAGCGTTGACGACGCTTCCATCCTGACACAGGCAACGAGGTAGGCCATGGCCCGCACCGCACTCGAGCGCAGCGCAATCGACGACGCCCTCGCCGGGCTGGACGGCTGGGCGCTGGAACACGGCGACGCCGCGATTGTAAAGAACTTCAAGTTCAAGACTTTCAGCGAGGCCTTCGGCTTCATGGCGCGCGCGGCTTTGGTCGCCGAACGGCTCGACCATCACCCCGAATGGTTCAACGTCTACAACAAGGTCGAGGTGCGGCTGTCGACCCACGATGCGCGCGGCCTGACCACGCTCGACTTCGAACTTGCCAGCGCGATGGACGAGATCGCCGGGACGCGCAAATCGTCACAGACCTGACAGACACAACCGTTATGGGCTAAGAGTTTGTTGGTCTGAAGCAGTACTGGAATAGCCCATGATTTCCCCCGCCATGTCCGTTCTCACCATTTGCGGCATCGACGAGATTCCGTCCCACGGCACCCGCGCGGTGTCGCATGTGCTGTCGGTGATCGACCCGGACCGTCCCGACCTGACCGAATTTGCCGGCTATGGCGACCACCACCGCACCACGCTGCGCTTCCACGACATCATCGACCCGCTGCCCGGCCTGACGATGCCGACGCGCGCCCATATGGAAACCATTCTCGATTTCGGCACCAATCTGGCCGCCGGACGCGATGCCGGAGCGCAGGGCCATCTGCTGGTGCATTGCCACATGGGCGTGTCGCGTTCGACGGCGGCGATGATGACGCTGATGTTGCAGGCGCAGCCGGAGGCGGCCGAAGACCAGCTGTTCCAGCAGCTGCGCACCATCCGCCCGCAGGCGTGGCCGAACTCGGTGATGATCGCCATGGCCGACGACATGCTGGGCCGCAGCGGCCGCCTCACCGAGGCGCTGCGCGCCCACTATGCGCACCAGATCATCGCCCAGCCGGAATACCCGGGATGGATGACATCGATGGGGCGCGGCCGCGAAGTCGACATGGCGCGCTGACACCCTCTTGCACAGCGCCAAGGCACTGCCCATGTTTTCCTCCATGAAAACCCTGTCCTCGCAGTCCCTGAACCAGATCCTGAAACCAGTCGGCGCGAAAGAAGATTCGCGCCGCGAAAAACGCGTGCGCCAGGGCTTCTGGCAGACGCTGAAGCGCGCCGCCGGGCATATTCCGTTCATGGAAGATGTCGTCGCCGCCTATTACGCCGCGCTCGACTCCAAGACGCCGCTGCGGGTGCGCGGCACGCTGCTGGCGGCGCTGGCCTATTTCGTCCTGCCGATCGACATCATCCCCGACTTCCTCCTGGGCTTCGGCTTTACCGACGATCTGGCGGTGCTGACCGCCGCCATCGCCTCGATCCAGGGCCACATCACGCCGGCGCACCGGAAAGCGGCGCGGGCCGCCCTGAAAGACGTTGACGGCTGACCAAACCGGCCGCGCGGGGCCCTGTTCCGCATTTCAGTCAAATTCTCGCCGTTTTTGCCCGGTTCAACGGGAACGGGACGCAGCACGCCGATGCCGCGCTTGAAAAAAAGCGTGACATTGGTGCGGCGGCGCGGGTTTCAGGGCGGCGGGAATCCTTATGCGGATACGGTTCACCCTTTGGTAACCCAGATTAAGTAAAATTAAGCGAATGGCACCAGATCGGGACCACTTCGATCACCCGTACACGCACAGGGATAACTCTATAAAGATGCGCGGAACCATTACGACGATCTCCTGCCTTGCCATGCTGGCTTTCGCCAGCCCGGTGATGGCGCAGTCAGCAACCAAGATCGGCCAGCACAACGCATGGGGTACCTACTCCTATCCGTCCAACGCCGGAAAGGTCTGCTATGTGCTGACCGTACCAACGGAGAAACAGCCGACGACGCTCGACCATGGCGACATCTTCTTCTTTGTCAGCCAGAAGCCGGGCCAGAACGTCTCTTACGAGCCGCAGTTCATTGCCTCCTATGACTTCCAGGCAAACTCCAAGGTTCGCCTGACCATCGGCGACCGCAGCTTCTCGCTGTTTACCCGTGGCAAGTCTGCCTGGCTGGAAAACGCCGCCGAGGAGCCGCAGTTGATCACGGCGATGCGCGGCGGCACCGACATGAAGGTGCAGGCCACCTCCGGTCGCGGCAATCCGACCAACTACACGTTCTCGCTCAAGGGCATCACCGCAGCGCTGGGTTCGATCCAGAGCTGCTCCTGATCCCGGCGATTTTCGTCACAGGCAGGGCCGGGGTGAAACCCGGCCTTTTTGCTTGAGACCAGGCCCCCACGCGCCAATAACGCTAATAGACGTGACGCGACGGGCTTCTTCTGCTATTGCCACGGCAAAACTGGCAGG
>JBEBXE010000415.1:0-3226 GCA_040391705.1 Aerobium aerolatum
CGCAGGAAGCCCAGCGCCAGATATTCTGGATAGTCGCCGATCGTCATCGCGGTGACGATCTCCTGCGCGTTCAGGAAGATCGTGAGCGGCCGCTCCTCAACAACCGAAAGCGCGATCTGTTCGCCGTTGTGGTCAGTGCCCGTGACGGAACGCGTCAGCCTCGGGTCGTTTACGTTCGGGCCTATGATGCAGTCGGCAGCCATGGGTCACCATCGGGATGAGGTTTCCTGTTACGTGCCAATGAGAGTGCGATATTGGTGGACTACTTGTCCACCCGGATAGCGCCGTTTGCAGATCAGGGCTTCTCCTCCGACTGCGCACCGCATCGAGTCACTGCGTTGCACCCATCCGCATGAATGGACGGCGACGCCCTCATTCGCCCATCACGAGCCCTTCGCGCCGCTTGTCCGCAGCGCCAACGAGACCCTTGTCGGTAATGGCGATCACGTGCAGGCCGGAATTGAGATTGCCGATCGCCACCTCATGCCCCAGCCCTTCGAGCGCCGCGGCCAGTTCCTCGGCGCCCTCGCCTTCTTCAATGGTGGTGCGGCCGTTCAGGTTCGTGACGTGGGGCAGGTCTATCGCTTCCTGCGGATCCATCTCCCAGTCGAGGATCGAGATCAGCGACAGGGCGGTGTAGTGGATAATCGCCGCGCCGCCGGGGCTGCCCGTCAGCAGGACCGGCGTGCCGTCCTTGAAGACAATGGTTGGCGACATCGACGAACGCGGCCGCTTTCCTGCCTCGACGCGATTGGCCACCGGCGCGCCGTTCTCTTCAGGCGCGAAAGAAAAATCGGTCAGTTCGTTGTTGAGCAGGAACCCGCCCGTCATCACGCGGTTGCCGAACCCGCTTTCGATCGTGGTCGTGGCGGAGATCATGTCGCCGGCTGCATCGACAATAACGAAATGCGACGTTCCCTTCCTCGGACGCTCGCTATCCGGCGCTTGGTGTTTGCCGTCAAGGCCGGGCGGTATGCCAGGCGCAGCGACGCCCATCGAGGCATCGGGGTCGACCAGTTGCGCTCTGTCGGCGAGATAGGAAGGGTCGAGCAGGCCGCTGGGCACATCGACGAAATCGCTGTCTGCCATGTAAAGCGCGCGATCGGCGAACGCCAACCGCGAAGCTTCCGCAAACAGATGCCGGAAAGCGGGACCATCTTCCATGGAACCGATATCGAACTGTTCGAGAACGCCCAGTATCTGTCCGATCGTCAAAGCGCCGGAACTTGGTGGCCCCATGCCGCAGATTTCATGGTCTCGATACTCCGAGCACACGGGCGGGCGCTTGATCACCTTGTAGGCTGCGAAATCCTCCATGGAGAGGATGCCGGGATTGATGTTGGTCTGCAGTGCAGCGACGATCCGCCTGGCGAGTTCGCCGGTGTAGAAAGGTGCGGCGCCCTGCCCGGCAAAGAGCCGCAGCGTCTGCGCATAGGCCTGGTTCTTCAGGGTTGTGCCTTCGGCGACAGGTTTGCCGCCGGGCAGGAAATACTCCGCCGTGGTCACGAATGTGTCCAGCCCCTGGGCGGTAGCCACCGACTCAGCCATGCGTCGCGTCACGGTGAAGCCGCGTTCGGCGGTGTCGATGGCGGGCTGCATCAAACTCGCCCACGGAAGACTGCCATGGTCGCGATGCAGCATTTCCAGCAGCAAAGGTGTGCCGGGTACGCCGGCCGATCGGCCGCCAACGACGGCATCACGAAAGGCGACTGGCTCGCCCTTGTCATCAAGCCAGTAGGATCCATCGGCCGCCAGCGGCGCGGTCTCGCGCGCATCATAAGTTGTGAGTTCGCCTGCTTCCGCATCCCAGTAAAGCAGAAATGCACCGCCGCCGAGACCAGAACTTTGTGGCTCGACGAGACCCAGCATCGTCTGGATCACCACCGCGGCGTCTGCAGCGGTTCCCCCAGCCGCCAGAACCGCATGGCCGGCCTGGGTAGCCAGCGGGTGGGCGGTCACGATCATAAACTTCTGCGCCTGGACCGACTGCCGCTCGGCAACGGCGATCGTGGCCTCCGGTTGCGGCCTCTCCTGCGCCTGCGCCCAAGCCGCAATGATCAGGCACGTGCCCATCGCGAGACTGCAAAGATATCCAGCATGCACGAATCGCATTGCCGAGCTCCCGGTTGCAGTTGGCGGCACCGTGACTGGCACCGCCTTGCGATAGTTCGCGAACTCGGAACGGAAGTAAAGCTTGAGGGCGTTCGAGCGAATGCCGGAAGGTGGCTCAGTGGCGCAGAATCTTGCCGAGGAAGGCTTGGCTACGTTCGGTCTTGGGGTTCGAGAAGAATTCTTCCGGCGCACCGCTTTCGACAATTGCGCCCTGGTCCATGAACACCACGCGTTGGGCAACCCTGCGGGCAAAACCCATTTCGTGGGTGACCACCATCATGGTCATGCCCTCTTCTGCAACCGCAACCATGACGTCGAGCACCTCGCTGATCATCTCAGGGTCGAGCGCTGATGTCGGTTCGTCGAACAGCATGATCTTGGGCCGCATGCCAAGACAGCGCGCGATCGCCACGCGCTGCTGCTGGCCACCGGATAGTTGCGCGGGATAGGCATTGAACTTGTCGCCGAGCCCGACCTTGGCCAGCAGTTCGCGGCCGTCCTTTTCGGCCTGCGCGCGCGGGATTTTCCGCACATGGATAGGTGCCAGCGTGACGTTTTCAAGTGCGGTCTTGTGCGGATAGAGATTGAAGGACTGGAAGACGAAGCCGATCTCGGTGCGCAACAGCGTCATGTTGGTAGCCGGATCACCGACACGCTTACCGTCAACGATGAGGTCGCCCTTTTGGATCTGCTCCAGGCCGTTGATGCAACGGATCAGCGTCGATTTGCCGGAGCCGCTGGGGCCGCAGACGACGACGACCTCGCGCGGCTGGACGCTGAGATTGATGTCGTTGAGGACATGAAGCGGTCCGAACCATTTATTGACGCCGCGAAACTCGATCACGCTTCACTGCCCTCCCTGATGGATTTTTCTCCGCTCACAACTGCACCTCGCCATGGGCAGCACTCATGCGGCTTTCGAGCCGGCGCGCCAGCAGGATGAGTGGATAACAGACGACAAAATAGCCGACGCCGACGAGGAAGAAGACCAGCAATCCGTTTGGCACCCGCTGCACCACCAGCCAGCCGACACGCGTCAGGTCGGTCAGGCCAATGGCCGAGACGACGGACGAATCCTTGATCAGCAGCACATATTGCCCGACCAGCGGCGGCA
>JBEBXE010000416.1:0-3223 GCA_040391705.1 Aerobium aerolatum
CAACCGGCGCGGCTATGCGCCGCTGACGCTGTGCCGGGTCTGCGGCCACCGCTTCCAGTGTCCCGACTGCTCCAGCTGGCTGGTCGAGCATCGGTTCCGAGGCCAGCTGGTCTGCCACCATTGCGGCCACAACGAAGCCCGGCCGGAAGCCTGCCCGGAATGCGGCACGCTCGACCATCTGGTCGCCTGCGGTCCCGGTGTCGAGCGCATCGCCGAAGAGGTCGTCAGCCATTTCCCCGACGCGCGCACCATCGTGCTGTCGTCCGACATGCTCGGCGGCATCAAGCGGCTGCGCCTCGAACTCGATGCGATCGCCCAGGGCGAGGCCGACATCGTCATCGGCACCCAGCTGGTGGCCAAGGGCCACAACTTCCCAAAGATGTCGCTGGTGGGGGTGGTCGATGCCGATATCGGCCTGGCCAATGGCGACCCGCGCGCCGCCGAACGCACGTTCCAGCTGCTGAGCCAGGTGACGGGCCGCGCCGGGCGTTCGGGGCTGAAAAGCCGGGGCCTGATCCAGACTTACCAGCCGACCCATCCGGTGATGCGGGCCATCGTGTCGGGCGATGCCGAGGCGTTCTACGAGCGCGAAATCTCTGAGCGGGAACGCGCGCATCTGCCGCCGTTCGGCCGTCTGGCGTCGATCATCGTCAGTGCCGCCACCCGCGCCGAGGCCGAGAGCCATGCCCGCGCGCTGCGTCGCGCCGCGCCGGCAACCAAGGACGCCGTCGTGCTCGGGCCTGCCGAAGCGCCGCTGGCCGTGATTGCCGGGCGGCATCGGTTCCGTCTGCTGGTGCATGGCGAGAAGCGTTCCGACCTGCAGGGCTTTTTGCGCGCACTGCTGGTTGCCGGTCCGCGCCCGCGCGGCTCGCTGCGGGTGCAGATCGATATCGACCCGCAAAGTTTTCTGTAGCGTCAACGGCTGCGTCGCGACAACGACGATGACGTCAGCTAAAGTCGCCCCCGATTCACCCCAGAATTTCAGATGGAGAGGCGTACCGTGGAAATTGCATTCCCTTGGCCGTTCACGCAGGGCGAGTGGCTGGCCTGGACGTCCGCAGTCGTCACCTTGTTGTTTGGACTGGCGATGCTGTTTGCACCACGCCTTGTCTTCAAGGTGCTGCGCCTGCAGACGAATCCCAATCATCCCGAGGCCGTTGGCGAAGTGCGCGCCACCATGGCCGGCTTCTATCTCGGCGTCGGACTGGCCTGCATCCTTCTGGCGCAGCCGCTGCTGTACCTGACGCTCGGCCTGTGCTGGGGGCTGGCGGCATTCGGACGCATCATTTCGATGCTTTCCGACAAGGGCAACACGCTGGTCAACTGGCTGTGGCTGCTTGTCGAGGCCGGTCTGGCGGGGCTGGCTCTGGTGTTTGCGCTGGGACTCGTGGCCTGAACTGGTAACCATACCCACTGACTGCGACAAAACTGCCGCAAATCCGTGGTTTGCGGCGTGTTGCGAGTCAGGGAAGCCTGTGCTAGACGGCAATCGACTTTTGGCTGGGGATGTGGCGACGCCCTGTTCCCGGCTGCGAAATTTCAACAAGGTCAAAGATTTAGCCAGAGTGTAGCGCTCCAGCCTCAAATCTTTCGGCCTGTAGGCAGAGAGAAACGACGGTCCGTGGCAAAGTCTGGCTCGACGATCTCCACAGTTGCAGCGCGTTACGCAGGTTCGTTGTACGAACTTGCAGCGGATGCAAAAGTGGTCGCACAGGTGGAAAAGGATCTCGCTCGCTTCGACGCGTTGCTTGAAGGCAGCGCCGATCTGAGGCGGCTTATCGAGAGCCCGGTGTTTTCCTCCGAGGAGCAGCTGAAGGCAATCTCGGCCATCGCCGACAAGGCAAAGATCGGTGGCATTACCGGTAACTTCCTGCGGGTGGTTGCTGGTAATCGTCGCCTGTTCGCAATTCCCGGCATGATCCGTGCGTTTGCACAGATCGCTGCGGAAGCGCGCGGTGAAGTCGTCGCGGACGTTGTGTCTGCTCACGACCTGACTGCTGCGCAGCAGACGGAACTGAAGGCGGCGCTGAAAAGCGTTGCCGGCAAGGATGTGACGATCAAGCTGACGGTCGATCCGTCGCTTCTGGGTGGGCTTGTCGTCAAGCTCGGCTCACGCCAGCTCGATACGTCGCTCAAAACCAAACTCGCTTCGCTTAAGCTCGCACTGAAAGAGGTCGGCTGATGGATATCCGCGCCGCGGAAATTTCCGCAATTCTCAAGGATCAGATCAAGAACTTCGGCAAGGAGGCTGAAGTCTCCGAGGTCGGTCAGGTGCTTTCCGTCGGTGACGGTATTGCGCGCGTTTACGGTCTGGATAACGTTCAGGCCGGTGAGATGGTCGAGTTCCCGGGCGGTGTCCGTGGAATGGCGCTCAACCTCGAAGCCGACAACGTGGGTGTCGTTATTTTCGGCCCCGACCGCGGCATCAAGGAAGGCGACATCGTCAAGCGCACTGGCGCCATCGTGGACGTGCCGGTTGGTCCGGAGCTGCTCGGCCGCGTCGTTGACGCGCTCGGCAACCCGATCGACGGCAAGGGCCCGATCAACGCAACGCGCCGCTCGCGTGTTGACGTCAAGGCTCCTGGCATCATTCCGCGCAAGTCGGTGCATGAGCCGATGTCGACCGGCCTCAAGGCCATCGACGCCCTCATCCCGGTCGGCCGCGGCCAGCGCGAGCTGGTCATCGGCGACCGCCAGACCGGCAAGACCGCCATCATTCTGGACACCATCCTGAACCAGAAGGCCATTCACGACAGCGGCCCCGAGTCGGAAAAGCTCTACTGCGTCTATGTCGCCGTCGGCCAGAAGCGTTCGACCGTCGCCCAGTTCGTGAAGGTTCTGGAAGAGCGCGGCGCGCTCGAATACTCCATCATCGTCGCCGCCACCGCCTCCGATCCGGCTCCGCTCCAGTATCTGGCGCCGTTCACCGGCTGCACCATGGGCGAGTATTTCCGCGACAACGGCCAGCACGCGCTGATCGGCTATGACGATCTCTCCAAGCAGGCCGTCGCCTACCGTCAGATGTCGCTGCTGCTGCGCCGCCCGCCGGGCCGCGAAGCCTATCCGGGCGACGTGTTCTATCTGCATAGCCGCCTGCTGGAGCGCGCCGCGAAGCTGAACGAAGACAATGGTTCGGGCTCGTTGACGGCTCTGCCGATCATCGAAACCCAGGCCAACGACGTGTCGGCCTACATTCCGACCAACGTGATTTCGATCACCGACG
>JBEBXE010000417.1:0-3208 GCA_040391705.1 Aerobium aerolatum
GCTCGCCGACATTGACGAACGGAATTTCGTCGGTGAGCGTGAACGGCTCCAGCCCGGACAGGCGCATCTGCGGCTTCAGTTGCGGGATGGTCCGCGGCTTGTGGCGCGACACCGCATCGGCAATCGCGCGGATATGCTCCGGCGTCGAGCCGCAGCAGCCGCCGACGACGTTGACCAGCCCTTCCCGCGCAAAATCCTCGATCTGAGCGGCCATGAACTCCGCCGACTCGTCATATTTGCCGAAGGCGTTCGGCAGGCCGGCGTTGGGATAGGCGCAGGTGAACGTATCGGCGACGCTGGAAATCTCGGCGATGTGCGGCCGCATCGCCGCCGCCCCGAGCGCGCAGTTGAGGCCGACGGTGAACGGCCGCGCGTGACGGATCGAATGCCAGAACGCGGTCGGCGTCTGACCGGTCAGCGTGCGGCCGGACAGATCGGTGATCGTGCCGGAAATCATCACCGGCAGGCGAACGCCCTTCTCGATGAAAATCTCTTCGGTGGCGAAAATCGCCGCCTTGGCGTTGAGCGTGTCGAAAATCGTCTCGATCAGCACGATATCCGCGCCGCCATCGATCAGGCCGCGCAATTGTTCGGCATAGGCAAGGCGCAGATCGTCGAAGGTGACGGCGCGGTAGCCGGGATTGTTGACGTCGGGCGAAATCGACGCGGTGCGGTTTGTCGGCCCCAGCGCGCCGGCGACGAAGCGACGTCGGCCGTCCTGCTGCTGCGCCCGGATCAGCGCGCGCTTGGCCAGCCGCGCCCCGTCGCGGTTCAGCTCATAGACCGCTTCTTCCATGCCGTAATCAGCCTGCGCGATGATCGTCGACGAAAACGTGTTGGTCTCGACGATGTCGGCGCCGGCGATGGCGTAGTTGTAATGGATCTCCTCGATCAGTTTCGGCTGGGTCAGGATCAGCAGGTCGTTGTTGCCCTGCTGATGACAGGCGCAACCGCCGAAGCGGTCGCCGCGAAAATGATCTTCGCCAAGCCCAAGGTCCTGGATCTGCGTGCCCATCGCCCCATCGAGAATCAGAATGCGCTCGCGCGCGGCTTTCGCCAGCGCTGCGAATATCTCGGATCCGTCCGGCTTCGGAGCGACCGGTCCGAGCAGGGCATCAAGGGAAGACGACATAAACGACACTTTCTATCCTGAAATCACCGGATAGAATTCACATAAAGATATCCTTATGTCAATATTTCTTCATGTCTTTTCGGCGGCATCACGTAGGATTCGGCTCCAGCCCCTCCGAACGAAACCCTTCCAGCCAGTTGCGAAACGCCAAAAACGCCTCGATTTCGAGGCTGTGCGGCGGAAAAATCAACGAATACGGTGCGCTGAGCACCAGTCGCCGCTCGGACGCCATGATGAGACGCCCCGCCGCAATCTCGGGCTCGACCAGCACTTCGGGCACCAGCGCGACGCCGAGGCCGGAAATTGCCGCGCCGATCACCATGTCGAAATGCTCGAACCGTGGTCCGCGCAGAATCGAGCGCGGATCGATGCCCGCATCCCGAAACCAATCCAGCCACATGCTGGGCCGCGTGGTTTGCTGCAAAAGCGGGAATTGCGACAACTCGCCATCCGTCAGAAGGCGTTTGCCGCCCAGAAGGTCGGGGGCGATGGCGACCACCAGCCGCTCTTCCATCAGCGGCACCAGTTCGGCGTTGGGCGGGCGCAGATTGCTGCGCTGGATCGCGGCGTCGAACGGCTCGTTGTCGAAATCGATCGCCTCCAGCCGCGAAATGATGTCGAAGGTAACGTTGGGCATGATCTTGCGAAAATCGCGCAAACGCGGAATCAGCCAGCGCGAGGCGAATGTCGGCAGCACCGCCAGCCGCAGCACTTCCGTCTGGCCGCCAAACGCCATCACGCCGACGGCGGCCTGGTTGAGATCGAACAGGATGCGCTCGGCATCGCGACGAAAGGCACGGCCGGCGTCCGACAACACCAGCCGTTGCTTGACGCGGTGAAACAGCAGCACGCCGAGCCGTTCCTCGAGGGTGCCGAGCGAGCGGCTGATGGCGCTTTGCGTCAGGTTCAGTTCGTCGGCGGCCCGTGTCGTCGAGCCGGTGCGGGCGCAGGCTGCAAACGCGTGAAGCTCGCTGATTGTTGGTATATGCGTATCGCGCATGATCAGATTTTACCCATGAGTATTTCTCATCACCATGACAGCATTGCTTGTTGGAGACCACCCCTCGTCCGTGGTATGCGCAGCACAAGAGTTTCAGCCACCCGATACAGAGATTATGGAGGATCGCATGGCCGCCGAGAAACGCGACTGGAAGCCCAAGGAACGTCCCGACTTGTCGTCGTTCAACTGGGAAGACCCTTTCCTGTTCAACGACCAGCTCACCGAAGAAGAGCGCATGATCCGCGACACCGCGGCAACGTTCGGCACCGAACAACTGCTGCCGCGCGTCGAGAAGGCCTATCTCGATGAGACCGCCGATCCGGAGATCTTCCGCGAGATGGGCGCACTCGGCCTGCTCGGCGTCACCGTTCCCGAGGAATATGGCGGTCTCGGCGGCTCCTACGTCGCCTACGGCCTGGTTGCCCGCGAAGTCGAGCGCATCGATTCCGGCTACCGCTCGATGATGAGCGTGCAGTCGTCGCTGGTGATGTACCCGATCTACGCCTACGGCTCCGAAGAGCAGCGCAAGAAGTACCTGCCGAAGCTCGCCTCGGGCGAATATATCGGCTGCTTCGGCCTGACCGAGCCGGATGCCGGTTCCGATCCAGGCGGCATGAAGACCCGTGCCGTCAAGACCGATGGCGGCTACCGCCTCAACGGTTCGAAGATGTGGATTTCCAACGCGCCGATCGCCGACGTTTTCGTCGTCTGGGCGAAGTCGGAAGCCCACGGCGGCAAGATCCGCGGCTTCGTGCTCGACAAGGGCATGAAGGGCCTGACTGCCCCGAAGATCGGCGGCAAGCTGTCGCTGCGCGCTTCGATCACCGGTGAAATCGTGCTCGACAACGTCGAAGTCGGCGAAGACGCCCTGCTGCCGTTCGTCGAAGGCCTGAAGGGCCCGTTCGGCTGCCTCAACCGGGCCCGTTACGGCATTTCCTGGGGCGTCATGGGTGCGGCTGAAGATTGCTGGATGCGCGCGCGCCAATACGGCCTCGACCGCAAGCAGTTCGACAAGCCGCTTGCCGGCACGCAGCTCTACCAGAAGAAGCTGGCCGACATGCAGACGGAAATCGCGC
>JBEBXE010000418.1:0-3207 GCA_040391705.1 Aerobium aerolatum
ACGACGGCATCTTGATGCCCTGGCTGCGCGCGATGGCGTAGACCATGAAGTTCGGGGCGTTGCCGATATAGGTGTTGGCGCCCATGAACACCGCACCCGCCGAGATCGCCACCAGCGTGCGCGACATCGTCGTCATCAGCACCTGCGGATCGCCACCGGCCATCTCGAAGAAGACGATGTAGGTCGGTGCATTGTCGAGGAACGACGACAGGATGCCGGTCATCCAGAAATAGGCGAGATCGTCCGGCGCACCGGTCGGTCCCGTCACCAGCGACACCAGCGGCGCAAACGCCCCGTGCAGCCCTGCCTGGAGAATGGCGATCACCGGGATGATGCAGACGAAGATGCCGGCAAACAGCTTGGCGACTTCGAGGATCGGTCCCCAGTTGAAGCCGTTGGCCTCACGGAATTCCTTGCTCGATACCACCAGCGACACCAGCGCCAGCACGACGATGATGGCGTCGCGCAGCAGGTTCTGCAGTTCCAGATGCACGCCCTGAATGGTGAACTCGATCCCCGGCTTCCAGATGCCGGACATCAGGATCGCGGCGATGACGCCACCGAGCAGCGGCAGGTTGACCAGGCCACGCAGGCGAATGCGCGAATCCGGTGTCGGGTCGACAACCGGAGGCCGTGCTTCCTCGCGCTTGTAAAGCCAGCTGTCGAGCAGGAAGAACACCGCCAGCACGATCAGCCCGACCACGGTGGTCGGCGCCAGCATGTGCGAGGCGGTCCAGAAGAAGTCGACGCCGCGCAGGAAGCCGAGGAACAGCGGCGGGTCGCCCAGCGGGGTCAGCGAGCCGCCGATATTCGACACCAGGAAGATGAAGAACACGATCACATGCACGTTGTGGCGGCGGTTGTCGTTGGCGCGGATGATCGGCCGGATCAGGATCATCGAGGCACCGGTGGTGCCGACGACCGAGGCCAGCAGCGCGCCGATCAGCAGGATGCCCGAATTGACCAGCGGCGTGCCGTGCAGATTGCCCGACACCAGAATGCCGCCTGAAATCGTGAACAGCGCAAACAGCAGGATGATGAACGACATATATTCGAGCAGCATCGTGTGCAGCACCGCACCGATGGCAGTGCCGAACCCGAACGACAACAGCAACGGCACCACGACCAGCACCGACCAGCCAGCGGCGATCTTGCCGTAATGGTGTTCCCAGAAATGGGGGAAAAACAGCGGGCCTGTGGCAATTGATAAAAGAATGCCGGCGAAGGGCAGCGCCCACAGCAGCGACATCGTCGCGCCGGGCAAGCCTTCTGCCGCAAAAGCCGAGCTCGGCATCATGATGCCGAAAGCGGCGGCAGTCGCCGCCAGCGTCCAAAATCGCATGGTGTCCCTCTCTCCTACAAGCCGGGGGCGGTTCTAACCCGTGAAAACCCTAAGGGAAAGCATAAACGGACCGTCGAAACCCCGCGCGCGACCAACAGCGCTCTTTGCCTTTGCGCGCGAAACGATTATGAAGCGGCTGAAGAGGCCAACGGAGAGCCAGTGATGACCGCCATTACCAAAATCCCGCAGCTCGTCACCGTCTTTGGCGGTTCGGGCTTTGTCGGTCGCTCTGTCGTGCGCGCGCTGGCGCAGCGCGGCTACAGGGTGCGCGTTGCCGTGCGCAATCCAAACCTTGCCGGCCACCTGCAGCCGCTCGGCAATGTCGGCCAGATCCAGGCGGTTCAGGCCAATCTGCGCTTCCGCTGGTCGGTCGACCGCGCTGTGCAGGGCGCAGACCACGTTATCAACCTCGTCGGCATCCTTCACGAAAGCGGCCGCCAGACCTTTGACGCCGTGCAGGTTTTTGGCGCACGCGCGATTGCTGAAGCCGCCCGTGGCGCCGGTGCGAAACTGATCCACGTCTCGGCGCTCGGTGCCGACGCCAATTCGGCCGCCGCCTATGCCCGCACCAAGGCTGCCGGCGAAAAGGCCGTCCTCGAGACGGTCAATGACGCCGTGATCTTCCGTCCGTCGATCGTGTTCGGGCCTGAAGACCGCTTCTTCAACCGCTTCGCCGCCATGGCAAAGGTCTCGCCGGTGCTGCCGCTGATCGGCGGCGGCAACACCGAGATGCAGCCCGTCTACGTCGCCGACGTCGCCGAAGCCATCGCACGCGCCGTCGACGGCACCGTTGCGGGCGGGCGCATCTACGAACTCGGCGGACCGGAGGTAAAGACCTTCAAGACGCTGATGGAAGAGATGCTGGTGGTGATCGACCGCAAGCGCATGCTGGCGCCGGTGCCGTGGGCCATCGCCGGCATGATGGGCTCGGTGCTTGGCCTTCTGCCCAAGCCGCTCCTGACCCGCGATCAGGTCGAGATGCTGAAGTCGCACAACGTCGTCTCGCAGGCAGCACAGAGCGAAGGCCGCACCTTCGCCGGCATCGGCATGGTGCCGCAGGCCGCCGAGGCGATCCTGCCGTCCTACCTCTGGCAGTACCGCGTCGCCGGCCAGTACACCCGCCCCAACGCCGCCTGATCCGCCGCGCCATTGGACACGCTCACCACGCTCCTGCCTGACAGTCTCGGCGCGGGCGTGGCGTTGCTGCTGATCGTCGCGTCGTTCTTCACCTCAGCGCTGACCGCCGCCTTCGGCGTCGGCGGTGGCGTCGCCATGCTGGCGTTGATGGGGCTGTTCGTGCCGGTGGCCGCCCTCATCCCGGTTCATGGCGCAGTGCAGCTCGGCTCCAACACCGGCCGTGCCTGGCACCAGCGCGCCGCGGTGCGCCACACCATCTTCCTGCCGTTCCTGATCGGCTCGCTGGTCGGCGCTATCGGCGGCGCAATGGTGGTGGTGCAACTGCCCGACGCAATCCTGAAGCTGGTGCTCGGCCTGTTCGTCATCGCTGTGACCTGGACGAAAATTCCCGGCTTCGACCGCCTCGGCCATGCCGGGCTTGCCATCGGCAGCGCCGTCACCGCTCTCATCACCATGTTTGTCGGCGCCACCGGGCCGCTGCTGTCGGCGTTCTTTTCCCAGATCATCCCCGACGACCGCAAGGCGCTGGTCGCCACCCATGCCGCCGGCATGACGATCCAGCATTTCCTCAAAGTGGTGGTGTTCGGCCTCGCCGGCTTCGCCTTCGCCCACTGGCTGCCGCTGATCGCGGTGATGATCGCCTCGGGCTATCTCGGCACCGTCTATGGCAGCCGCTGGCTCGAGCGCCTGCCGGAGGCAACGTTCCGGCGCTGGTTCAAGATCGGCCT
>JBEBXE010000419.1:0-3191 GCA_040391705.1 Aerobium aerolatum
CCTTCACCGAGATTGATGAAGAACGAATAGGGCGACGGATTGATCTTCTTCAGCCGGCGGGTGATTTCCGACGGTTTCGAGTCGCAACGCTCGAAGAACATCTGGCCCGGAACGACTTCAAACAGATCGCCGCGCTTGAAGCTTTCCTTGGCTTTTTCGACCAGTCGCGCATATTCGCCCGGCTCATGATCGGCGCGCGGCGGGGTGATGTCGGAGGGCTTGAACGGGTCGGCGGCATTGTCGCGCGGCAGACCTTCGGTCGAGAACCCCTCGCCGGAATAGTCGTAGCGGTCGTGCCAGGCCTTGGCCTGATGGTGGTCGACCACCAGGATTTCGTCAGGCAGATAGAGCACCAGATCGCGCTGGCTGTCGGCGCGGGTCAGCTTCTGCTCGACGTGATCGAACTGGAAGGCGAGGTCGTAGCCGAAGGCACCGTAGAGGCCGAGATTGCTGTCTTCGGCGGTGCGGAAGAGGTCGACCAGCACACGCAGCACGGTGAAGACGGTCGGGGCCTTGCTGCGCTCCTCCTCGGCAAACACACGTCCGGGCTCGGCCACTTGCAGCGCCAGCAACCGCGTCGTCACCTCTCCGATGGTGACGTCGGCAAGCGGCGCAATCCTGCTGGCAATAATCGGCAGCAGCACTTCGCCGCGCGCGTTCAACGCTTCGATGCGCATCGCCCTGCCCCAGGCACTGACCACCAGCGGCGGGTCAATCACTGCGGTATCCCAGCGCGTATAGCGGCCGGGATATTCGTAATTGGAGGAGAAGACGCAGCCGCGCCGCGAATCCAGCGCATCGATATAGGTCTCGATCGCGCCGGTATACGGCGTGTCGTGCCGCCTGCGCGTGATCGCGATCCCCCCCGCCGTCACAAATCGTTCGGCGCCGTCTTCAAGCAGTTCGACTGTCATTGTTTGTCTCCATCCGTTTCCGCCTTGCGGTTTCCGGACCAGCTTGAAACCAAAAATGGCCGCCCGGAAAATCCGTTGCGGCCATCCCAAATTTCACGCGCACGTGCTCGTTGGCCGCTGTTTAGCTGGCCCACCACCAAAGGTTGAGGTTCGAGAACATGTTCATGCGCAACCCATAAAGCCGAACCTTGCCGGCCGCAAGCGGTTTCACGCCCCTCGACGCAAAGCCCGCAAGCCGGTGACCGCAAGCCATGACAGGCAGGCCCACGCCGTACCCAGCGCCCAGCCAGCGATGACGTCGCTGGGCCAGTGAACGCCGAGATAGATACGGCTCATGCCGACCATGAAGGTCAGCAGCACCGCCATGAAGATCACGTAGGCGCGCACCGCCACGTCGTCGACCAGCCGCACGATCAGCGTCGCCAGCGTCAGATAGACGACTGCGCTCATCGTCGCATGGCCGCTGGGAAAACTGGCAGTGTGGGTCTGGACGAGGTGCTCGACGATATCCGGCCGCGGGCGGTCGTAGACGATTTTCAGCACCTGGCTGGCAATCGTGCCGCTGATGATCGACGCCAGCATGAAAATGGCCGGCCCGAACTTACGGTAGACGAGGAGGAAACCGGCAACCGCAGTCACCAGCGTCACGAGAACCGGATACCCGCCCAACGTGGTGATCTCCACCACGCTCTGCGCTACCCAGGTCGGCCCGATCGGAACCGAGACATTATCCGGATGGCGAAACAGCAGCAAAAGCCCGTTGTCGAAACGCTGCAGCGCGTTCTCGCTGACCTCGTTGGCGACAGCGACAAAGGTATAAATCCCGCCCGCCACCAGCGCCATCAGCAGCACGGGAACCGTGGCAATGCGCATATCGCGCATGCCACGCACCAGATCGGTGAAGCGGGATGAAGTCATGGTCCCTCGCCGCGATCAGAACAGGCCTTCGATAAATCCCTGCTCATGGAGAAAAATCCGCTCTGACGACGGCGATTTCGGCAGGCCCGGCATGGTCATGATCTCACCGCAGATGGCGACCACGAAGCCCGCCCCTGCCGATAGACGCACCTCGCGCACCGGCACGACGTGACCGGTCGGCGCGCCGCGCAGATTGGGATCGGTCGAGAACGAATACTGCGTCTTGGCCATGCAGACCGGCAGGTGGCCGTAGCCCTGTTCTTCCCACTGATGCAACTGGTCGCGGATCGCCTTGTCGGCCACCGCTTCGGAGCCGCGATAGATCCGCTTGACCACGGTTTCGATCTTGTCGAACAGTTTCATGTCGTCGGCATAGAGCGGCGCAAACTGCGACACGCCGCTTTCTGCCAACTGCACCACCTTGTGCGCCAGCTCCTCGATGCCAGCCGAGCCTTCCGCCCAGTGGCGGCACAGGATCGCTTCCTCGCCCATCGTGGCGACGAAATCCTTCACCGCCTGAATCTCGGCGTCGGTGTCGCTGTGGAAATGGTTGATCGCAACCACGGCCGGAACGCCGAATTGCTTCACGTTCTCGATGTGGCGGCCGAGATTGGCGCAGCCCTTGGTCACCGCCGCAACGTTCTCCACACCGAGATCGTCTTTCTTGACGCCACCGTTCATCTTCAGCGCCCGCACTGTGGCGACGATGACGGCAGCAGCAGGCTTGAGACCCGCCTTGCGGCATTTGATGTCGAAGAACTTTTCCGCCCCGAGATCAGCGCCGAACCCGGCTTCGGTCACCACGTAGTCGGCAATCTTCAGCGCCGTCGTGGTTGCCACGACCGAGTTGCAGCCATGCGCGATGTTGGCAAACGGGCCGCCATGCACCAGCGCCGGATTGTTCTCCAGCGTCTGCACGAGATTGGGCTGCATCGCATCCTTGAGCAGCACGGCCATTGCGCCATGCGCCTTCAGGTCGCGCGCAAAAACCGGGGACTTGTCGCGGCGGTAGCCGACGATGATGTCGCCCAGCCGCTTTTCGAGGTCGGCAAGGTCGGTCGCCAGACACAGGATCGCCATCACCTCGGAAGCGACGGTGATGTCGAACCCCGCCTCGCGCGGAAAGCCGTTGGCCGCACCGCCCAGCGAGCAGACGATCGAGCGCAGCGCGCGATCGTTCATGTCCATGACCCGCCGCCAGGTGATCCGGCGGGTGTCGAGGCCGAGTTCGTTGCCCCAGTAGATGTGGTTGTCGATCAGCGCCGACAACAGATTGTGCGCCGTGGTGATGGCGTGGAAGTCGCCGGTGAAGTGGAGGTTCATGTCCTCCATCGGCACCACCTGCGCATAGCCGCCGCC
>JBEBXE010000420.1:0-3189 GCA_040391705.1 Aerobium aerolatum
AGATCGTCTCGGTCATCACCGAGCGGTGCGCCGCAATATATAAGGAGGCCGCATGATTTGGCCGTTCAATCGTAAATCATCCGAGCCCATCGAGGCCAAAAGCCTCACTGATCCCACGTCGGAAAGCTGGGAGGCCCTTGCGGGACTGTTCACCAGTTCCAGCACGGGCGTTCCCGTCAACGCGGAATCCGCGATGCGGTGCGCCCCGGTCAATGCCGCCGTCAACCTGCTGGCGAGCGCGGTCGGCACATTGCCGGTGCGCATGTTCCGCAACACCGCAGCCGGCCGGGAGGAAGTCACCGATCATGCTGCTGTCGATCTGGTCGACGGTTTCGCGAACGATTGGCATAGCGCGGGCAAGATCAGGGAACTCGCGACGACGGACGCTATCCTTCATGGCGATGGATTCGTGTTCGTCAACAAGGTCGGCAAGCGGCCTGCCGAGTTGCTCTATCTCCGGCGCGACAAGATCGTGGTGGAGTATGCCGACACTGGCGAGCCGCGATACAAGATTGGCGGCGAGACGTTCGGCCCGGATCGCGTCATTCATATCCAGAACATCTCCCTGGACGGCGAGCGTGGCCTTGGGCTGCTTCGTGCTGGGCGGGATGCGATCGGCTTGGCGATCCTCTTGGAGCGATCGGCGGCCCGCCTGTTCCGCAATGGAGCCCGCCCCGGCGGCGTGCTTTCGTTCAAAGGCACGTTGCGGAAAGAAACCGTCGAGCGGATCGGCGCAAGCTGGCGCGCAGCGCATGGCGGTGACAATTCCGGCGGCGTGGCTGTTCTCGATAACCAGGGCGAGTACAAGCCGATTGCGTTCACGTCGGTCGAGGCCCAGCATAATGAGCAGCGTCTATATGCCCTTGGGGAAATCGCCCGGCTGACCGGCGTTCCCGTTACGCTGCTGCAAGACCTGTCGCACGGCAATTTCGCGAACACGGAACAGCAATCGCTCACCTTCCTGCAACATGGCCTCTTGCCGTGGCTGTCGGAATGGACGGACGCATATTCGCGGACGTTGCTCACGCGAGCCGAGCGCCGGCAATACAGCTTCGACTTCGATGTCGACGACTTGTTGCGCGCAGATACACAATCGAGGGCTTCATCGTTCGCCAGTCTTCGGGCTGCCGGCATCGTCACCGGCAACGATTGCCGACGCGAGTTGAACCTGCCTGCCTTGCCGGACGGCGACAGCCTGTCGTCGCCCTACACCACGGCGGGGAACGATAACCAGAAACCAGACAAGGAGGCTGCCGCGTGAGCGTCGCCACCAATCACGGCGCGATCTTCGAGATCGACACCAAGGCTGTCAGCGATGACGGCCTTTTCTTTGGGTACGGCTCGGTATGGGACGTGCTCGACAGCCACAAGGAGATCGTCGCCCGCGGCGCGTTCACCGGCAGCCTGGCCAAGCGCCCGGCCAAAAAGGTGAAGATGCTTCGCGGCCACGATCAATCCGAACCCATCGGGACATGGGAGTCCATCGTCGAAGACGAATACGGATTGAAGGCAACCGGCAGGTTGATCCTGCTCAATCACCGTGGCTGGGCGAGCTGAAAAGGCATCCAGCATTCGCCACGCTGCGCGAATCTACGGCCGAGGCCCGACGATGGGCCGCCGAGCTTGGCTTGACGCCTGCTAGCCGGAGTCGCGTGGGCAGCCACGAAGACGACGAAGACAATCCACTCGATCTATAGGAGGCGGCATGGCTCGCCCTAAATGGCTGTTTGACGACAGCCCGATTGATGATCCGCTTGGGCACGGCCAGCGTGCTGTCGACTTCCTGCGGGCATTGAAGCATCCAAAATCCCGGCTTCCCGGCAGGCAGTGGCAGCTTGATCCGTGGGTCGAGCGGCTTGTCCGGCGCATCTATGGTCCTGTCGACGAGGACGGTCAGCGGCAGGTCCGCACCGTCTTCGCCATGGTTCCCAGAGGCGCGCGCAAGACGACCGTCGGCGCTGCGCTGGTCTGCCTCCATACCTTCGGCCCGGAGCGCATTCCGAACGGGCAGACGGTCAGCGCGGCTGCCGATTCCAAGCAGGCGCTGATCGCCTATGACGAGGCGCTCGGCATCGTGCAGGCCATGCCCGAGGTCGCCGCCAAGCTCCAGGTCCGTGTCGGCACGCACAAGATCAGGCATCCGAAGAAGGGCGCGACCTATGAGTCGATCTCGTCGGATGGTGCGACACAGCACGGCAGGACGGTCAACTTCCTGCTGAGTGATGAAATCCACGCATGGAAGAAGCGCGATCTCTGGGAGGCCCTGAAAACGTCGCTGGCGAAGACGCCGGAGTCACTGCACGTCATCACCACGACGGCAGGCCGCGGGCAGGATAATCTTGCGTTCGATCTCGTTTCTTACGCGCGCAAGGTGGCTTCCGGCGAGATCGTCGATCCGACCTTCTTGCCGGTGCTGTTCGAGCCTGATGCCGGCGCGGACTGGAAATCGGAAAGTCTCTGGGCGGAAATGAATCCCGGCCTTGCGCTCGGCTATCCCGACATCAAGGGCCTGCGGGCGATGGCTCGGGAGGCCGAGAACCGGCCTGCCGATCAGGATGCCTTCAAACAATATCATTGCAACTTTTGGCCAGACCATTCGACCAGCCCGTTCGTCGATATGGCGACCTATGACGAGGGCAGCGACCCGATCGACATGGATGCGCTGGCTGGCCGGGAATGCTGGCTTGCCGCGGACCTTTCGTCGAGCGGCGACCTGACCGTCGTCATCGCGGCATTCCGGGACGGCGACAACACGATCGTCGTGCCGCACTTCTTCTGCCCGAAGGATAACCTGCGGAAGCGGCAGGAGGCTTCAGGAGCGCCCTATGTGCAATGGGCGGCCGATGGGCTGATAACCGCCACCGAGGGCAATGTCGTCGACTTCCGCGCCGTCGAGGACCGTATCAGGGAACTGTGCGAGACCTACGACGTGCAGGAGATCGCATTCGATCCGGCGCTCGCGCGCAACGTTCTCAACAACCTGCTGGACGACGGCTATCCTGCGATCGAGTTCCGGCAGGGCGCGCTATCCATGATGCCGGCCATCGCCGAGATGGAGCGGGCCGTCATCGCCGGCAGGCTGAAACACGGCGGGCACGCTGTCCTGCGGCATTGCGTGGCCAACTGCGAGGTCGAGACCAACAGCCACGGCCACAAGGTGCGGCTGCACAAGTCCAAGCGCTGGCTGTC
>JBEBXE010000421.1:0-3175 GCA_040391705.1 Aerobium aerolatum
CAGGTGCCGCATAGCGGCCAGCCGGTGGTCTTTCTCGCCGACCATCCAGTGACCGGCGGATATCCTGTCGTCGCCGTGGTCGCGCGCTACCATCTCGATCTCGTGGCGCAGGTGCCGCCAGGAGCTCTGATCCGTTTCCGTTCCATCCATGAGGATCGTTGATCCATGAAAAAGCTGCTCATTGCCAATCGCGGAGAAGTCGCCCTGCGTCTCGTCCGTGCCGCCAGAGACTATGGCGTGGCCTCGGTTGCCGTCTATTCCGACGCGGACGCGGAATCGCTCCATGTCGAGTACGCCGATGAGGCCTGGGCGCTGGGCGGCGGACGGGCGGGCGAGACCTATCTGGCGATCGACAAGCTCATCGACATCGCCAAGCGCTCCGGTGCCGATGCTGTCCATCCAGGCTATGGCTTCCTGGCGGAGCGGGCGGAATTCGCCGAGGCCGTGCTGGAGGCCGGGCTGGTCTGGGTCGGGCCGCCGCCGGCCGTCATCCGTGCACTTGGCGACAAGATCGAAGCGCGCCGGATCGCTGCCAGCGTCGGTGCGCCTTTAGTGAAGGGGTCTGACGGGCCGCTGGCGACCGCGCAGGATGCGGTTGCCTTCGCTCAGGAGGTTGGCCTGCCGATCGCCATCAAAGCAGCTTTCGGCGGTGGTGGACGCGGCATGAGAGTGGTGCGCCAGATGGATGAGGTCGCTGACCTCTACGAGTCTGCCGTTCGCGAAGCCACCGAGGCCTTCGGGCGTGGTGACTGCTATGCCGAGCAATTCCTCGACCGGCCGCGTCATGTCGAGGCGCAGGTGCTCGCCGATACGCATGGCAATGTGGTCGTGTTGGGCACGCGCGACTGTTCTCTCCAGCGCCGCAACCAGAAACTGGTCGAGGAGGCACCCGCTCCATTCCTGACTGACGATCAACGCGCGCGGATCCACGAGGCTTCGCGCCAGATCTGCGCGACTGCTGGCTATGTTGGGGCGGGTACGGTTGAATTCCTGCTGTCTGGTGACGGCGTGATTTCGTTCCTTGAGGTCAACACGCGGCTGCAGGTCGAGCACCCCATCACGGAGGTGACCACCGGCATCGACATCGTCATCGAACAGCTGCGCATTGCCGATGGCTTGCCGCTGTCGGTGACCGAAACGCCGGCAGTTCTCGGCCACGCCTTCGAATTTCGCATCAATGCCGAAGATCCCGGGCGCGGCTTCCTGCCGACACCGGGGCGGATCACCACCTTCCGGCCGCCGTCCGGCCCCGGCGTACGTCTCGACAGCGGTGTGGAAGCTGGGTCGGTCGTTCCGGCGCTGTACGACTCGCTGTTTGCAAAGCTCATCGTGTCCGGTGCAACGCGCGACGAGGCGTTGCGGCGCGCACGCCGCGCCCTGAGCGAATTTCGCATCGAAGGTATCGCCACTGTCTTGCCGTTCCATCGCGCCGTGCTGGAAGAACCGGCATTCACCTCGCCCGACGATTTCCGCGTTCACACCAACTGGATCGAAACCGAACTTGCGCCGCTGCCCCCTGCGCCCCGTGTCGATGCCGTGGAGCCCGGCCTGATGCGTACCTTCATCGAGATAGACGGCCGCCGGCATCAGCTCGCGCTGCCGGCCGGACTGTTGGGCAGCCTGCCCGCAAGCCCTTCGACCCAGACATCTACGACGACGGCGCAAGCACCCGGGGACATCGTCGCGCCGATGCCCTGCGTGCTGCAAAGCTGGTTGGTTGGCGATGGAGTACAGGTGCGGCGCGGCGAGGCTATCGCGGTCATCGAGGCGATGAAGGCCGAAACCCGGATCGAGGCCACCGCCGATGGCATCCTTCACCACAGGGCGGACGTCGGCGCGAGCCTTTCGGCCGGTGCGTTGCTGGCGACCGTGAGCGCGTGATCGAGCTAATCTTCGGTGGATCGGCGCAAACGAAGCGAAAACAACTGTCGGATGGGCGTATTGTACGGATACGTGCGATTCGAGGTGTTTCGTTGATGTTCTTTGGGTACAGGCGCAGTTCTTTGGCCGAGCAGATCAAGCCGGCTGGGCAGGCGGGGGCCGCGGTTTGACGATGGCATCCACGCAGTTCGACCTTTTCGATGAAGCCCCCGGCTACAGGCAGACGCGCCGCCCCGCACCAAGGAAACGTGCGCCGTCGCCGGTTATCGACGCGTGGGACGCAGAGGCAGCCGCGCAACGCCTGGAGGAGAGCGGTCGCTACCGGGTGCTGCGCCAGTTGGTTCCCCGCCCGGTTATTCCGCGGACTGACAGCCCCTATTCCCGGCTGGCCGTTCTGGTCGATACCGAAACGACAGGCCTTCACCATGCGCGCGACGAGGTGATCGAGGTTGGTGCGGTCGCGTTTACCTACAATGATGCTGGAGAGATCGGCGATGTGGTCGCCATCTATAGCGGTCTGCGTCAGCCCGGATCGCCAATCCCGCCCGAGATTACACGACTGACGGGCATCACCGATGAGATGGTCGCCGGGCAGGCGATCGACATCACCGCCCTGGACGCGCTGATCGAACCTGCCGATCTCGTCATTGCGCACAATGCTGCGTTCGACCGGCCGTTCTGCGAGAAGCTTTCGCCTGCCTTCGTGCCGAAGGCGTGGGCCTGTTCAGTCTCGGAAATCCGATGGGCCGACCTTGGCTTCGAGGGCAACAAGCTCGGCTATCTGGTCGGCCAGTCCGGCCTCTTCCACGAGGGGCACCGTGCCACAGACGATTGCCATGCCTTGCTGGAAGTTCTGGCGCGGCCGGTGGAAGAGAGCGGAGCAGTGCCCTTCGCCGAGTTGCTGCGCTCGAGCGCGCGCAGCAAGGTGCGTATCTTCGCCGAGAATGCGCCCTTCGACATGAAGGATCATCTCAAGGCCAGAGGCTATCGTTGGTCGGACGGAAGTGACGGCCGGCCGAAGGCATGGTGGGTCGAAGTCGACGAGGAACTCTACGACGACGAACTCGACTACCTGCGCACCGAGATCTATCGCTGGGCCGAGGCCGCGCCGCTGGCGATGAAACTCACCGCCCACGATCGCTTTCGCTCAAGATAGTGGTGTGCATTCAATAGTCAGATCGGTTCCATAATAAGGATTATGCGACCGATCTGACTGGAAACGCACGACCAGCAGACCTTACATGGCAGCCAAAAACCTACCCCTCCCCGGTCGGTGAACATGCAGCCTAGGCAT
>JBEBXE010000422.1:0-3167 GCA_040391705.1 Aerobium aerolatum
TTGAGGCTGTGCGTCCTTCGAGGCTCGCCGAAAAGGCTCGCACCTCAGGATGAGGACTGTTGTGACTCGAACCCACCGCCTTTGGGCTCGATCAACCCACCGTCCTCATCCTGAGGTGCGAGCACAGCGAGCCTCGAAGGACGCACAACGCTTGCTGAATTTCTCTAGCGCGCATCCTTGGTGACGCGGATGGCGAAGATGTCGACGCTGCGGCCGGAGCCTTCGATGTCGGGATTGATGGCGATGGTACCGCCAGCGCCGGGGTTGACGGCGGGCAGGTCGATCTCGAACAGGAAATCCTCCTGCGTCGTGCCGACGGCGTAGCGCTTGCGGCCGCAATCGCCGAGGTCGGCCAGCGTGCATTCGACCGACATCTGGGTTTCGCCACCGTCCTGCGCCCGCGCCGTGACGCTGAACACCGCCCGGCTGCCGGCGATGCCTTGCAGGATGCTCTCGCGCACGTCGAACAGCACCGGCGAGCCGGAGGCTCCGGAGGTGATGCGGATGAACTGGACGGTGTCGTCCTGCATCAGTTCGGCGCGCGAATCACCCGGCGCGGTGACCGTCGTGGCGTCGCTGGGCTGGAAGACGCTGATCCAGTTGGCGAGGTCGTTGCCCGACAGGGCTGGCGGCGACACGGTCGCTTCGGGCTGTTCCGGCGAAAAGTCTTCGGAATCCATCGGCGGCGAGGTGCGGAAGCCGGGGTCGATCGGTCCCGGTGCGAAGAACCACCAGCCGGCAAGACCCAGCAGCGCCAGCACGATCAGCGTGGTGAGGATCGACAACCACGGACGGCGGCGGCGCTGGCGCGGCGCATATTGGCCGTAGGACGGCGCTTCGATGTCGTCGTCATAGGCCGGACCGGAGGCGTAGCCATTGCCATTGCCGTTGCGGTCGATCGCGATCTCCGGCGCAGCCTGGGCCGCGCGCGCCGACGGTGCGGCAGCCGGCGCAACGGCGGGGATGAATTCGGATTCGATCTCGGAGATTTTGGCCGACAGCATCTGCTTGCGGCGCATGGCGACTTCGACGGTGGTCTGCGGATTGGCCTTCAGGCCGCGCTCCAGCGCGGCAAAGGCCGAGCGGTAGACCTTCTCGCGATAAGCGCGCTGGCTGGCGTCGCCTTTCTCGAAGGCGGTTCGTATCGCTTTTTCAAACGGATCCAACGGCTTGTTCCATGGTACTGGCTACTGTTTATAACAGGTAGCCTTTGCTGGAGATTCGTTCAATGACGTCCACCGACTGTCCAGAGGTTGGTGCAGCAGCGATTTGGCGAAAAAGCGGACTCCACTTTTCGGTGCGATGCGGTAGAAAGTGACGTTTACGAAAACGTCAACTGGCTGGAGAGACACCGATCATGGCGCTGCCCGACATCCTCAAGACCAATTTGCGCATTCCCGTCGTCGCTTCGCCGATGTTCATCATCTCGCACCCGCCGCTGGTGCTGGAGCAGTGCAAGGCCGGTATCGTCGGTTCGTTCCCGGCCCTCAACGCGCGCCCCGAGGCGCAGCTCGACGAGTGGCTGGCGCAGATGACCGAGGAGCTTGCCGCCCACGACGCCAACAATCCAGAGCGCAAGGCCGCCCCGTTTGCCGTCAACCAGATCGTCCACAAGTCGAACCCGCGTCTCGATCATGATCTTGAGATGTGCGTCAAATACAAGGTGCCGATCGTCATTACGTCGCTGGGCGCGATACCGGAAGTCAACGACGCCGTGCATTCCTATGGCGGCATCGTGCTGCACGACATCATCCACGACCGCCATGCCCGCAAGGCGATCGAAAAGGGCGCCGACGGGCTGATCGCGGTGGCGGCGGGCGCTGGCGGCCACGCCGGCACGCTGTCGCCGTTCGCGCTGATCCAGGAAATCCGCCAGTGGTTCAACGGACCGCTGCTGCTGTCGGGCGCTATCGCCAATGGCGGCGCGGTGCTCGCCGCACAGGCGATGGGGGCCGACCTTGCCTATATCGGCTCGCCGTTCAT
Source organism: Aerobium aerolatum (assembly GCA_040391705.1). Lineage (GTDB taxonomy): Bacteria > Pseudomonadota > Alphaproteobacteria > Rhizobiales > Rhizobiaceae > Aerobium > Aerobium aerolatum_A. The sequence goes on from JBEBXE010000422.1 coordinate 1,984, forward strand.
CGCCACCAAGGAGGCGCGCGCCGCCGACAGCTACAAGCAGATGATCGTCGAGTCGAAGGCCGCCGACATCGTCTATTCCAACCTCTTCACCGGCGTGCACGGCAACTACCTCAAGGGGTCGGTCGAAGCCGCCGGGCTCGATCCTGCCAATCTCGCCGTATCCGACGCCTCGAAAATGGATTTCGGCGCGGCCAAGGCGTGGAAAGACATCTGGGGCTGCGGCCAGGGCATCGGCGCGATCAACGAAATCGCCGGCGCGGCCGAGTTCATCGACCGTCTGGCAGCTGAATATCAGGCCGCCAAGATGAAGCTCGCCGCCTGATGCCGACAGCAGTCCCGTCGAAGCGCCATTCGGGGCGCGATGTTCTGATTTCGGTGGGGCTGATGATGGCCGCCTGCGCGCTGATGGCCGGCACGACGCTGATTGCCAAGATGCTCGGCACGGCGGCAGGCGACAATCCGCTGCATCCGCTGCAGATTTCAGCGGGGCGGTTCGTGTTTGCGTCGCTGGCGCTGGTGCCGCTGATCGCGTGGCAACGCCCGTCACTGCGCAACACGCCGTGGCGCAGGCACGCCATCCGGGTGGTGCTGGGGTGGGCCGGCGTGACGTGCATGTTTGCCGCCTCCTCGGCGATGCGGCTGGCCGACGCCACGGCGATCTCGTTTCTCAACCCGATCATCGCCATGGTGCTGGCGATCCCGCTTCTGGGCGAACGGGTCGGGCCGTGGCGCTGGGTCGCCGCCGCCACCGCCTTTTGCGGCGCGCTGATCCTGACGGAACCCGGCACCGACGCCTTCCAGCCGATGGCGCTGGTGGCCCTGACGGCTGCGGTGTTTCTCGGGGCCGAGAATATCCTGATCAAGAAGCTGGTCGACACCGAACCGCAGCTGCGCATCCTGACGATCAGCAATTTCTTCGGCGCAGTTCTGGCTGTGACCGCCGCGTCGTTCGTCTGGCGCGCGCCCCTGCCCGGCCAATGGCTGCTGCTCGCCGCGCTTGGGGTGACGATGCTGTGCGTGCAGATGCTGTTCATGCAGGCGCTGAAACGCGGCGATGCCAGCTTCGTGACGCCGCTGTTCTACACGACGCTGATCTTTGCCGGGTTCTACGACTATCTCGTCTTCAACGAATGGCCTGCTGCTGCGGGTCTTGTCGGCGCGAGCCTGATCATCCTTGGCGCGCT
>JBEBXE010000423.1:0-3167 GCA_040391705.1 Aerobium aerolatum
AGCTGATGATCGACTGGTCCGGATATCTTGGCCTGATCCTGCAAGGCGCGCTGGTGACGATCCAGTTGACCGTGATGGGATGCGCGTTGGCGTTGGTGATGGCGTTTGTGGCCGGGCTCGGGCGTTTGTCACACTATGCAGCGGTGCGCTGGCTGGCGACTGTCTATATCGAGTTCTTCCGGGGCACGTCGATTTTCGTCCAGCTGTTCTGGGCCTATTTCGTTCTGCCGCTGCTGGGTTTTGACCTGACGTCGATGCAGGCTGGCGTGCTGGCGCTGGGCCTGAATGTCGGTGCCTATGGCGCGGAAGCGGTACGGGGCGCGGTGCAGTCGATCGGCCGCGAGCAGTTCGAGGCCTGCGTGGCCGTCAACCTGTCGCGATACCAGAGCATGCGTCATGTGATCCTGCCGCAGGCGGTGATCCTGATGCTGCCGACCTTTGGCAACAACGCCATCGAACTGCTGAAGGCGACCGCCATCGTGTCGTTGATCTCGCTGTCCGACATGACGTTTCAGGCACAGGTGGTGCGCGCCCAGACCGGCAGCACGCTGGTTCCGTTTGCGACGATCCTGGTGCTCTACTTCGCGATGGCGATGACGATTTCCGCTTTCATGCGCTGGCTGGAGCGCCGTCTGTCGCGCGGCCTCGATGGAGTGCGCAGCTGATGGAGTGGGATTGGGAATTCGTCTGGGAGATCATGCCGACCCTGCTGGAAGGGTTGAAGATCACCATTATCGCGACACTGCTCGGCTCGGTGCTGGCGGCTATCGTCGGCATGGTATTTGCGGTGCTGCGCCGGTCGCCGAACCCGTATGTCGCGCGGCCGGTCGGGCTGGTGGCCGAGTTCATTCGCGGCACGCCGCTTCTGGTGCAGCTGTATTTCCTGTTCTACGTGCTGCCGTCGGCAGGCATCCTGCTGTCGCCGCTGGTGGCGGGCGTGATCGGTCTTGGCCTGCATTATGGCACTTACACCGCCGAGGTCTATCGCGGCGGTATCGACAACGTGCCGCGCGGCCAGTGGGAAGCGGCGAAAGCCTGCAATCTCAATCCGTTGCAGACGTGGGTGCATGTGATCATGCCGCAGGCGATCCCGCCGATGATCCCGGCGCTGGCGAACTATTTTATCGCGATGTTCAAGGAAACGCCGCTGCTGTCGGCGATCACCGTGCTGGAGCTGATGAACCAGGCGCGCAGCATCGCCAACACCAATTATCGCTACATCGAGCCGATGACGATGGTGGGGGTGTTCTTCCTGGTGATTTCGATTGTCTCGGTGTTCGGGCTGCGCTGGCTGGAACGGCGCTATGGCCAGGTGGAGCGCTAAGATGGCGACAGTCGACATTCGTCAGCGCGCCATGACGCCGCCACTCGACGCGCGACCACGCGACAAGCGGGTCGGGCTGGTGATTTTGGCGACCGACCACACGACCGAGCCGGATTATGCGCGGATGGTGGCGAGCGACCGGGTCGGCGTCTATGTCGCGCGCGTTGCCTATGCCAACCCGACCACGCCGGAGAATTTGCGCGCGATGCAGCCGGCGTTGAGCGAAGCGGCGGGGATGATCCTGCCGGACGAGGCGCTCGACGTGCTCTGCTATTCCTGCAACTCGGCCTCGGTGGTGATCGGCGACGACGCGGTGGCCGCCGCGTTTCGGGCGAGCAAGCCGGGGGTCGCCGTGGTGACGCCGCCGCTGGCGACGGTGAAGGCGCTGCAGGCGCTGGGTGCGCGGCGGATCAGCATCCTGACGCCGTATCTGGCCGAAACCAGCGCGCCGGTGGCCGAGTATTTCGCAAGCGCCGGCTTTGAGGTGGTGAGCTTCACCTGCCTCGGCATGGACGACGACCGCGAGATGGCGCGGATCGCGCCGGCAACGCTGGTGGAACTGGCGCGCGAGGCGATGGACCCGCAGGCGGATGCGCTGATCGTTTTATGTACGGCGTTGCGCGCGGCGGAAGCGGCAGCCGGCATCGAGGCAGCGCTCGGCAAGCCGGTGGTGACCAGCAATCAGGCAACCGCGTGGATGTGCCTGCGGCTGTGCGGCGACGACCGCGCTATGCCGGAGCGGGGCCGTGTGTTCTCGCTGCCTTTGGGCGCGGCATGACGGTGTCGCTGGCGGAGATACGCGCCGCGCAGACGCGGATTGCGGGCAAGGTGGAGCGCACGGCGTTGCAGCTGTCGGAGGCGTTGTCGCGGCTCTGTGGCGTGGCGGTTCACATGAAGATGGAGCATCGCCAGCCGACGGGGTCGTTCAAGCTGCGCGGCGCGACCAACGCCGTGGCGATGCTCGGCCACGACGAACGCAGGCGCGGCGTGGTGGCGGCCTCGACCGGCAATCATGGTCGCGCCCTGGCCTATGCGGCGCGCCTTGAAGGCATAAGCGCGACGATCTGCATGTCGCAGCTGGTGCCGCAGAACAAACGCGACGCGATTGCGCTTCTGGGCGCGGAGATGCGCATCGGCGGCGACAGCCAGGACGACGCGCAGGAGGAGGCCGAGCGGCTGGTGGCACAAGTGGGTATGATTATGGTGCCGCCGTTCGACCATGCGGGCGTGATCGCCGGGCAGGGCACGATCGGGCTGGAGCTGGTCGAGGACCTGCCGGAGGTGGATATGGTCTTGGTGCAGCTGTCCGGCGGCGGGCTGGCGTCGGGTGTGGCGGCGGCGGTCAAGAGCTTGCGCCCGCACGCACGGGTGATCGGCGTCTCGATGGCGCGCGGGGCGGCGATGCAGGCGAGCCTGGAGGCGGGCAGACCGGTGCAGGTGCGCGAGGCCGAGACGCTGGCGGATTCGCTCGGCGGCGGCATCGGGCTTGCCAACCGCCACACATTCGCGATGTGCCGCAATCTGCTCGACGGGGTGATCCTGCTGTCGGAAGCGGAGATCGCGGCGGGCATCGTCCACGCCTATCGCGCGGAACGCGAGATCGTCGAGGGGGCAGGTGCGGTCGGCATCGCGGCGCTGCTGGCCGGCAAGGTGGAGACAAACGGGCCGGTGGCGTTGATCCTGTCGGGACGCAACATCGACATGGAGCTGCACCGGCGCATCATCTGCGGCGAGGGGCAGCAATGAGCCGGATGACGATCCTCACCGAAACGGATCTGCGGGCGATCGTGAAGCTCGATCTGGAGGCGGTGGCCTGCGTCGAGAATGCGTTTCTGGCGCTGGC
>JBEBXE010000424.1:0-3163 GCA_040391705.1 Aerobium aerolatum
GGAACCGTCTGCGACAGGTCGATGATGTGGATGTTGTTGCGTGCGCCAAAAATGTAAGGCGCCATCTTCGGGTTCCAGCGATGGGTCTGGTGGCCGAAGTGAATGCCAGCTTCAAGAAGCTGGCGCATGCTGAAATCAGGCAGTGCCATGTTAGTCCTCTTTTCCGGTTAGCCTCCGCGGACCATTGACGGATCGGACCAAAGGCCCTCGCCGCCACCGGAGGTATCAGCCGGATTTCTCCCGGTCAGGCACCCAAGTCCGCGTGTGGAATGGTCGCGCATATAGCTGGCGGTTTGGCAGAAAGCAACATTGATGGCCGGAAAAGCCGCGAATATTACTGCGAACAGGTCGTCGACGCCTCAAACATCGACAGATCGACCAGAGTCCCGGTCATCGAGAAGTCGCCATAGTCCATAACGAGATCGCGAGTCACCCCGCTCTCATGCAGCTTGAAGCTGATGCGGTAGGTTGGAACCTCATCGCCTTCATCGAGGTCGAAATAGGCAACGTCGACCGGCCAGAACGTTGCCTGCTTCAACGTCCCCATCGCCTTGAGCTCGCGGTCGTTGGCCGGCGCCGGGGCTTTCTTGCCAATGACGACGGTGGTGGTCATCACCTTGTCAGCGTCTTCGGAGCCATCAAACAGCGTGGTTTCATAAAACGTCTCGCCGAGCACCGCCTTCTTGAGCAGTTCGATCATGTGCTGGGTCGGGAATTGCGTCGCCTCAAGCGTCAATTCCTGCTTTTCAGGCTTTTCCAGCGACACGTCGGTTTCGCCGTCGGCCAGCCGGGCCGTTCCCTTCAACTCCTTGTCCATCTTCTGGTCGATGAAGGAACGGGTGACGAAGGTGAAGCTCGAGCCGTCGCCTTCCTCGAAGGTGGTGGTCTGCTGATCGGTCATCCGCGACATCTCGTCGGTATCGATCTGCGTCATGAAGCGGAACGTCACGGTGTAGCCATCACAGGCAGAACCGTTGAATTCGTAGACCATGCGGCCGTTGATGCCGTTGATGCCGGAACGATCCGACGCATCGTCAAGCTGCAGGTCGTAGACGGCCCGGTGGGGCAGAAGGGCGGCAGCCGACGCAGGCAGCACGGCAAAGCCGCACGCAACCGACATAAATGGCAGGGCAAGGCGCATAAAGCGCATGGACAATTCTCCCAGGCGCGGCACAGGCCGCAATCTTCATATTCACCACAGAGGCTATTCGTGGCAGAAGCGAGGCGTACTTGAAAATGCGGTCTCACCCACCGGCAAGCATAGGGAATAGATGATGAGCGATACAATCGAAAAACGCCTGACGGCGCTTGGCGTGACAATCCCGGCCGCAGCGGCTCCAGCGGCAAACTATGTTCCGTTCGCCCAGACCGGCAACCTGCTGCTCACCGCCGGCCAGCTGCCGCTCGCAAACGGCAAGCTCGAGGCTGTCGGCCTGCTCGGCAAGGACCTCGACACCGAGGCCGGCAAGGCAGCGGCGAAATTGTGCGCCATCAACATCCTGGCGCAGATTCAGGCGGCCACCGGCGACCTCGAGCGAATCGCCCGTCTGGTGAAGATCACCGTCTTCGTCGCCTCGGCTCCCGGCTTCTCGGAACAGCATCTGGTGGCCAACGGCGCATCCGATTTCCTGGCGGAAGTGCTCGGCGAGCGCGGCAAGCATGCACGCTCCGCTGTCGGCGTGGCGATGCTGCCAATGAATGCCGCCGTCGAAATCGAAGCCATCGTCGAACTCAAATAACGGGTTTCATCATGAGCGACCTCTCCTGGCTCGTGCGCCGGCCAATCGCGCATCGTGGCTATCACGATCTCAACAAGACGCGCTGGGAGAACACTCTCGCCGCCTTCGACGCCGCCATCGCGCATGATTATGCGATCGAGTGCGACGTGCATCTCAGCGCCGATGGCGTGCCGGTGGTGTTTCATGACGACACGCTGGAGCGGCTGACCGGTCAGCCGGGCCACATCTTCGACAAGACGGCCGCTGAACTCGCCCAGCTCAAGGTCGGCACCACGGCCGACCACGTGCCGACGCTGGCCGAAATGCTGGCGCGGGTGCGTGGTCGCGTGCCGCTGGTGATCGAGCTGAAGGGCACCGAGGGCAAGGATGTCGGGCTGGTCAAGGAAGTGGCCAAGGCACTCGCAGGCTATGACGGCGACGTCGCGCTCATGTCGTTCGACCACTGGCTGGTGCGTGACTTCGCCAAGGATGCGCCCGGCATTCCAGCGGGCCTGACCGCACATGGCCGCACGCCGCGCGATCTGGAGACGCATTTCTCGATGCTGGCGCATCCGATCTCGTTCGTGTCGTTCGGGGTGATGGACCTGCCCAATCCGTTCGTGTCGTTCGTGCGCGAAAAGCTGGCGATGCCGGTGATCACCTGGACGGTGCGCGACCAGTGGTCACGCGATGTCACGGCGGCGCATGCGGATCAGATGACATTTGAGGGCTTTGAAGCCTGATCGACTTGCAACGCACCACAGGCAGCGTATCTAAGGACCCATGATCGAGACGCCCGAGGCCGAGAAGCGCCGGGACGACAGCGAATACGTCATCCGCGTCGTCCCAAGCATCGGCGCATTCACCCGCAAGGACTGGAACCGGCTCAGCGGAACCGCGAAGAATTCGGCCGCCTCCCCCTACAATCCGTTCATTTCCTACGATTTCCTGCTGTCGCTGGAAGAAAGCGGCTGCGCCGACCGGCGCACCGGCTGGCTCGGCCAGCACCTGCGGCTCGAAGCGCCCGACGGACAATTGCTCGGCGCGGTGCCGTGCTACCTGAAAAACCACAGCCAGGGCGAATATGTCTTCGACCAAGGCTGGGCCGACGCCTTCGAGCGTGCCGGCGGCGCGTATTACCCAAAACTTCAGGCCTCGGTGCCGTTCACGCCGGCAACCGGCCCACGTTTGCTGGTCGTCGACGGACCCGGCGCACAGGCAGCGCGTATGTCGCTGGCCGAGGGCCTGAAAGCGCTGAACGCCAGAATTGGCGCGTCATCGGTGCATGTCACCTTCGCCGAGGACACCGACATTGCGCCGCTGACGCAAGCCGGCTTCCTGCACCGCACCGACCAGCAGTTCCATTTCTTCAATGAAGGCTATGGCAGCTACGACGACTTCCTGTCGCAGCTGGCGTCGCGCAAGCGCAAGATGCTGAAACGCGA
>JBEBXE010000425.1:0-3163 GCA_040391705.1 Aerobium aerolatum
TCTTCGACAATGGCGTTGGGATCGACCTCAAGGCCGTACTCCCGCTCCAGCCGTGCCAGTTCCGAGCGCGCCTTGGCGATCGAAACGTTCAGCAGCGCCTCGCCTTCCGCGCCGAGGATGATGTTTTCGACCACGGTGAAATTCTGCACCAGCATGAAGTGCTGATGCACCATGCCGATGCCCGCCGCGATGGCGTCATTGGGCGTGGCAATCGTCGCCGGTTTGCCGTTGACGCGGATTTCGCCGCTGTCGGCCTGATAGAAACCGTAGAGAATCGACATCAAGGTCGACTTGCCGGCACCGTTCTCGCCCACGATGCCGTGGATGGATCCACGCGGGATTTCCAGATGAATGTCGCGATTGGCGTGAACCGCACCGAAACTCTTGTTTATTCCGACAAGCTCGATCGCAGCTTCTGCCATTCGATGGACAGGCCCCTCTTTTTTATCATTTGGTCAAGACACTAACATGCCGAATTTCGGCTTGCCAACACGCCTTGCAAATGGCTCTTTGCAGCACTGTCGACAAAACAACTACCGCTTGTCAATTTCCGAGCCCGCATGACCCAGACTTTGAACGCGTTTACCTTCAACACCGCCGCCTCGATCGTCTTCGAGCCGGGCGCGGCCAGACGGATGGGCGCATTGGCGGGCCGTCTGCTGGGCACGCGCGTGCTGTTCGTCACCGACCCCGGCCTGCGCCGTCTCGGGCTGTGCGACGCGGCCATCGCCGCGCTGCAAGCCGATGGCATTGCCGTCACAATCTTCGACGGCGTCGAGGCCGATCCGTCGCGCGCCACGCTGATGCAGGCGGTGGCTGCCGGCAAGGACGCGGCGGTTACCGGTGTCGTCGGCTTTGGCGGCGGCTCATCGCTGGACGTGGCGAAGCTTGTGGCGCTGCTGGTCGGGTCCGGCGAAGACCTCGACGGCGCATGGGGCGTTGCCCAGGCCAAAGGTCCGCGCCTGCCGCTGGTGCTGGTGCCGACTACGGCGGGCACCGGCTCCGAAGTCACGCCAGTGTCGATCATCACCGTCGGCGAAGAAGAAAAGCGCGGCGTCTCCTCGCCGGTGATCCTGCCCGACATCGCCATTCTCGACCCCGAACTGACGCTGGGGCTACCGCCGGCAATCACCGCTGCGACCGGCATCGACGCCATGGTGCACGCCATCGAGGCCTATGCCTCGAAGAACGCCAACAACAATCCATTGTCGAAGATGCTGGCAAAGGAAGCCCTGCGCCTGCTCGGCGCCAATATCGAAACCGCCGTCAACGACGGTGCCAACGTCGCGGCGCGCTCGGCAATGCTGCTCGGCTCGATGCTGGCCGGACAGGCCTTCGCCAACGCGCCGGTCGCCGCCGTGCATGCGCTTGCCTATCCGATCGGCGGGACGTTCCACATCCCGCACGGGCTGTCCAACGCGCTGGTGCTGCCGCATGTGCTGCGCTTCAACGCGCCGGACGCAGCCCATCTCTACGCCGAGATCGCCGCCGACGCCTTCCCGCAGCTGGCAGCCGAACAGAGCACCCAGTCGCGCTGCGCCGCGTTCATCGAAGAACTGGCGGCGCTGTCGGCTCGTGTCGGGTTGCAGCCACGCCTGCGCGACGTCGGCATCGGCGAAGCGGCGCTGCCGAAGATGGCCGCCGATGCGATGAAACAGCAGCGCCTGCTGGTCAACAATCCCCGCGACGTCAGCGAACAAGACGCGCTGGCGATCTACAAGGCAGCCTGGTGATGGCCGACCACCTCGCTCCTTCGACGCGCGACGCCTACCGCGCCTTCCGCACCATCCAGACACGCTGGATGGACAATGATATCTATGGCCACATGAACAACGTCGTTCACTATTCGCTGTTCGACACCGCCGTGAATGGCTGGCTGATCGAAAACGGCGTCCTCGACATTCATGGCGGCGACCAGATCGGACTGGTAGTGGAGACCGGTTGCCGCTATTTTGCGGAAATGGGATTTCCCGATGTGATCACCGCCGGTGTGCGCGTCGCGAAACTCGGAACCTCCTCCGTGCGTTATGAGGTCGGGCTGTTTCGCAACGATGCGCAGACCGCGGCAGCGGAAGGGTTCTTCATTCACGTTTACGTCGACAGCCAGACCCGCAAGCCAAAGCCGCTTGGCGCCCCCCTGCGTGTGGCATTGGAAGGAATCGCGACATGAGCGCGGAAGCACGTATCGTCCAGCTCGAAATCATCATCGCCGAGCAGGACCGAACCATTACCGAATTGTCCGACCAGCTAACCGAACAGTGGAAGACCGTCGAGAAGATGCAGCGCAAGCTCAACTCGCTGGCCGAGCGTTTTATGGCGCTGGAAGAACAGGGTACGGCAGACGTTCCAATCACCAAACCTCCGCACTGGTAAGCCTGCGCGAGGGAGGAGACCAAACCGCATGAGCGCCAGGGAACGCATGACGAGGGCCGAGGACTATGTGTTCGGCGTGATGGACGAGCGGGAACGCGCGCGCGCCGAACGCGACATGGAGGTCGATCCCGAATTCCGCGCCTGCGTCACCCAGCTGGCCGAGCGTTTGCGGCAGCTGCATCAGGCCAAGGGGTCGGCGCCGTTGTCGGACGCGGACTGGAAGCGGGTCACCGATCGCATTTCCGACCTGCCGCAGATGGGCGGCAAGGACGACAGCGCCCAGCTGAAGGAACTCGGCTTCACACTGCCAGATCCCGCCCAGAAGGGGCTGTTGCGGATCAAGCGCCCCGGCGCGCAGCAATTTGCCGGATGGCGCGGGACGGTGGTAGCGATGGCGTTGGTCGCCGCCATCGTCATCGGCTACTATGCCGGGCAAGGCATGGCCCCGGTGCCATCACCGGTCGCCGTCGTCCTGCTGCAGGGTGAGAATTCAGGCCCCGACGCGATCCTGGAAATCTATCGAAACCATTCGATCCGTCTGTTGCCGCTGGCGGAAACCACGGTGCCGCCCGGCCATGTGCTACAGCTCTGGACATGGCAGAACGGAACCCAGATTCCGCTTGCCGTTCTGGGCAGCGCGGCCGAGATAACCCTGACCGGTCCCGAACTTGCGGCCCCGCAGGCGGGGCAAGCCTATGCGCTCACGCTTGAGCCTGCTACGGACAAGGCCATCGTCGAGCCAACCGGCGAAACGCTTCTCAGCGGCACAGCAATCCTGCCGCCACGCTAG
>JBEBXE010000426.1:0-3162 GCA_040391705.1 Aerobium aerolatum
GTCAAAGCGGAGTGAATACAAGACGGACGACACCAACCTGAAGGAGTTCCCATGGATATCGTCCGTCACGAAACCGGCCCGCGCATGAGCCAGGCCAACATTCACAATGGCGTCGTCTACCTCGCCGGCCAGGTTGGCGAAGGCACGACCGTCGCCGAGCAGACCCAGTCCATCCTCGCCAAGATCGACCGCCTGCTGGCGCTGTCGAACTCGTCGAAGGAGCGCATCCTGTCCGCACAGATCTGGATGGCCGACATGGCCGACTTCGACCAGATGAACCCGGCCTGGGAAGCATGGGTCCCGGCAGGCAACGCCCCGGCGCGCGCCACCGGCGAAGCCAAGCTGGCCGGCCCGCAGTACAAGGTCGAGATCATCGTCATCGCCGCACAGAACGCCTGATCGTCTCCAGCTTTTCTTGAGAACGCCGCCGCGAGGCGGCGTTTTTACTTCCCCAACGGCAACCGCTCCCAGCCGACATTGACTTCCCGTTAAGACCGCCGAAACCAATCCTGGCCTATTCTGACACAAGGAAGCTTGGTGGGGGCACCAAAGGCATGATGCCGCGCTACCGATCCGGCAAGACCGGAATGTCAGCATTCTGTTCCAGTGCATGACCGCATCCCCTGCGGTTCGGGAATCTGTCGATGGTCGCCTCAGGTGCGAAGTCGGTCTCGCTCGAAGACCGTCTGAATTTTATTGGTATGGACGACGCTGCGCGGCAGAAACTGCGCGAACTGAAGCCGTCGCTGGCGCGTAACATCGGCCCGGCACTGACGGTTTTCTACGAAAAGGTCCGCGCGGTTCCGCAAACTGCTGCGTTCTTTTCCTCCGAATCCCACATCGGCAGCGCCAAGAGCCGCCAGGAAACCCACTGGACCGGCATTGCCGAGGCCAGCTACGGCGACAGCTACGAAACCGCCGTGCGCACCATCGGCCATATCCACGCCCGCATCGGCCTTGAGCCGACCTGGTATATCGGCGGCTACGCGCTGGTGGCCGAACATCTGGTCAAGGCGATCGTCAAGGAACAGTGGCCGACCCTTCTGTCGCGTGCCAACACGCCGGAGACGATGGGCGCGTCCCTGTCGGCGCTGATCAAGGCGATCCTGCTCGACATGGATCTGGCGATCTCGACCTATCTTGAAGCGCTCAACGACCGGCGCGAACAGGCAGAGGCAGCAAACGCTGAAGCCGACCAGCGCCGCAACACCGCCATCGACGCCATCACCGTCGCGCTGTCGCGCATCGCCGCCGGCGATCTGTCGACCCGCCTCGAAGGCCTGCCGTCCGAATTCAGCAAGCTGCAGACCGACTTCAACCACACCGCGCAGGCGCTGGGCCAGACCCTGTCCGCCGTGGCGCAGTCGGCCGACAGCATCGGCTCGAGCTCTGAAGAAGTCGGCCGTGCCGCCGACGATCTGGCGCGCCGCACCGAGCATCAGGCGATGCGTCTCGAACAGACCGCCGCCGCCCTCAACCAGCTGACCGACAGCGTCAGGCACGCCGACAACAGCGCCGCGCAGGCCGCCACCAAGGTGGTGTCGATGCGCGACGAAGCCAAGCATTCCGGCGACATCGTCCGCAACGCCGTGCGCGCCATCAGCGAGATTGCCCAATCCTCGCAGGAGATCTCGCAGATCATCGGCGTCATCGACGAAATCGCCTTCCAGACCAACCTGCTGGCGCTCAACGCTGGCGTCGAGGCGGCACGCGCCGGTGACGCCGGACGCGGATTTGCCGTCGTCGCTTCAGAAGTGCGCGCGTTGGCGCAGCGCTCCGCCGACGCTGCCAAGCAGATCAAGACGCTGATCTCGACCAGCTCCAACCAGGTCGACCAGGGCGTCAAGCTGATGGCCGAGACCGGCGAAGTGTCGGAGCGCATCATCAACAGCGTCATCGAGATCGACCGTCTCGTCGCCGGCATCGCCTCCTCGTCGCACGAGCAGTCGCAGGGCCTGTCCGACATCAACAAGGCGGTCAGCGAAATGGATCAGGGCACGCAGCAGAACGCCGCCATGGTCGAGCAGACCACCGCCGCCGTGCATTCGCTGCGCAGTGAAGCCACCACCCTTGCCGAGGGTGTGTCGGCGTTCGTGCTTGAGGCGGCACCGCGCCGCGCACCGGCTGCGCCTGCGCCCCGCGCGGCGCACCGTCCTGCCTATGTCAGCGTCGGGGCCACGGCACTCGCCATGGCGCCGGCACCAGAGACGTCCGAATGGGAAGAATTTTAAAGGAGAGGGGCATGGGGAACGCCGCCGCAGGAAGCATGACGCTTCCAAACGAGCTCGATATCAAGGCAGCGATGCCTTTGGCTGCAGAATTGCTGGCCTTGCGTGGCAAGGACCTCGCGCTCAACGCGTCGCAGATCGAACGCGTCGGGGCGCAGTGCCTGCAAGTGCTGCTGTCGGCAGCAGCGACCTGGGAAGCCGATGGTCACGACCTCACCGTCGACGACCCATCGGTGCCCTTTACGGACGCGCTCCGGACTGCCGGTCTGGACCTGTCCCACTTTTCGTCAAGGAATGACTGACCCATGGCCAAGACTATCCTGACCGTTGATGATTCACGCACCATCCGCGAGATGCTGAAGGCAGCACTCCTGGATGCAGGCATGGAAGTGTTCCAGGCGGAAGACGGCGTGCATGGCCTCGAGGTGCTCGAGACCTGCAACCCCGACGTCATCATCACCGACATCAACATGCCGCGCATGGATGGGTTCGGATTTATCGAGGCGGTGCGCGGCAGCGACAAATATCGCGCCGTTCCAATCCTGGTGCTGACCACTGAAAGCGTTGACGACAAGAAGGAACGGGCGCGCCGCGCAGGCGCCAGCGGCTGGATCATCAAGCCGTTCGACCCGGTCAAGCTCGTCTCCGCGATCAACCGCGTCGCCGCCTGAGCCCGTTAGGGAGAGAGAAGTCGCATGGACACGATGGCAGCCATCAAGCAGACCTTCTTCCAGGAGTGCGAGGAGCAACTCGCCGAGCTGGAAGACGGACTCCTGACAATTGAACGCGAGGAAGGCGATCTCGAAACGATCAACGCCGTCTTCCGTGCGGTGCATTCGATCAAGGGCGGCGCTGGCGCGTTCGGTCTCGATGAACTCGTCCGCTTCGCCCACACCTTCGAGACGACGCTCGACGGCATGCGCAGCGGCAAGCT
>JBEBXE010000427.1:0-3153 GCA_040391705.1 Aerobium aerolatum
CGTTGGCCACCATTTCGATGCTGCTGCCGCTGACCTATGCGCTGCCGCCGGATGCCGCGCTCATCATGCTCGCCGGCATCTATTACGGCGCGCAATATGGCGGTTCCACCACCGCCATTCTGGTCAATCTTCCCGGTGAATCCTCCTCCATTGTCACCGCGCTTGACGGTTATCAGATGGCGCGGCAGGGCAGAGCGGGCGTGGCCCTGTCGACCGCTGCGATCGGGTCGTTCTTTGCCGGATGCGTCTCGACATTGGCGATCGCGGTTCTTGCGGTTCCGCTTGCAGGCCTCGCCTTCCAGTTCGGCCCAAAGGAATATTTCTCCCTGATGATCCTGGGCTTGCTGCTGGCGACCGTGCTGTCCACGGGACCGGTTCTCGAGAGCGTTGCGATGGTGATCCTGGGCGCGATGCTCAGCCTTGTCGGCACCGACATCAACACCGGCGAACAGCGCTTCACCTTCGGCATGACGCAACTTTACGACGGGTTGGATTTCGTCGTGCTTGCGATGGCGATCTTCGGTTTCGCCGAGATCGTGCGCAATTTGCAACCCGACCCGGAAGCCCGATCTCTGGTGACGCAGCGCATCACCAATCTGTTCCCGACCCGCGACGACTGGCGACGGATGGCCGCGCCGATCCTGCGTGGTTCCTTCCTCGGAACGCTGTTCGGCGTCCTGCCCGGCGGCGGTGCCGCGTTGGCGTCGTTTGCGTCCTACACGCTGGAAAAGAAGGTCTCGAAGACGCCGGAGATGTTTGGCAAGGGGGCGATCGAAGGCGTTGCCGGGCCAGAAGCGGCCAACAACGCTGCCGCACAGACTTCCTTCATCCCGCTGCTGACACTCGGGCTGCCGTCCAACGCCGTGATGGCGCTGATCGTCGGCGCGATGATGATCCACAATATCCAGCCCGGCCCGCAGGTGATGACGACCAACCCCGGCCTGTTCTGGGGGCTGATCGTCTCGATGTGGATCGGCAATGTCATCCTTGTCGTCCTCAACTTGCCGCTGGTCGGATTGTGGGTAAAGCTGCTGACGATCCCGTATCGCTTCCTCTATCCGGCGATCCTGATGTTCTGCTGCATCGGCATCTTTTCGCTCAAGAACGATACGTTCGAGCTCTATCAGGCAGCACTGATGTGCGTCGCCGGCTACGCGATCCTGCAACTCAAGCTCCCCCCGGCTCCGCTGTTGCTGGGCTTGGTTCTGGGACCGCAGGTGGAGGAGAATTTCCGGCGCGCGATGCTGTTGTCGCGCGGCGACGCCACGGTGTTCATCACCTCGCCGCTGTCGGCCACCCTGCTGGGAATCGCAGCTGTCGCGCTGGTGTTCATGCTGCTGCCAACCGTGCGCTCGAAGCGCGAAACTGCGCTGCAGGAATAGTCTTTCCGACTGCGACCGGCGCTCCTTTGCGCCGGTCGCAGCATCGGCCGCAACTACATATACGTGAAACTCACCCACCATATGATGCAGGCCTTGATCGCCTGGCCCCGAGAGGGGTTAAGTCAGCCTGAACACGGAACGCGTCCGGGTCGGGAGGGTCGCTGCGTGACGGAAACGCTGCAGACCACGATCTCTCCACCGTCCCGACCGCGCATCAGTCGGAGGAGCTGACATGGCAAGTGAAGATGCAACCCCTACAGCAACCGGTGTGAAGAAGCGCCTCGATGTCGTCATCGTCGGCGCCGGCTTCGGCGGCATGTATGCCGTCTACCGCTTTCGCAAGATGGGCCTGAAGATCCACGGCATCGAAGCCGGCGGCAACGTCGGCGGCGTCTGGTACTGGAACCGCTATCCCGGTGCGCGCTGTGATCTGATGAGCGTCGACTACAGCTATTCCTTCTCGCCGGAAGTCGAGCAGGAATGGACGTGGTCGGAGCAGTTCGCCGGACAGGAGGAAATCCTCGCTTATGCCAATTTCGTCGCCGACCGGCACGAGCTGCGGCAGGACATTTCGTTCAACACCCGCGTCACCAGCGCCGTGTGGAATGAGAAGGCCGGTTTCTGGGACGTGATCACCGATCGCGGCGACCACTATGAGGCAACCTATTGCGTCATGGCGACCGGCCCCCTGTCGGTTCCCAAGGACCCGGACATTCCAGGCATCGACAAGTTCAAGGGCCGCCTGCTGCGCGCCCAGCGATGGCCGCATGAGCCAGTCAGCTTTGAGGGCCAGCGCGTCGGCCTGATCGGCACCGGCTCGACCGGCATCCAGGTGACGCAGGAAGTCGGCCGCCAGGCCGGGGAACTCTACGTGTTCCAACGCACGCCGAGCTTCACCCTGCCGATGCGCAACAACAAGCTCGACCCCGACTACATCGCCGAGGTGAAGCGCAACTATCCGGGCATCCGCGAGGCCGCCCGCAACAGCCCGAACGGCGGCGTCCGCCCCGTCATCACCCGCCCGTTCTTCAGCGTGCTTGCGCACCAACGCGAGCAGATCATGGAAGACAGCTGGGAACAGGGCGGCTTGTCGTTCCTCGGCGCGTTCTCCGACCTGATGCTCAATGACGAAGCCAACGACAAGGTCGCCGATTTCGTCCGCGCCAAGATCGACACGGTCGTCACCGACAAGGCGACCGCCGAGGTGCTCAAGCCGCGCGGCTACCCGATCTTTGCGCGCCGGCCATGCCTGGATACCGAGTATTACGAGACCTACAACCTGCCGACCGTCCATCTCAAGGACTGCCTGACCGACCCGATCGTCGAGATCACCGAAAACGGCGTGCGTACGGAATCGGGCGAAGTCGAACTCGATATGCTGATTTTCGCCACCGGCTACGACGCCCTCACCGGCGCGTTGCGTGCCTTCGAGGTTGTGGGGCGCGATGGCATCAAGCTGCAGGACTACTGGAAGGAAGGCCCGACGTCGTTCCTCGGCCTGATGATGCCCGGCTTTCCGAACTTCTTCACCACGGCGGGCGCCAACGGCCCATCTGCTCTGGCCAACCTCATCACCATCAACGAGCATGATGTCGACTGGATCGCCGGCGCTATCACGCACATGGACGAGAACGGCCTCGCCAATATCGAACCGAAGAAGGAAGCCGAGGATCGCTGGATGAAGATCATCCACGCCTTCGCCGCGCGTTCGCTGATCAACAAGGCGAAAACCTGGTGGAACGGCTCCAACGTCAAGGGCAAGCCGACGGGC
>JBEBXE010000428.1:0-3125 GCA_040391705.1 Aerobium aerolatum
GATAGAGGATCGAGCCCGACATCATGTCGTGGCCGCGCGGCTCGAACATCAGCCCCTTGCGGATCCAGTCGTAGGCGTCAAGGAAATGCGCCCGCCGCTCCATCATCGTCGCGCCGACAAGCTGCGGACCACCTCCGGCCACCAGCCGCACCGGGTTGCCGCACGTATGCCCGTCGATACAGAAAAATGAATGTCGCGCCATGTCAGAACCGTTGTGGAGAAAAGGGTGAAAGATCGAGCGGCGAGGTGATCCCGCCCACCAGATCGCGAACCAGACGGCCGGTCGCGGCCGCCTGCGTCAAACCGAGATGGCCATGGCCAAAAGCATAGACGATGTCGGGGCACGCCCTGGCGCGGCCGATCACCGGCAGCGAGTCGGGCAAAGACGGGCGAAACCCCATCCATTCGCGCCCGCCGCCGGTCTTGAGCCCCGGCAAGAATTGCCGCGTCTTGTCCAGCATGGCGCGGGCGCGCGCATAATTCGGCGCGCGCTCCAGCCCCGCCAGCTCCACCGCCCCGCCGATACGCAGACCGGTCGACAGCGGCGTGACGACAAAGCCGTGGCCGGAAAAGATCAGCTGGCGTTTCACGTCGAAGGCATCGGCCGGCAGCGTGGTGTTGTAGCCGCGCTCTGTCTCCAGCGGGATGCGCTCGCCCAGCTGCGCCGCCAGAAGGTGCGACCACGCGCCCGCCGCGATCACCAGCGTCTTGCAGACGATCTCGTCGCCGCCGGCAAACCCCAGCCGCGCGCCGCCGCTGTCGGCTGCGACAGACACGACCAGCCGTTGCTCGACATGCACCCGCCCGCCAACCGTCTCGCCATAGCGGAACACCGCCTTGCCGAGCAGTTTCGGGTCGGAAACGTTTTTCCACCCCGGCACGAACGTCGCCTTGACGAAGCGCGGCGACAGGCCCGGCTGCAAGGCGGCCAGCGCGTCGCCTTCGACGTGGCGGAAGCCGATGCCGTGGCGCGCCCGCGCCGCCCAGCCGGGCAGCGAAGCTTTGAACTCGACTTCGCTCTCATACAGTTCCAGTGCGCCATCCTCGCGCAGCATCGGCTTCGTGCCGGAGCGGTCGAGCAGCGCCATCCATTCGCGCTCGGCCAGCGCCATCAGCGCCGCCTGCGCGCCGAGGCTGGCCTCATGGTTGCCCGCGCTGCCCGCCTTCCAGAAACGCCACAGCCACGGCGCCAGCCGTGGCAGATAGGTCGGCGGGATCGACAGGGGCCCGAGCGGATCGCCGAGCCAGCGCGGCAGGTGCCGCAACATGCCCTTTTGCGCCAGCGGCAGCACGTCCGAGAAGGCCAGCGCGGCGGCATTGCCGGCGCTGGTTTCTTCGCTCACGCCGCTGCGGTCGAACACGGTGACGCTGCGCCCCGCTTCCGCCAGATTGACCGCCGCGCAAATGCCGATGATGCCTGCCCCGACAACAGCGACATCAATCTCGCGAACGGTTTTTGCATTCATTCTGGTTCGACCCTGCGCCTCAGAATGCGGGCAAGACAGGGCGCTTGGCAAGCGCGTCGGTAATCACTTTCTCCACCGCCGCACGACGTGCCCCCGACAGCGGCAGACGCGGCGCGCGGACGCGATCATTGGTGCCGATGGCGTGGACTTCGGCCAGCTTGATGTTCTGGACCAGATAGGTCGAGACATCGAGGTCGAGCAGCGGACGGAACCAGCGATAGATCGCCAGCGCTTCGTCGCGCCGCCCCTGCTTCAGCAGCTGGTAGATCGCCACCGTCTCGCGCGGAAACGCCGTCACCAGTCCCGCAACCCAGCCGATAGCCCCGACCGACAGCGCCTCAAAGGCGAGGTTGTCGACACCGGTGAACAGGTCGAAGCGATCGCCGAACGCGTTGACGATGTCGGTGGTGCGGCGAATGTCGTCGGACGATTCCTTGATGGCGACGAAGCGCGCATCCCCAGCCAGCTGTTCCATGATCGGGATCGTCACGTCGACGCGGTAGGCGATGCGGTTCGAATAGACCATCGCCGGCAGGTCGGCGGCTGCCACCACCGCCTTCAACGTCGCCACCGTCTCGTCAGGGTCGGTATGATAGATCGGGCTTGGCACCAGCATCAGCCCGTCCGCCCCGGCTGTCGCCGCCGCCTTGCCGATGGTGCAGGCATCGCGCGTCGCCGCTTCGTTGACCGTCAACAGCACCGGCTTGCCGCCGGCAACGCTGCGGGCGGTCTTCAATATATCAAGCTTCTCGCCAGCCGACAGCATCGGCCCCTCGCCGAGCGAGCCGCAGACGACGATACCGTCGCAGCCTGCCTCGATCATCAGCGCAAAGCAGCGCTCCATCTCGGCATGGTCGAGCCGGTCGTCAGGGGTGAACTTGGTTGTAACCGCCGGAAATATACCTGCCCACATAGTCCGTCTCCATCTGATATATCACAAATATATCTGGCGGAATTCGGGTTTGTCAATTGGCTTTCAACTCTGATATATCATTGCGCGGAATTGGAGAGTCACTTGCCCCCTGTCGTCCTGATCGCTGAGCCTGCGGCCCAGCGCGCCTATCACGCGCTTGAAGAAATGATCGTCACATTGCAGTTGCCGCCGGCTGCAATCACCACCGAGAAAGCCCTGATCGAGAGCCTGCAACTCGGCCGCACCCCGGTGCGCGAAGCGATCCAGAAACTCGCCTGGGAAGGCCTGATCGAAATCCGCCCGCGCGCAGGGTTAGCGATCGCACCGCTCAAGGCACAGGATTGGGTGCTGATCATCGAAGCCCGTCGCGGCGTCGAAACCGTGCTGGCGCGCGCCGCCGCCCGTCATGCCTCGCCCTCGGCGCTGGCGCGGCTGCAAGACGCTGCGCGCGCGATGCACACGGCGGTGGTCGCCAACGACGTCTCCGCATTTCTGGAAGCCGACAAGCTGCTCGACGAAATCATCGCCGAGGCCTCCGACAACATTTTCGCCGCCCGCGTCGCCGCGCCGCTGCAAACCCACAGCCGCAGATTCTGGTACCGCTACCACAGCGAATCCGGTCTGGCCCGCGCCGCCGCCCTCCACGTCGCGCTGATCCGCGCCATCCTCGATCGCGACGAAATCCGCGCCGCGCTCGAAGCGGAAAAGCTCATGGTGATGCTGCGCGAACTCGCCGAGGAAACCGC
>JBEBXE010000429.1:0-3121 GCA_040391705.1 Aerobium aerolatum
CCTTCACCCGCCCATCGGCCTTTCGCCCCGCAGCAGCGGCGCATGCGCGCTCAGCAGGCTGACGATGCGCTCGATCACGGTGCGCACGTCGCTGCGGTGGCGGTCGTCATTGTGCATCACCAGCCATTGCGGCTCGCGCAGATCGGGGATGATGTCGCCCGCCCGTTCCAGCAGCGGGTCACGATCGCCGGCAAGGCACGGCATCACGCCCTTGCCGACGCCGGAGCGGATCAGATCGTGCAGCGTGCGCGGGTTGTTGGCCCAGGCGGCCACCGACACGCCGGGCTGTGCCGCCAGCCAGCGCGCCGAGCGTGTCGCGATATCTTCCGACGAAATTGCCACCCATTGTTCGCGCGCCTCACGTGAACAGTTCCGGGCGCAGAACGGCGCTTGCGCCACCTCGACGCTGCGGCGTGCGGCCAGATTGGGGTTTTGCGGCGCAGCGTTGCGCACGCCGATCTCGACCTCGCGATGGGCGATATCGAGCTTGGCTTCCGTGGTCTTGAAGGCGATGCGGAAGGAATCGTCGGGGTTCCACAGCCGCGAAAAATTCTCGGCGAGGAAATGCGTCGTCCATGTTCCCGCCGAAATCCGCACGATCGAGCGGCCGCCTTCGGCATCGAGCCAATCGTCGATGGCGCGTGCACTGGCTTCCATCGTCTGCGCTTTGGCAAGCAGCGCGAGCCCGTCGACGGTGAGGTCGTAACCGGTCTGTTTGCGGATGAACAGCGGCCGTCCCGTCGCCTGTTCCAGCGCCAGCATCCGCCGTCCGATGGTCGCGGGGCTGGCCTCGTGCTCCTTTGCCGCCGACGACAACCCGCCGCCGCGCGCCACGGACAGGAAAAGTTGCAGGTCGCTCCAGGCAATGTTTTTCATGGCTGAAGCATAGAATGCGTTTTCGGCGCGTTCAATCGTCGGATGGCGCTCTTATGCTTCATGTGTGAACGATGTCGGGTGTGACAACGGGAACGTCGCTCTGGACCACGCGCCGCCGCGCAATTGCAGATAGCGGAGATGGGGTGGGACGCTGTTGGAGGACGGCATGGGGGAGACTGGGTCGGTTCGCGTGGAATCTGCTGCGTCCGAGGAACGCCTTGGCGTGCTCATCGTGTTTCTTGCCGCCCTGTGCTGGAGCCTCGGCGGCATGATCGCCCGCTATATCGAGGCCGACGACGTCTGGGCGGTGGTGTTCTGGCGCTCGGTCTGGGCGGCGCTGTTTCTGGCCGCCTTCATGCTCTGGCGTGACGGCGTGCGCGGCACCGTGCAATTGTTTCGCGCCATGGGGCTGCCGGGCTGCGCGGTCGGCCTCTGCTTTGCCATCGCCAGCAGCGCCTTCGTCGTCGCCTTGTCCTACACCACGGTGGCCAATGTGCTGCTGATCCAGGCCACCGCGCCGCTGTTCGCCGCGTTCATGGCCTATCTCGTGCTGGGCGAACGGATCACGCTGCCGACATGGCTGGCGATTGCCGCCGTGGTTGCCGGCATGGGCATCATGGTCTCGGATTCCCTGACAAGGAACGTCTCGGTCATCGGCGAGGGGCTGGCGTTGCTGATCGTGCTGGTGTTTTCCTGCGCCACGGTGCTGACGCGCCGATATGCGCATGTGCGCATGACGCCGGCGATGTGCCTCGGCACCACCATTGCCGCGATCTTTGCCTTCACGCAGGCATCAAGCCTGTCCGTCACCAGTCAGGACATGGCGTATCTGTTTGCCTTCGGCGCGATCAATCTCGGCTTGGGCATGGCGTTCTTTGCCATCGGCGCGCGGATGGTGCCGGCGGTCTATGCCGCGTTGCTGTCGACCTTCGAGCCGCTGCTCGGGCCGTTCTGGGTCTGGCTGGCGCATGGCGAAGTGCCGTCGGACAGTGCGCTGACCGGCGGCGGCATCGTCATGGCGGCGCTGCTGGTCTACATCGTGGTCGAGTTCCGGCGCATGTCGAAACCGGCGCGACCGGGCACCACCGGCATCTCCGCGCCGCGTTGAGCCCCCTATCGAGCCCATTGACAAGCCTTGCGCGGCAAGGGACGCTGGGGGATCGTCAACAACAAAACAGGTTTATTTTGCGCGCTACGACAACGGGTTTCCAGCCCGGAAGCAAGAAATTATCCAGGACGGCCAGTAAAACGATGGTCGGGATTTCAGAGAAAAGCAACCGTTCGAGTGAAGAGAGCAGCTTCATTTCTGAGGACCATGAGCGCGAATACCGCGCCTTTATCGACGAACACCCCGACATTGAAGCTGTTGAATTTCTGATCGTTGATCCCAACGGGGTGATGCGCGGCAAATGGGCGCCCGGTGATGCCTTGAAGAAGGCGTTTCAGGAAGGCGTCAACTTCCCGATGTCGCTGCATGGACTGGACGTCTGGGGGCGCGAAGTCGAGGCGACCGGCCTGCATATCGAAACCGGTGACAAGGACGGTTACTGCCGCGCCACGCGCGGAACGCTGTCGATGGTGCCATGGGCCAAGCGCAAGACGGCGCAGGTGCTGCTGCAGACCTTCACGCCCGAAGGCGAGCCCTACATGGCCGACTCCCGCCAGGTGTTGAAGCGCAAGGTTGCGGAAGCCAACGCGAAAGGCTTCTTCCCCGTCGTCGCGTTTGAACTGGAATTTTATCTCCTCGATCCGAAGGTCGATTGGGACGACGGCATGCCGGCGCCGGTGGGCGCGACGGCCGGACCGGACCGGCTGCGCATGTATGGTCTCGACGACCTCGCCGAGCACGCCGAACTGTTCGACATGATCCGCGACGCGGCGGATGCCCAGAGCCTGCCGATCGACACCATCATCAAGGAAGCGGCCCCCGGCCAGTTCGAGGTCAACCTCAAGCATCGCGCCGATCCGTTGAAGGCGGCCGACGACGTCATCATGCTGCGCCGCATCGTCATCGGCTGCGCCCGCGCCCATGGCCTGACGGCGACCTTCATGGCCAAGCCGTTCCTCGAATATGCCGGCAACGGCATGCACGTGCATTCCTCGGTCCTCAATGCCGACGGCGTCAACATCTTCGGCCACGCGGAAGGCCGTCCGGTGATGGAATCCGCGGTGGCCGGATTGCTCAAGACGATGCCGGAATCGCTGCTGCTGTTCATCAACACCTGGAACGGCTTCCGCCGCATCA
>JBEBXE010000430.1:0-3104 GCA_040391705.1 Aerobium aerolatum
TGCGGCGCGGCGGCGACATCCTGCTCAAGCTCAATGGCTGGCCCCAGGTCGAAAAAGTGCTGCAGGCGATCGATGCCATCGAAGCACTCGGCATCGATCCGAGCGACGTCGCGCCCGATCACTGGCGGCATGTTCACAACCGGCTGACCGCTGGCATCTCGCCAAGCCTCTACACCCTTGATCAGCATCGCGCGTGGCGCAAGCGGCGAGGGATCCAGTCATGACGATCCTCACCGGTGATTGCCGTGACCTCATGCCCGCGTACGGTCCCTTCGACATGATCGTCGCCGATCCGCCTTATGGCGACACCTCGCTTGCATGGGATCGTCGCGTCGAAGGCTGGCTGCCGCTTGCACGCGAGGCGCTCAGCCGCACCGGCTCGCTCTGGGTCTTCGGCTCGCTGCGCTGCTTCATGGCAACGGCTGACCGCTTCGCCGATGCCGGCCTTCGCTACGCCCAGGAGATCGTCTGGGAGAAGCAGAACGGCACCGGTTTTCATGCAGACCGCTTCAAGCGCGTGCATGAACTTGCCGTCCATTTCTATCGCGCCGAGACGCCCTGGCGCGATGTCTACAACGATGTGCAGACCACACCGGACGCGGTCGCCCGCACCGTTCGCCGCAAACGTCGACCGCCCCATACCGGCCATATCGAGGCTGGTCACTACATCAGCCATGACGGTGGGCCGCGCATCATGCGATCGGTCATCTACATCCGTAATGCTCACGGACGGGCCATTCATCCGACTGAGAAACCGACCTCGCTCCTCGAAATCCTGATCCGGACAAGCTGCCCCGAAGGTGGGCTTGTCGGTGACTGGTTTGCCGGGTCCGGTGCCGCGGGTGAAGCATGCCGGCTATCCGGCCGCCACTATGTCGGCTGCGAGATCGACGCGGATATGGCCGAGCGCGCCCGTGCGCGCATCGCCACCGTCCTGCCGCTGCATGGTGGCGGTCCCGCGCGTCATCAGCCTGTCGGAGACAGGTCATGATGATGCGCAAGCTCACACTGGTGACGATGCTTGCGGGTACGGCTCTCATCGCGCTGCCAGCCTGCACCGGTCATGCGCCGCGCCTGATCTGGAATGCGTCTACGAGCGTACCGGTCGGCCTCTACGCTGTCGCGCCGGTGGCGGCGATCGAGGTCGGCGATCTGGTCGCGGTACAACCGCCCGACGACCTCGCCACCTTCCTCGACGAACGCGGATATCTGCCGCGCGGTGTGCCGCTCATCAAGCGCGTGCTCGCGCTGCCTGGCACCAAAGTCTGCCGCGCCGGAATGACAATCATCGCTTACGACCACGCCTATGGCGAGGCTCAGGCGCGCGACCGTTTCGGTCGCGATCTGCCGCACTGGCAGGGCTGCCGCGTGCTCGCCGACGGCGAAGTATTCCTGATGAACTGGGATGCGCCCGATAGCCTCGACGGACGATATTTCGGGCCGCTTCCGCTCTCCTCAATCACTGCCCGCCTCACGCCGGTTTGGACCGACGAGAACGGCAACGGGCGCTTCGAATGGCTGGCGTCAACGCGGTGAACGCCCGGCCTTCGGCCAGCGCCATGCGCGCCGACCGTAACATCCACCGCACTGGAAAGGACTACACCCATGCCTCAGATCGGCGAATTCACCCGCGAGAATTTCGGCTTTTCCGGACGCATCCAGACAATGGCGCTTGACCGAACCGTCGCCATTCTTCCCGCAGAACCATCCGATACTGAGAACGCGCCCAACCATCGCGTCTACCTCGGCGGAGACGGCGATGGGCCGGAGATTGGCGCTGCCTGGACACGCACCGGAGAGAAGGCCGGCGAATATCTCTCCGTGCTGCTCGATGATCCGTCCCTCGCACATCCGATCCGCGCCAATCTGTTCCAGAATGGCAGCGACGCGGTCTCCTGGTCGCTGCATTGGAACCGGCAGCCCAAGGGCGACGGGAAGGATTGAACGATGCCATTGCGTTGCATTCGGCATCGCCACGCAAACGCGTTCGGGCTGCATCACGCCGCCCGGCGCATTGCGCTCCTTCTCCTTTCCGGCCTTTTCCTTGCCACCACTCCAGCATTGGCCGCGCTGGCACACGAAGTGCCGTTCACGGCGCAGTCGGCGAACGATCCGACCGCCGATCATGTGTCGGAAGCCGCGCAGCGTTTTGGCATTCCGGAAAACTGGATTCGCTCCGTCATGCAGACCGAAAGCGCTGGAGATGACACCGCCATATCGTCCGCGGGCGCAATGGGTCTGATGCAGGTCATGCCCGACACCTGGGCGGAGCTGCGCCTGCGTTACGCCCTCGGCGACGATCCGTTCGCGCCGCGCGACAATATCCTCGCCGGAACCGCCTATCTGCGCGAGATGCTCGATCGCTACGGCAATATCGGAGCGATGCTCGCGGCTTATAATGCCGGGCCAGCGCGCTATGACGAATACCTCTCGGCAGGCCGCAGCTTGCCAGCCGAAACCCGCGCCTATGTCGCAGCACTCGTTCCCCTTCTCGGTGGAGACTCGCTCCCAGATGGTACGGCGAATGCAGCGCCGTCGATCACCGATTGGCGCGAAGCCGCGCTCTTTGTCACGTCCTCCGGCAGCTCGGAATCTGCATCTAGACTGCATGGTGAGCGCGACGTCGTTGGCACGACAATAGCACCGCCTGCACATGCAAATCCTCTCGCGCCGACCCCGGCGAATGCCCTGTTTCCGGCAATGACTGCACTCGGAGGCAGGCCATGAGAAGCGGCGTGGAAATTCGCAGCTTGGCGAGATGCCGGACAGGATGGGCGGAACTGCTGGCCGGGAAGGGAGACTCGACAGGAGTAGGGCAAGTTAAAAGCGCCTGCCACGAACGCCGTAAACCTCTGATGAGGTTTGGCTTTTCGGTGGCAGGCCGGTCGGTCGCGTGCAAGTGGCACGGTTTTTGGCAAGGATTTCAAAGGCCCTGCGTGGCAGGTGCTGGCTGGTATCCGCGAGGTTGCTGCTCATGAGTGACAACGAGCGCGAATTCCGTATCCGCCCCGGCAAGCCGCGATCCACCCGCGCGCCGCAGGCCAAAAGCTTCGTCAACCAGGTCCTGCGGGCCGCCCAGAAGTCCGGTCATACTTCCTCGCCTG
>JBEBXE010000431.1:0-3082 GCA_040391705.1 Aerobium aerolatum
CCTTCACCTTGTCGCTCGACGATCTGGTGATCGCCAGCTTCACCTCGGGGCCGGGTGCCACGACGCTGCCGATGCGCATCTACAGCCAGGTCCGCCTCGGCGTCACGCCGGAGATCAACGCGGTCTGCACCCTGCTGATCGCCGTGGTGACGGTCGGCGTGCTGACGGCGGCAATCGTCAACAAGCGCCGCGATATCCAGCGCCAGCGCGACGAGCACGCCGCCGAGCGCGGGTGAGGGGCTCGACTTCTGTCGTCCCAGTGCGTCCTTCGAGGCTCGCCGAAACGGCTCGCACCTCAGGATGAGGACTGGTGTAACTCGAACCCCACCACAGCGGGCTCGATCAACCCACCTTCCTCATCCTGAGGTGCGAGCGCAGCGAGCCTCGAAGGACGCACAATTATCAATGACGGTGACAATGGGACCCGCTGACGTTATTCGAACTCGGGGATCGACCACGCCGGTGAAATGAACGGTGCATCCCAGGCGCCGCCGATGAAGAACGGCATGGTGGCGTCCGGTCCGATCTGGCCGTCGGCATCCAGCGGCGAAAAATGGCCCGACAGCGCCAGCGCCCGGCTGAAATAGGGGCTGATGCCGACAATCGACACCATCTGCTGGTCGAGCTTGATGTCGCCCTTTTCGATATGCGCGACGCCGCCGAGCACTTTCGCCTTGAACTCGAGGCTGCGGAACGGCAGCGTGCCGTCGCCCGCTTCGGAAAGCTGGAAGAAGCCGCCGCCCTTGAGCCGGTCGGTGAACTTCTTCAGGTCCAGTCCGGTGATCGCCCCCTGGCCGATAGTGGCGTTGATCGTGCCTTCGGCGTTGCCCATCACCGTGTTCCAGTCGGTGCCCGCACCTTTAAGCGTCGCCGACACCGACGCGCGGCCCTGCGGCAGGATGCGCTCTGCGCCGGCAACCTTGGCCAGCGCAGAGGCGTCCATGTCGCTGGCGACGAGGCGCATTTCGACGGTGTTGTGCTCGCCCTGCGTGTCGACGCGCAACCCGGCCTGAACCGCGCCGCCGAGCGTGTCGGCATCCGAAATGTCGAACGCGATCATGCTGCCCTTGACCTGGGCGGAGGCCGCGACGTTGCCCAGCGTCAGGTAGCCCAGCGCCGCAGTCTGCGCCGACAGGCGCAGATCGAGCGAAAGTTGCTTGGCAAACCCGGTGTCGATCGGCTCGTAAATGTTGCCGGCACCCGACGCGATCGGCGCGAACGCGCCGAGGAAGGAACCGAGATCGAGCTTGTCGAAGGCAAGCGTGCCGGAAATCGTCGGCACGGTTTCGGCAAACGAGATGTCGAGCACGCCTTTGCCGACATTGCCGCCGAGATTGAGGTTGACCGTGTCGAGGCGCAGGCGCTTGGCGCTGCCCTGCAGCTTGCTCTCCAGCGCGATTGCGCCGATGGCCGCGCCCGGCGCGATGTCGGTCTTCGACCATTCCAGCGCGCGCCGCACCGACGACGACGACAGCGCGACCTGGCCGTCGAAATGCGCATCGCCATAGAGATTGGCGACACCGTCGAACGACAGGTCGATCATCGACGATTTGAGACTGGCCTTGATCGCGGTGCTGCCGCCGGCCAGCAGGATCAGCGGCTGGCCGCTGGCTTCGACATTGATGTTTTCACCGCGCCAGATGCCGGTGGCGGTCAGCCGTCCGGGACGGTTCAGCGACGGCCAGACGACGCGTCCGTTGAGGCTGGTGATACCCTCGCTGGTGTCGCCGTTGATCAGCGCGATCCGTCCTTCCGAGAATTCGACCGTGCCGAAATCGTCCGACGGCAGCAACGACAGGTCCAGCGCTGTCGGATTATCGGCGATGATGGTGCGCGTCGCGTTGATCGCGCGCGTCATCCGGCCACCGCCCGGCGACGCCGGCAGGTCGATCACCGAGCCCCTGACGGTGAGCCGCAGCAGCGGGCGATGCATGCTCGCCGCCGAAATGTTGACATTGCCGCGCAGGGCGGCCAGCGCCGACAGCGTCACGTCGAGGCGATCTGCTTCCAGCACCGGCGGCGCATCGGGGTTCGACCACTCGCGGAACGACACATTGTTGAGCCGCGCCTGAAATGTCGGCCAGACATCGATGATCGGCGCTTCGCCAAGCGAGACGCGATAGCCGCTCCACAGTGACAGCTCCAGCGAGATGCGGTCCTGCACCAGACGCGTCGAGGCCAGCCATGGCAGCGTCACGGTCACAGCGGCTGCGGCCAGCACCACGACCGCCAGCGCGACAGCACCTTTTCTCACCAACGACGAACGCATATGACCCTGCCGCTTCCACGTGCTGTCAGCAGCACGATCCTTGCTGACACCCAATACACAGGGGTGTTGCATTTCAACCTTTTATGGCAGGGGGATGGCTTTTTCCAATGGCTGCCCGCTTGTATTTTCCCGACCTTGCAAGAGGCGGGGTCGATATGCTTAACGATGCAGGCATTATTTGCTGGCCGCATTGGGCGTTGGAGCGCTGCGGAAAGCCTGTCAGGAGGACTGCATGACGTCGACGACCCCCCTTTGGACGCCATCTGCCGCGCAGATCGCACAAGCCCCGATCACCGATTTCATGGCGCGGGCGGCCGAGGTCAGCGGGCAGGCGATTGCCGACTTTGATGCGCTGCATCGCTGGTCGGTGGAAGACCGCGAGGCGTTCTGGCCGCTGGTCTGGGATTATTGCAACCTGATCGGCGACAAGGGCGCGCGCGTCCTCGTGGACGGCGACAAGATGCCGGGCGCAAAATTCTTCCCCGACGCGCAGCTCAACTTCGCCGAAAACCTGCTGTGGAAGACCGGATCGTCGGACGCCATGGTGTTTCGTGGTGAAGACAAGGTGCAGCGCACGCTGTCGTGGGACGATGTGCGCGCTCTGGTATCGAAGCTGCAGCAGCTGTTCCTGTCGCACGGCGTCAAGAAAGGCGACCGCATCGCCGCGATGATGCCGAACATGCCGGAAACCATCGCCTGCATGCTGGCAACCGCCTCGATCGGCGCGATCTGGTCGTCATGTTCGCCCGACTTCGGCGAGCAGGGCGTGCTTGACCGCTTCGGCCAGATCGAGCCGGTGCTGTTCATCGTGCC
>JBEBXE010000432.1:0-3077 GCA_040391705.1 Aerobium aerolatum
TCTTCCACCATGCTGCGGCGGATCGCATCCGTCAGCGGCGACGTCAGATAATCCATCACCGTACGCTCGCCCGTCGAAATCAGGACTTCGGCGGGCATGCCGGCGCTGAGGCGCTCCTCGATATCGTCCGGAACCATGCCTTTGCTGACATTGATGCGGGCGAGGAAATAAGGCGGCGTGCGTCCGTCCGGCGGCGTGATGCTGCCGCGCGACACGGTGTCAACCTCGCCGATGATGATCGGCATGAAGCGGCCCGGAAACGCTGAGAATTTCACTTCCGCCTTGAGGCCGGCGTGGACGTTGTCCATGTCGATCGGCGCGACATGCGCGTTGATCACCAGGCGCTCTTCGAGCGGCACGACTTCCAGCAGGATCTCGCCGGGTCGAATGACGCCACCCGTGGTGTGGAAGCGCAGATTTTGCGCCACACCGTCCACCGGCGCGGTGATGCGCGTGCGTCCGAGAACATTCTCGGCCACCTTGCGCTGCTCGAGCAGTTCCTGCAGCTGACCGTTGACTTCCTTGTACTCAGAGCTTGCGCGTTCCTTGTACTGTTGCTGGGCCTGTAGAATCTGGAACTCGGTCTCGCCGATCGATTTCTCGACCTTGGCCTTCTCGGTATCCATGCGCGCGACGTTGGCTTTGACCTCGACATACTCTTCTTCGTAGGACGAAAAGAGATTGGTCTGCACCGAGCCGTTTTTCAGGCCCGGGCGAAGGCGCTCCAGCCGCTCCGACAGGATTTCGGCACGGCGGTAAAATGCCTGCTTCTGACCCTCCAGGCCCTCCATTTCGCGCTGCAACTGTTCGATGCGGTTGGTCAGGATGTTGACCTGCGACAGCAGGATCGACGCGCGATCCTGGAAAATCTCGCGCTGGTCAGAGACCGCGTCCTGCACTTCAGGCGTCGTATCGCCCAGCAGGCTTGGCGGCAGCTCGAACGTCGTTTGCATGCGACGCTCAGCCTGCAAACGGGCTTCCGTTGCCTCCGCAATATGCTGGCGGATGGTCAGGACCTGAAGATTTGCGCCGGCCTGAACATCATTGAGGCGCATCAGAACGTCGCCTTCCTTGACCGGCTGGCCTTCGCGCACGAACAGCTCCTGGATGATCCCGCCTTC
The DNA here is from genome assembly GCA_040391705.1 of Aerobium aerolatum. Taxonomy (GTDB): domain Bacteria; phylum Pseudomonadota; class Alphaproteobacteria; order Rhizobiales; family Rhizobiaceae; genus Aerobium; species Aerobium aerolatum_A. The sequence goes on from JBEBXE010000432.1 coordinate 1,122, forward strand.
CAGATGCTGGATTTCCTTGCGGTTGGTGGCGATGTCGATCACGCCCGGCGCAATCACCGCACGATCAAGCTTTGCTGTGGCAGCCCACACCCCGAAGACGCCGAACGTCAGCGCAATCACCGTGTACCCGGCGACGATGAACGGCCGAGGGTTGGATTTGGTCTTCTTCTGCGTCATGTCTTGCTTGTTCCTCACGCTCTCTGCTGAACGAGAGCGGCATTCGCCGGAGCCGGAACGGCCTGGACACTGGCGTTGGTCGGCTTGAACAGTTCCTGCGGAGTCGTGAACGCCTGCATCGCCCCGTCGCGCAGGATCAGCACCCGGTCGCTGATGGCGAGCAGGTTGGTCTTGTGGGTGACCAGCACGATGGTGATCTTTGCGGCCTTCATCGCCTTGATCGCTTCGAACAGCGCCGTCTCGCCCTCGCTGTCGAGGTTCGAATTCGGCTCGTCCAGCACCACGATCTTGGGCATGCTGTAGATCGCCCGCGCCAGACCAACGCGCTGGCGCTGACCGCCGGAGAGCTGCTGGCCGTTGTCGCCGACCTGCGTTTCATAGCCGCTCGGCAGACGCAGGACCATGTCGTGCACGCCCGCCATCATCGCGGCCTTCACCACCTGCTCGGATTCGCTTTCCTTGAAGCGCGAGATGTTTTCGGCAATCGTGCCGGCAAACAGACGCACTTCCTGCGGCAGATAGCCGAGATACTGACCCAACTGGTCTGCATCCCAGTGCGCGATCTCGGCGCCGTCGATGCGTACCGTGCCAGCGGCTGCCGGCCAGACGCCGACAAGGTGACGGATCAGGCTCGACTTGCCGGAGCCCGAAGGTCCAATGATCGCCAGCGTTTCACCGGGATTGACGTTGAAATTGATGTTCTTGAGAAACGGCGTCCGTGTGCCGGGCAGGAACGACGTCAGGTTCTCGACCGTGACGTTGCCTTCCGGCGTCGGCAGTTCAGTGCGCTGCTCATCACCCGCGACCATCGCGAACATGTTGGTCAGGCGTTCATGCGCCTGTCGGGCGGTCACGAACTGCTTCCACTGCGCAACACCCTGCTCCACCGGCTGCAAGGCGCGGCCCATCATGATCGACGCGGCAATCATGATGCCGGGGGTGATTTCCTGATACAGCGCCAGGTAGGCGCCAAGCCCCAGAATCGCCGACTGGATCACCATCCGGAAGAACTTCTGGAAGGTCATGATCGTGCCGGCCTTGTCGCTGGCACCAGCCTGCGCGGCGAGCATATCGCCATGGCGCTGCTGCCAGCGCGCGCCGAGCGCCTTTTCCATGCCCATCGAGCGGATGACTTCGGCGTTCTGCAGCACCGTCGAGGCAAACTGGTTGGCGCCGTGCGCCGCGTTGTTGGCCGCCTTGAGCTCCTTGCGGGTGGCGTATTCGTTGATCAGCGCCAGCGCGAAAATCACGACTGCGCCGCCAAGCGCCAGATAGCCGAGCCACGGATGGAACAGGAAGCAGACGATGATGAACACCGGCACCCACGGCGCATCGAAGAAGGCGATGATGCCGGTTCCGGTGAGGAATTCACGCACCTTGTCGCCATCCGACAGGATCTGTTCGGCGCCCGAATTCGGGTTGGTCAGCCGCATCTTGACGGCGCGACTGAACAGGCTTTGCGACAGAACCTCGTCGAACTGCATGCCGGCGCGCACAAGCATCCGCGAGCGGACATACTCGAGAATACCGTAAACCATCATCAAAAACAGCGTGATGAGCGAGATCATCAGCAGCGTGTTTTCGTTACGCGTGCCGAGCACACGGTCATAAATCTGCAGCATGTAGAGCGGTGCTGCGAACAGCAGAAGATTAATCGCGAAGCTGAAGACGAAGGTGGTCGCCACCACCGCACGGAACTTTGCGTATGCTTCCTGGAGGGGCGTCTTCGAAATCATCGACCTATCTCGCGATATTCCGCCATGTGAAGCGGTCAAAATT
>JBEBXE010000433.1:0-3075 GCA_040391705.1 Aerobium aerolatum
GGCACCAGCGGCATCGGCTTCCTGATGTTCGACGCGCGCCGCGCCGGCTCGGTCGAGGAAATCGTGGTCGGGATGATCGTGCTCGGCGTGCTTTGGTACATCGTAGACAGCTGGCTGCTTGCGCCCATCGAGCGTGCGACCGGACAGCGTTGGGGATTGGTGACAAAATGAAAAGCCTCGTTCTCGAAAACCTCGCCAAGACGTATTTCGATCCCTATCGGGGTACGCAATTCACGGCGATCAAGGATGTCTCGCTCACCGTCAACGAAGGCGATTTCGTCGCCGTTGTCGGCCCCTCGGGCTGCGGCAAGTCCACTATCCTCAACATGATTGCCGGCTTCGTGCCGATTTCAGGCGGCCGTATTCTGGTTGGCGGCCGCGAGGTCAAAGGCCCCGGTCCGGATCGTGGCGTGGTGTTCCAGTCGTTTGCGCTGTTTCCGTGGAAAACGGTGGCGGAAAACGTCACCTTCGGTCCCAAGATGCGCGGCGTCGGCAAGGCCGAGCGCGACAAGATCGCGGCGGAGTATCTGGCGCTGGCAGGCCTGTCGCATGCGGCCGACCGTTATCCCAACGAGTTGTCGGGCGGCATGCAGCAGCGCGTCGGTGTGGTGCGCGCGCTGGCCAACAATCCGGACATCCTGCTGATGGACGAACCGTTCGCCAGCGTCGACGCGCAGACGCGGATGACGTTGCAGGAAGAGCTGACGCGCATCTGGGAAGAACGTCGCCCGACCGTGGTGTTCATCACCCACGACGTGCCGGAAGCGGTGTTCCTCGCCAACAAGGTTGTGGTGCTGACGCGTGGCAACGTTCTGGCGGAAGTCGACATTCCGCTCGATCGGCCGCGCTCTTGGGACAAGCTGGTCGAGGACGACACATTCAAGGCCTTGTCGAACAAGGTCCTGCAACTGGTGCGCTCGGCATGAGTCTGATGCGCGACGCGGTGAAATCGACACGCGGCAAGGTGGTGATGGCCGTCATCGCCGCCATCGTCGGCTGGCAAATGTGGCTGAGCGCTGCCGCAGCGGGAAAAATCGACGATGGCGTCGAGCGCGACAAGCGCCGCGTCGATGTGCTGGTGACGCTGCCGTTTCCGGCGGAACGCTTTCACATCCAGAAGTTTCAGAAGCTTGGTCGTGTCTCGGGCACGAGTGGGAATTCCGTGCAGGTGCGCGGAGTCAACAGGGCGGATCTGGAGAAACTCGCGCGACCTTTCTGGGTCAAGCGGGTTGAGCCGCTCACATGAGGAGGAGGAGGAAAACATGATTAGACAACTGGCTCTCGTGGTCGGTTTGGCGCTGGCGTTTCCGTTATCGGCAAGCGCCGAAGAAGACCTGATAGAACTGAATGCAGGCATGGTTTCCGGCATCGACCAGCTGGGCCTTGCCATGGCGCTGGAGCAGGGCTTCTTCGAGAAGCACGGTCTCGACGTCAAGATCGCCAACCCGTACGCAACCGGTGTCGATGCGCTGAACGCGCTGCAGGCCGGCGAAGTCGATACCGTTCAGGTCGGTGTGCCGATGATCGGCGCAGTCGTGCGCGGCATGGATCTCGTGGCGCTCGGCAACTACAGCGGCAACGCTGCGCAGATGGGCTCCGACACCACCATGGCGCTGGTCGCGCGTGAGGGTTCGGGCGTGTCCGGCGATGACCTCGCCACGCTCAAGGGCAAGCGCGTCGCAACGTCCTTCGGCACCATCAACCATCTCTATATCCTGGCGCTGATCGAATCTGCCGGTCTTGCCGTCGATGAAGTCGAGTTGGTCAACACGCCGCCGCCAGACATGACTGTGGCACTGCTTGCCGGCGGTATCGATGCGTTTGTCGGCTGGGACCCATGGCCGATCGTCGCCGAGCGTGACGTTCCCGGTGCCTACACGGCGCTGCGTGGCGGAAGCCACATCTCCTATGTCGGGTTCAACGTCGCCATGCGTGACTGGGCGGCGGAAAACAGCGAGACGCTGGTGCCGTTCCTTGCCGCATTGGCGGAAGCCGACCAGTGGATGCGTGCCAATCCAAAAGAAGCAGCCCAGGTCGCAACGCGCTGGATTCCGGGCCTCGACCCGAAGGTGGCCGAAGAGGCGATGCAGTACAACGTCCAGCAGGCGGATCGTCGTCTGTCCGGCAACAACTACGCAGCCTTGCACACGGCGGTCAGCACGCTCAACCGCCTCGGCTTCATCGACAAGACCTTCGACGTCAACGAGCACATCAACTCGGGCCCGATCGTCAAGGCGATGAAGGATCATCCGGAACTGTTCTCGGACCTGCCGGTCATTCCGGCCGAGCTGATGATCAGCGACGGCTACGTCTACAAGCCATAACCGCAATATCGTCCTGCCGCTCCGGCGGCAGGACATTTCATCGCCAGAACTGAAGTACAGACCGAGAGTGTTCGAACATGGACTTGGGAATTAAGGGAAAGCTCGCCATCGTCTGCGGCGGATCGAAAGGCCTTGGACGTGGCTCGGCGGAAAAACTTGCCGAAGCCGGCGTCAACATCGTCTTGAACGCACGCTCCCGTGACGCGCTGGAACAGACGGCGGGCGAGATCGCCGCGCGCTACGGCGTCACCGTCACGCCGGTCGCCGCCGACGTCACCACACCGGAGGGGCGCGAAAAACTGCTCGCAGCGGCTCCCGCACCCGACATTCTCGTCAACAATGCCGGTGGTCCGCCGCCCGGCATGTGGCAGGACTGGGGTGAAGAGGAATGGCAGAACGCCCTGCGCGCCAACATGCTGTCGCCGATTCATCTGATGACCGCCGTTCTGCCCGGCATGATCGAACGGCGTTGGGGGCGTATCGTCAACATCACGTCCGGGTCCGTCAAGGCACCGATCCCGGCTTTGGGCTTGTCTGGCGCTGCCCGCAGCGGCCTGACCGGTTTTGTCGCCGGCACCTCGCGCCAGGTCGCCAAGCACGGCGTGACCATCAACAATCTGCTTCCGGGGACGCATGAGACGGCGCGCATTGAGTCGCTGATGCAGAACACTGCCCGCGCCCAGGGTGGCACCGTCGACGAAGCGCGTGCCCAGGCCTATGCGGCCAACCCGGCCGGCCGGTTCGGAACGAT
>JBEBXE010000434.1:0-3038 GCA_040391705.1 Aerobium aerolatum
GACGCCTATTGCCGCGACGCAGCCGTCGCGGTGGAAACAGCGAAGGATTTCATGAAGCGCAGGCACAACGTCCGCGCCTCGGCGTGAGACACGGACAAGCGTTGAGCGCGTTGGCTGGTCAGCGCGCTCAACGCTGGTAGATTAGCGCGCCGCGCGCTGGACGTTTCGACCGGCATCCTCCGTCGCTTGAACCGCATTGGCGGTATCGCGACCGGCACCACGAATGGTGTTGGCGCAACCCGCCGCAAAACCGGTGATCAGTATGATGGCTACAAACTTGGTGAACAGGCTGGATGTCATCGTGGCTCTCCGCATCGTGTTGCGCCAGGGGGCGCGTGACAGGTGACGGAAGCTCAACGCGCGAACGCTGAAAAAGTTCTCGTGATCGCCTGCGGAATGATTGCCCGCGAGGTGCTCGCGGTCAAGGAACGGCTCGGCCTCGACCATCTCGAACTCACCTGCCTGCCGGCTGAGTTTCACTACCGCCCCGACCGCATTGCCCCGGCGATGGACGAAGCGATCGAAAAGGCCAGGGCGCAAGGCTACGAACATATCTTTGTCGGCTATGCCGATTGCGGCACCGGCGGCCATCTCGACGTGGTGTGCGACAAGCACGGCGTGGCGCGCATGGACGGGCCGCATTGCTTCGCCTTCTACCAGGGCGAAGCTGCGTTCGCCAAAATCATGGATGCCGACATGATGTCGTTCTACATGACCGACTTCCTGTGCCGCCAGTTCGACGCGTTCTTCATCAAGCCGCTCGGCCTCGACCGCCACCCGGAACTGATCCACGACTTCTTCGGCAATTACGAAAAGGTCATCTACCTCGCCCAGACCGACGACCCAGCGCTGGAACAGGTCGCCAAGGACGCCGCCGTGCTGCTCGGCCTCGGCTATGAAAAACGCTTCACCGGCTATGGCGACCTGCAACGCGATCTGGGCAAGCTGGCCCGACAGGGATGACGGAAACCGTCGTCGCCACCGCTTTCTGGCGCAGGCTGGATACGGAAGGCCACGATTGCTGCGCCCTCGTGCAATGTGCGGACGGCTGGAGGCTGGATGGACGCGCGGTCTTCCTGCACGGCGACCTGCCCAGCGCGCTGGCCTATCGGGTGCACTGCGACCCCCGCTGGCGGACGCGCGGTGCGGAGATCGACGGTTCCGTCGGCTTCGAGCGGCTGTCGCTCGACATCCGCCAGACCGGAGCCGACGCCTGGACCGTCAACGGGACGGCTCAACCGCAAGCGGCGGGCTGCATCGACCTCGACCTCGGCTTTACCCCCGCCACCAACCTGATCGCGATACGACGTCTGCAACCTGGCCCAAATGCGGACACTGAAGCGGTCGCTGCCTACTATCTCGAGTTCTCGCAGGCGCTGGGGCGGATCGCGCAGACCTATCGCCGGACCAGCGAGACGACGCTCGCCTATGTCGCGCCGGGCCATGAGTATCGCGCCGAACTGGTCGTCGCGCGGTCGGGTTTCGTGCGCCACTATCCCGGCCTGTGGACCGGTGAGATCAGCGAAATCTGACCGCATGACCTGACGCCGCCGGTCGCCAGCGGCGCGAACGCGACAACGCAGGTGCCGGCGTCGCATTTGAGGGTGCGCGCGTCGTGGCCCAACACGCTTGGGGCCTCGCGTTTCGGCAATCCTGTCGTCTGAGTGAGGAAGGAAACTGATGGCAGACCTGATCGTCGTCTACTGGCGTGACATACCGGCGCAAATCATCGTCAAGAAAGGCAGGCAGACCGCCAAGCGCGAACTGCCGCTGCGCTTTACCGAGGCCATCGACATGTGCGCGATGCGCACCGGCGCCGGCGACACCGACGCCTATCTGGCCGAATGGCGCAAAGCCGAGCCGGTGCCCGTCTCCGACGATCTCGAAGCCGAAGCCGACAAGGCCGCCGCAGCGCTCGACACCCGCTTCGACCGCGACACGCTGGTGGCGCTGGTCAAGGCCGGCGGCCGCCACGACGTTTCCTGAAATCACACCCGTTTCAACGAGGACATCCACATGACCCGCACCATCGTCGCGTCTGCGACAAGGGAAATCGTCATCGGCTTCGACCAGCCATTTTGCGTCATCGGCGAGCGCATCAACCCGACCGGGCGCAAGAAGCTGGCCGCCGAGATGCTGGAAGGCAATTTCGACACGGTGATGAAGGACGCGCTCGCGCAGGTGCTGGCCGGTGCGACGATGCTGGACATCAATGCCGGCGTCACCGCCGTCGACCCCAACGCCACCGAACCGGCGCTGCTGGTGCAGACGCTGCAGATCGTCCAGAATCTGGTCGACGTGCCGCTGTCGATCGACTCGTCGGTGACGGCCGCGATCGAGGCGGCGCTGAAGGTCGCCAAGGGCCGGCCGCTGGTCAATTCGGTCACCGGCGAAGAGGAAAAGCTCGAGGCGATCCTGCCGCTGGTGAAGAAATACAACGTGCCGGTGGTGGCGATCTCCAACGACGAGACCGGCATTTCGATGGACCCGGACGTGCGCTTTGCCGTGGCCAAGAAAATCGTCCAGCGCGCCATGGACTACGGCATCAAGCCGGAAGACGTGATCGTCGACCCGCTGGTGATGCCGATCGGCGCGCTCGGCGACGCCGGACGCCAGGTGTTCGCGCTGCTGCGGCGCTTGCGCGAGGAACTGAAGGTCAACACCACCTGCGGGCTCTCCAACATCTCGTTCGGCCTGCCCCACCGCCACGGCATCAACGCCGCCTTCATCCCGATGGTGATCGGCGCCGGCATGACCAGCGCGATCATGAACCCCTGCCGTCCGCAAGAAATGGAAGCCGTGCGCGGCGCCAACGTTCTGGCCGGCACCGACCGCGACTGCGCCACCTGGATCAAGACCTACAAGGATTTCAAGCCGGGCGAACACGCCGCCCCGGCCCCGGCCGCCGCCGCAAGCGACGCCAACGGCAGCCGCCGCCGCGGCGGCCGCGAAGCACGGATGGCGAAGGTTTAGGTCGGCGTGCAGCAGATTTCAAAGGACGCAGGACAGATGACACTCACCACCGATCCGCTCGTTCT
>JBEBXE010000435.1:0-3027 GCA_040391705.1 Aerobium aerolatum
TGAAGGTCTATCTGCGCGACAAGGGCGCGCGCCACGATCTGATCGACGCGGTGATATCGCCTGCGGACGACGATCTGGTGCCGGTGACCAGCCGCGTGGCTGCGCTGGGCATTTTCCTTGATTCCGAGGATGGCAAGAACCTGCTGGCTGGCACCAAGCGTGCAGCCAATATTCTTGCCGCCGAGGAAAAGAAGGGCACAGCCATTGCTGCTGAGGTCGATCCGACCTTGTTCCGCGACAGCACCGAAGGCGACCTGTTGCTGGCGATCAATCACGCCGAGACGGAAGCAGCCCCAGCAGTTGCCGCGCAGGATTTTGCTGGTGCGATGCAGGCGTTGTCGGTGCTGCGTGCGCCGGTCGATGCGTTCTTCGAGGCGGTGCTGGTCAATGATGATGACGGGGCCGTGCGTGCCAATCGTCTGGCGCTGCTTGCGCGAATTCGCAGCGCGACCGGTCAGGTCGCGGATTTCTCAAAGATCGCTGGATAAAAACATGGCCGCCTTGAGCGGCCATTTTTTTAGATGAACACCCAGACGGCGAGGGCCATCGCGATCAGGGTCAGGATCGGTGTGCTCATGCCAAGCTTGGGCAGCCACGATGGTGCCGGCGTGCCGGTGCTGGCTGCGCGACGGTTGGCAGCGTTGATGGTCATCACGACGCTGAGGAGCAGGAGTGCGACCAGCATTTTCAGGGAATAGGCGGGGCCGAGATCGGCGAGATCGTAGCGGAACAGCCAAAGCCCGAGGCCGGTCACCCACAGCAGCACGATGCCGGCAAGCGCGAGTTTCGACAGCAGCGGGCGAAGCGCCAGAAGATCAGCCGACGGCGATGTGGCGCGGCGCACCTGACGCGCGACCAGCATCGAGCCGAAGCCGGCCGCAGCGCCGAGCATCAGCCCGAGAATATGGAAGAATTTCAACACGACGTTCAGGGTGAGTTCGATCACGGCTGGCCCTCAGCTTGAGATCATGCGGCCGACTGGCCGCACAGCGCTCTAGTGAGTCTGGCTATCCAATGGCTGAGGCGATGTAAACGCGTCGCCGGTGTTTTCCGTCGCCGGTGCAGTGACGGATGAGACCAGTTCGGTGCCGCGAATGATCATCGGCAGCGCTTGCGACATCCAGATCGGCTGCGTCGGCTCTGGTATCTGCGGCGCGTCGGGCGTGGCCGCAACGTCTTCGCTGGCGGTCGGGATCGCGTCCGCGCCCACGGCAATCAGCGACGGACCCAGATGCAGAACCTCGGTGGCCGCGTCGGCGGTAACGACGTCGCCTTGCGCCGAGCGCGCCTCGAGCGGGAGCGGGGCGGGGGTGCCGAGATAGACGATAGAGGGCGTCGCCTGCGCCGAGACAACGCGGAGCGTCGTGATCGACGGGGTGTTCGCGTGACTGATGGTCGACGCCATCACAAGGCTCAGGCTGGTGGTGAGAACTCGATACATGATACGTGCCCGCCGTCACAAACGTGCCGGACCTACGCAAGGTCCAGGCCAAACGTCTCGTTTGTTAGCATGCGCTTATTAACAAATCGGTCATGCCCGGCCTTGCCGTGGCACCGCTTGCAGAGTAGGCAGTCTCAGCCTTGCCACAAGAAGATAGGAACTGTCCTTGGCGCGGATACTGCCGCTGGAACAAGCGCTGGCCCCAGCAATCGACGTCATCGAGGCAGGTGACGTCATCGCGATTCCCACCGAGACTGTCTACGGACTCGCCGCCGACGCCACCAATGGCGCGGCCGTGGCGCGCATCTTCGAGGTCAAGGGCAGGCCACGCTTCAACCCGCTGATCGTGCATGTCGGCAGCTTCGCCATGGCGCGCGAGATCGCGGTGTTTGACGAGGTTTCGGAAACACTGGCGCAGCATTACTGGCCGGGACCGCTGACGCTGGTGCTGCCGTTGCGCGACGGCCATGCCATCCACCCGCTGGTCACCGCCGGCCTTGAAACCGTGGCGATCCGCATGCCGCTTGGCTTCGGCCAGACCTTGATCAATGCGCTGGGCAAGCCGCTCGCCGCGCCGTCGGCAAATTCGTCTGGGCGCATCAGCCCGACCTCTGCACAGGCCGTGGACGACGATCTCGGCGCGAAGATTCAGTTGATTGCCGATGGCGGCCGCACCGATGTCGGGCTGGAATCCACCATCATCAAGGCTGGTGACGGCGAGGTGCGCCTGCTGCGCCCCGGCGGCATCACCGCAGAAGACATCAGCGCGTTTCTCGGCGTTGCAGTGGCGCGCGGCGGCTCCGGCAATGTCGAAGCGCCGGGGATGCTGGCGTCGCACTATGCGCCCGACGCGGCGGTCCGGCTCGACGCCAGCGCGGTTCGCGACGGCGAAGCGCTGATGGCGTTCGGGCCGCAACGCATCGCCAATGCTGACAAGGCCGTCGTGGTGCTCAACCTTTCCCCCACTGGTGACCTGCGCGAAGCAGCCGCCAACCTCTATGCCCACCTGAAGGCGCTGGACCGCTCGGGGGCCGCGATGATCGCGGTCGAGCCGATGCCGTTCGACGGCCTTGGCGAAGCGGTGCGCGACCGACTGGTGCGCGCTGCCGCGCCGCGCGACGGTGGCTCCCTGATACCGGAATGAAGGCGACCATGACGGACACTGCACTGCTTGATCGTTTTGCTGCGATCGTCGGCGACGCCTACGCGCTGCGCCAGACGGATGACCTTGTGCCTTTCCTCGTCGAGCCGCGTGGCTTGTGGAAGGGAACGACGCCGCTGGTCCTGCGCCCCGGCTCGGTCGCGGAAGTCAGCGCGATCCTGCGGCTGGCGACGGAAACGCGCACCCCGGTCGTGCCGCAGGGTGGCAACACCGGTCTGGTGGGCGCGCAGGTGCCGGATGCCAGCGGGCACGAAATCGTGCTGTCGCTGTCGCGCCTCAACACCATTCGTGAAATCGATCTGGCCTCCAACACCATCACCGCCGAGGCCGGCGTCATCCTGCAAAGCCTGCACGATGCGGCGGAGAAAGCCGACCGGCTGTTTCCGCTGTCGCTGGCTTCGCAGGGCTCGGCGCAGATCGGTGG
>JBEBXE010000436.1:0-3022 GCA_040391705.1 Aerobium aerolatum
GGCCGGATCGAGCAGGAAGGCGCGCCGCTCGATCTGTACGACCGCCCGGCGAACGCATTCGTCGGTGGCTTTCTCGGTTCTCCGGCGATGAACTTCATCAAGGGAACGATGAACGGCGGCATGGTGGTGGCGCAAGACGGCACCCGACTTCCGGCCGTGAGCGACGGGAGCGCACTGGACGGCCGCGAGGTGCTGTGGGGCGCGCGCCCTGAGTCGATCGTGCCTCAGGATGGCGGCTTCGACGGCATCGTCGAGGTGGTCGAGCCGACCGGTCCCGACACGCAGCTGCTGGTGCGTGTCGCCGGCCAGCCACTGGTGGTGCTGCTGCGCAAGCGCATGAAGGTCAGCGCCGGCGACAAGATCAGCCTCGGCATTCCGGCATCGGACATCCATCTGTTTGATGCAGACGGCGGCGCTCGCATCGAGCTGTAAGAACAGTCCTGATCGCCGTGCGCCCTCTCGGACGCACGGCGATCAGGAGATTAAGACTTTAGCGCAGCCCGGATGTCGGGCTGTTCCATCACCGTATCCAGCGAAGTCTTGACGCGATCGACCAGTTCGTCGATCTCGGCGATGGTGTAGGTCAGACTCGGTGCCAGTCCAATGGTGCCATTCGGAAACGCGCGGTAGATCACGCCGTTCTTGGTTCCAGCCTCGGCGAGGCGCGCACCTACTGCTAGCTCTGCCGGGAACAGCGCCCGGCTGTCGCGATTGCAAACGACTTCGATGCCAGCCAGCATCGAGACGCCGCGTACTTCACCCACCATCGGATGATCCGCGAATGTCGACGCCAGCGTCGCCATCAGGTGCTTGCCGGATGCCTGGCCGTTTTCCAGCAGCCCGCCTTCCAGATACAATTCCAGCGCTGCAAGACCTGCAGCTGCACTGACCGGATGCGCCGAATAGGTGTAGCCATGGCCGACTGCGGTTGGCCCGGCGTGATCGGCGATGGTCTGGTAGATCTCGTCGCTGAGCAACGTCGCGCCCATCGGGACGTATCCTGATGTCAGCCCCTTGGCGATGGTCATAATGTCAGGGGTGAGGTTGTAGACCTCCGAGCCAAACAGCGGCCCGATGCGTCCGAACCCGGTGATCACTTCATCGACGACGAACAGGATGCCGAGCTTGCGGCACTCGGCCTGCATCGCTTCCAGCCAGCCCGCGGGTGGGACGATGACGCCACCGGAACCCTGTACAGGCTCGCAGAAGAAGGCGGCGACGTGATCCGGCCCACCGAGTTCCTCGACCTTGGTGCGCAGCGTATCCAGCCCAACGGCGATAACAGCTGCCGGATCGCTGCCCGCCGCATTGCGGTAGGCATAGTGCGTCGGGATCTTGTGCTGGTGCGGCAAGGGAAGGCTGAACCCCTGATGGAACAATGGTAAAGCGGTGATGCCGGCGCCGGTGCTGCTGGAGCCGTGATAGCCCTGCTCGAGCGAGATGATCGCCGTCTTCTCGGGCTTGTTCAGCGCGTTGAAGTAATAGCGGATGAAACGCACGGCGCTGTCGATGGCGTCGGAGCCGCCGAGGCTGAAATAGACATGATTGAGCGTTCCAGGAGCCAGTTCGGCCAGCCGGCCGGCAAGACGGATCGCCGGTTCGTTGGAATAGTGAAAATAGCCGGTGGCGTAGGGCAGGGTGTTCAGTTGCGCGGTCACCGCATCGGTGATGCTCTTCTGCCCGTAGCCGGCATTGACGCACCACAATCCGGCGAAGCCGTCGAGATAGCTGTTGCCTTCGGTGTCGCGGACGCGAACCCCTTCCGCCGAGGCGAGGATGGTTGCGCCCCGCGCCTCGTGGCCGCGATAGGAAAGAACCGGATGGACGAGGTGTTGCCGGTCCATTTCGACGAGTGAGTTGAGAAGCATAAAATTACTCTTGGATTGCAGTGTCAGGCGAGGGGAACACGCCCGTCGGCGATGGCGCTGATCAATTGTTCGATCACGAGCGAGCGCACGGCGAGCGTGTCGATTTCGAGGTGTTCGTCGTGGGTGTGCGGGCCTTTTCCGGCGACGCCGATACCGTCGAGAGTCGGGATGCCCAGCGCGCCGGTGAAATTGCCGTCGCTGCCGCCGCCCGAGACACGTCCGGTCAGCGCCAGGCCCAGGTCGGCGGCGATCTGCTGCGCAGTTGCAAACAGGCTCATCGTGCCGGTCCCGGGCAAAAACAGCGGCCGCTCAGGTCCGGTTTCGACCTCGAGGCGTACGCCGGGCGATGGGCTTTCCAACTCCGCCATCACCTTGCGGACATAGGCGAGGTTTTCTTCCGTATCAGCCACCGCCAGCACTTCGGCCGAACAGGAAAGCGGCACGACATTGACGAATTCGCCGCCATGAATGATGCCGACATTGAAGGAAACGACGCGCTGCATGTCGGTCAGGCTTTCGATCTGCTCGATCAGCCGTGCCATGGCGCGAATGGCGCTGTGGCCCGACGCATTGTCAGCCCCGGCGTGGGCCGGCGCACCATGGGTGGTGACGATGAAGCGCGCAAAGGCGAAACGCCCGATCACCGCATGGCCTTGACGCGACGGTTCGGGCACCAGCACGCAGTCATGTGCCCTGGCTTCGGCTTCGATCAGGTCGCGGCTGTAGGGGCTGCCGATTTCCTCGTCGGTATTGAGCAGCACCGTGATGGGAACTGCAGGCAGGGTTCCCGCCTCATGCATCCGTCGCAGCGCGTCCAGCACCAGATAGTTGCCGCCTTTCATGTCCATGACGCCGGGACCGTACAGGCGGTTGCCGTCGACGCGCACCGGCATCGGGCCGTCGATGCTGCCGACCGGATGAACGGTGTCGAGGTGTCCGACGATGAGAATGCGCGGCTGGGTCTTTCCGGCAATGCCCGCATTGAAGCGTGCGATCAGCGGACGCGCGCAATTGGGGCCAAGGTCCGGACGGCTGCAGTCGGCACCGATTGCCGCGTAGTCCTGCGCTGCCAGCGAAACCAGTCGATCGACGTGGTCGGGGCGGTTGGAGGGGCTTTCCAGCAATGCCCAGCGCTGGATGCCGTCCACCAGGCG
>JBEBXE010000437.1:0-3017 GCA_040391705.1 Aerobium aerolatum
ATCGACCGAGCACCAGATCGGCGCCTTTTCGATGCGCTTGCTCGGCCAGGTGCGATCCTTGAGATCGATCAGCGGGTAGGAATGATATTTTTGTGCGGCATCGGCCATCCCCTTCTTCGGGGCGGCAGCGACAATTCGGGCCTGTTCGTTCATGATCCATCCTCCGGCGCCATACGCCCATCACGGTCGTATTCTGTCGCCAATACTTCGTTTTCGGGTTCTCAGTTCGAGCAAGGAGCGCAGTCGCCAGCGTCGGCTATCGACCGCCGGGTGCTCCTTTAGCGAGCCCGGCGATCGCCGCTAAGGCCGAGAAGCAGAAGGGTGGAGAGAAGAGCGCGCGCGGTCTCGCCCGCAAAAGCGGTCGGACGGGAAATGAAGGTGGCGCTGCGTCTGTTCATGACGCGCTGTTTAGCGGACCCAGCGTCCGATGGCAAGCATTTCCGCAAAACCATCACCCGGCACACGTCAAAAAAGCCAGTATTCGGCCTCCGTCATCTTGGCCCATCCACCGCAACTCAGCACAGCGCACCAGGCCCTTGCGTGTCGTTTCAACACGAGATTCGGCCGGCAAAACACGCCGGTTTGTATACACCGTGTACCACGCGCGCGGTTGTGCTAGGCTGATCTGCGGTCTGAACGCCTTCGATCAAGCCTCAACGGGATTCCACCGTGCGGCTTCGCATCGATTGCATACGAGGGAGAAACTGGAGATGGGCGAAAGCGTGCGTCAGGAAAAAGGATCATCGCAGACTTTGAAGGCCGTTCTCGGCGTTCGTGACCTCGTTTTCTCCGGCACCATCGCGCCCGGCGAGCGGCTGTCCGAAATCAGCGTCAGCGAACATCTCGGCATCTCGCGAACACCGATCCGCGCCGCGTTGGCGCGGCTGGAACAGGAAGGCATTCTCGAAGCCATTCCCTCCGGCGGCTATTCGGTGCGCCAGTTCTCGGTCGCCGACGTGGCCGACGCCATCGAACTTCGCGGCGTGCTGGAAGGCACAGCAGCACGGCTGGCAGCCGAGCGTGGCATCACGCCAGCCCGGCAGGCAGCGTTGCGCCATCTGGTGCAGCAACTCGACGCCACCGTGGCAGGTCCGGTCGACGGCATGGATCTCGACGGCTACATGGCGTTCAACGCCCAGTTCCACGACATGCTCGGCGACCTCTCCGGCAGCCGCATCGTCCAGCGCGAGTTGGAACGCGTCATGCAACTGCCGTTCTCCGGCCCGAGTGCGTTTCTCAATGCGCAGACCAGCGTCCCGGCCTTCCGCGCCTCGCTGGTCTATGGCCAGATGCAGCATCGCGCCATCGCCCACGCCATCGAAATGCGTGAAGGCGCGCGCGCCGAGGCGGTCACGCGCGAGCACGCCCGGCTTGCGCGCATCAATCTCGACTTCGTGCTCAAGGACCCTGCCCTGATGGAGCGCGTCCCCGGCCTGGTGCTCGTTTCGAACTGACAGGTTCCGGCGCAGCAGCCGGCACCAGATGCCTGCGCCATTCGACAAGCAAGGTCGCGCCAAGCGCGGCTTTTTGCTCGATCGGCAGTCGACACCGCAGTTTTCCACGCCGCGCAATTCATGGTAGAGGGCCGCCATGAATTCGTTGTCAGATGTCGTTCCCGTCTATCATCCGCCGCTGGAGCCTTACGTTTCGATCCTCCATCGCGACGCGGACCTGCTTGTACTCGACAAGCCGAGCGGCCTTCTGTCCGTGCCCGGACGCCACCCTGCCCTTGCGGACAGTCTGGCCACCCGCGTCCAGAAACAATTCCCCCAAGCCCTGATCATTCATCGGCTGGACAAGGACACGTCCGGCGTGGTGCTGATGTCGCTCAATCGCAAGGCGCATGCCGCAGTGGCAGCGCAGTTCGAAGCGCGCACCACCAGAAAATCCTATGTCGCCGTGGTCTGGGGTCGGGTCGAAGCTGAAGAAGGCATGATCGACCTGCCCTTGGCGATCGACCCCGACAACAAACCCCGCCATCGCGTCGACCATGCCCACGGCAAGCCGGCGCAGACGCGTTGGCGCGTCCTCGAATATGGCGACACCACCACGCGCCTGCGCCTTTTCCCGCTGACCGGGCGCACCCACCAGTTGCGCGTGCACATGAAGGCGCTGGGCCATGTCATCCTCGGCGACGAATTCTATGCCGACGGCGCAGCTCTGTCCGCCGCCAACCGCCTGCTTCTCCACGCCGAAGAACTCAGCTTCCGGCATCCGGACGGCACGGATGTCACGTTCACCGCCCCTGTACCGTTCTGAGCCCGGCGATGGCGCAACACCTCGATAAATCTCCCCTGATCGTCGATTTCGTCGGCGGCGTGGTCGGTCACCGCTTTCGCTCCGGCGAAGGGCGTGGACAGGCGCTGGCGAAAGCCGCCGGCTTGTCGCGCGGCGTGACCCCGGACATCGTCGACGCGACTGCCGGCCTTGGCCGCGATGCGTTCCTGCTGGCATCGCTTGGCGCCCATGTCACCCTCATCGAGCGCTCGGCGGCCATGCATGACCTGCTTGCCGAAGGGCTCGAGCGCGCCCGGGCGGAGGGAGGCCGCTACGCCGAAACGGTGGCGCGGATGACGCTGCTCCACGGCGATTCCTGCGCCCTGCTGCCGCAACTGAACCCGCAAGTGGTGCTGGTCGACCCGATGCACCCGCCACGCGGCAACACGGCGCTGGTGAAGAAGGAAATGCGGCTGATCCGCGAGATCGTCGGCACCGACCCCGACGCCGCGCACCTGATGCAGGTCGCCCTGCAAGCCGCCCAAAACCGCGTCGTGCTGAAATGGCCGCTCCGCGCAGAGCCGATGCCAACCCTGCCCAAGCCATCCCATCAGATCCTGGGGAAAAGCACGCGCTACGACGTCTTCGTCAAAGCCAAATTGTGACATCGACTGCAAACAATCCGTCCAATCGCAATCTTTCCGCATCTCCCCCGTTGATGCCCGGTTTTGGATCGTCTAAGAGGGACGTCTATTCGGATGCACCCGTAGCTCAGCTGGATAGAGTGCTGCCCTCCGAAG
>JBEBXE010000438.1:0-3006 GCA_040391705.1 Aerobium aerolatum
CGCAGGTCGATCAGATTGCTGTCGGGCGTGTAGGCGTATTTGGCGGTGAAGGTCTTGTTGGTCACCGTCTGCCCATAGAAATTGGCGACGAAGTCAGTGGTGTAGAAGACGCCACCAAGATCGAGGCGATGCTCGTCGTTCGGGCTGAGGGAAACTTTCAGAAGGCCCGACTTCACATCGCGCCAGCTGTTGTTGACCAGCGTGCCGTCGCCATCCTCGTAATTGCCGACGCTGGTGAGGTTGACCGCGCCGAAGACGCTGCCGCCATTCTCGTTTCCGGCAAGGTCGAATCGCACGCCGCCGGCCTTGGTGATCGACATGTCGTCGTTCTTGTTGCCGCCGAAAGTGGCCGTGATCTGCGCGGCCGCCTTCTCATGCGGCAAAAGCACGTCGTCGACGGTAAGCGTGCGGTAATTGACGGCACCAGCCAGCGTGCCGGCACCGCCGGCGGTGGCGATGGCACCCTTGGTGATGTCGATGCCGGAAATGAGCGACGGCTCCACATAGGTGTAACCGGCGGGTCCATGGCCCGTGAAACGGTAGTTCTGGCGCACGCCGTCAATGGTGCTGGTGACGCGGCCCATGCCTTCCAGCCCGCGAATGTTGACGGCCATGCCCGGCTGGGCTGCATTCTCCCAGCTATACACGCCCGCAACCGAACGGACGGCATTGTTGAGATTGTGACCATGACTGGTGATGGTGCCGGCATCGATATTGGCGACGGAGGCGGGCGTTTCGTAGATTTCGTCGGGAGACGGCTGCCAGGCGGAACCGCGCAGGCCCGCCCCACCCGTTCCGCCAGTGACGTCAATCGTTTCCAGCACGACAGCCCCGGCGCCATCCGTGGGGTTCGCTGCAAGGGTGCCGCGACCGGCGATCACCACCGCCCGGCCATTGAGACGATAGGCCAGACCGCTGCCTTCAAGCAGGCGCTCCAGCGCGGCACCGGATGTCAGCCTGCCACGAACCTCGGGCGCAGCGACGCCACGCACAGCCGCTGCATCGACGGAGACCTGCAACCCGGCCTGACGGCCATAAAGCACAAGGGCGGTCGAAAGCTGCTGGGCGGGAATGTCGAAATTCCGCTGCTCCTGTGCAGTCGCGGCCTGCTGCGCCAGAACCGGACCGGCGGGCAGCACCGAAACCAGCGCCGTACTCAGCAACAACGCCGCGCCGAGCCTGCGCCTTGCTCCGCCGTGACAGTTTTCCCCGACCATTCCACACCCCATCGCCCTGCTGTTTCCCGGACACGCAAATCCCAGCCGTGCCCTTTCAGTGAAAGGACGAAGCAGCCCGGCTTTTTTTCAGAGAAAAATGCTCAGGTTTTTTGTGGCGCAGAAAAATTTCAGGATCTTCAGGGAGATAGGAACCGGGTAGCGGCGGCTACCAGCCTGACACCACGGTCAGCCACGGACTGATGCGGCGCACGGTGGCGCCGTGGGTTTCGGCCACCGCCAGCAAGGCTTCGGCTGGCGCATTGAGATCGTAGATGCCGGTAACGCGCCGCGCAGCCAGCCCGGAGCCGGTGATGATGATGCGCCCGCGCTGATAGCGGCCCAGCACCCGCACCACCTCCTCCACCGGCCGGTCCTGCACCACCAGCAGGCCCGATCGCCAGCCCCCTGCCAGTTCCGGATCGGCCCTGCCCCGTTCTGCATGGCCGGTCTGGTCTATGCTGATCCAGTCACCGGCTTCCAGCGGATCCGTCGCCATGCCGGGCGCTCTTGCCGATGCCACCGCAACCTTGCCATGACTGACGGCCACCGAAACGGCATCGGGATCGGAGCGCACATCGAAGGCGGTGCCGAGAACGGTGGTGGTGACCCCGTCGGCACTGACGCGGAACGGACGGCCGGCGTCGCGCTGAACCTCGAAGTATGCTTCGCCTGACAGAAGCGTCACGCGCCGGGTGGTTTCGTCGAATGAAACCTGAATGGCGCTTTCGGCGCCGAGCCAGGCCACGCTGCCATCATCGAGCCGGATCGCGCGGGTTTCCGCCACGCCTGTAGCATGATCAGCCATCATCCAGATCGTGAGCGCAGGCTGCAGCAGCACCAGTGCAAACAGGGCGACAATGCCCATCGCCGCGGCAGCGGCAAACCGCCCGCGGCGGCGGACTGCAGGCCGGCGGCCTTTCGCGCGTGTGGCTTCCGGCGAGCGGTAGCGGCGCTCGAGAGCAGGCTCCGCCGCGCCGAGCACGCCCCAGACATGGCTCGCTTCCGCCCAGGCGCGAGCATTGGCCTCGTCCTGCGCCAGCCAGACCTCGAAGCGCGCGGCAAGAGCCGCGTCGTCCGGCTCTTCCTGCAAGGCGATCAGCCAGCGCAGCGCTTCGTCTTTCGGCCTGTTCGGGTTTTCGGCTTCGTGAATCGCAACGTCTCCGGATGACTTTGCGGCAACGTTGCTGCCGGCTGTCCGCGTTTCCATGCCTTCACCTATAGAACGCATGACATGGGCGATTTTTCAGAAATGCCGGAAGACGACGCCACTCACCCACCTCGCGCAAGCCGCCGCCGGCAATGTTCAAGCCCCTCATAAACCAGCGCGTGGGCAAGTGCGACGGAAATACCGAGATGCGCTGCTATGTCCCTGAGCTTGAAACCGTCGAAGCGGTGCATCATCAGGGCAATGCGGGTCCGCTCGGGCAACTCGGCCATGGCTTCCATGACGAGACGCAGTTCGTCGCGCGAGACCAGCGCATCTTCCGGCGACGGCCGGTCGGCAGCAATGGAGCCGTATTCCGCCTTGTCATCGACGGTCCGGCGCTCACTGGAAAGACGCCGCGTCCAGTCGATGGCGAGGTTGCGCACGATGCGGCGCAGATAGCCGAGAGGCTCGTCGAGCGTCCGCTCGCCGGCGGAGGAGCGAAAGCGCAGGAAGGCCTCCTGCACCACGTCCTCGCCACGCGAACGGTCGCCGACGATCGCCGTCGCATAGTCGACAAGCTCGCCTCTGTGCGCGAGGTAAACGCTCAGGTTTCTGTCGGAAGACGCCAACTCACGATCGCCC